>DATHQY010000103.1:0-7971 GCA_035482215.1 Polyangiaceae bacterium | reverse complement strand
TCGCGCGGGCCGAGGGGCTTCGCCGCCAGCGACCGGGGCGTTCGATGCGCGAATTCGTGAGTTGGCACGAGTCGTGTTCTTCGTTTGAGCATGCACGCCGTATTTTTCGGTCTGAAGCGCGCGTACTACGCAACCCTGGGGCTCACGCGACGGACGCTCCGTAAGATGGGCCTCACCGCGGCTCGCATGGACATGCTCTACGTGATCCACAAGAAAGGCCGATACCCGACGCTGCAAGGCCAGTTGTGGCGCACGCTCGGTGTCTGCCCCTCGGTCGTCAGTCGCATGCTCGGACGGCTCGAGGAAATGGGCTACGTCGAGCGCAATATCGTCACCAACGACACGCGCAAGCGAACGGTCACGCTGACTACCCAAGGGAGAGCGCGCATCCTACGCGCGATACGGCAATTCATCGGTTGGGGCTATGCGCAACTGGCGCTCGAATCGGCGCTCGAGCCCGACCGTTGGCATAGCGAGTGGCACGCGCACGTGGCGGTCTTGCGGGCCGAGGAGTTCCTCCGGTTGATACGCATGGCCTTCGGCGATCGCGCTTCGCTCATCGTCTACACCAGCGGGCTGCGCGACGATCGACTCCCTCGGGCGACGAGCCTTGCCCTCCGGTGGGTGAGCTGACGCGCGGTTCGCGCTACAGATCGACTTGCTCGACGTCGCCGACGGCGTCGCCGAGAAAACGCGCCGCCACGTCCCGGAACGCGCGCGGCATGTCCGTGACGAGAAGTCGTACGCCCCCGTCGCTCCGGCTCTTGCGCTCGAGCCCGCGCGCGGCCAGGAAGGCACACACGTCGGCCGCGGTCGCGTGCGCGCTATCGACGACGCGCACGGACGGGCCGAGTCGCGCCTGCACCTCGCGCTCGATGACGGGGCGCAGGAGCGGATAATGCGTACAGCCTAGGACGACGACGTCGACGCGTGCTTCGGCGAGCGGCTCGACGTAGCGCTGCACGACGAGGCGCGGGACTTCGCCTTCGACCCAGCCGTCCTCGGCGAGCGGCACGAGTAGGGGCGCCGGGAGGCCGACGACTTCTGCTCGCGTGGAGATCTGCGCAATGGCCTTCGGATAAGCGCCGGACGCAATCGTCGCGGCCGTCGCGAGAACGCCGATGCGGCCCGTGCGCGTCGCGGCGACCGCGGCGCGTGCGCCTGGGCCGATGACGTCGAGCACCGGGATGTCGAGCTCGATCCGCAGCTGTTCGGGCGCCACGGCGCTGACTGTGTTGCATGCGACGACGAGCGCTTTCACGCCGCGGTTCACGAGGTGGCGTGAGCACGAGAGCGCATAGCGGACGACCGTCGCCGGTCCTTTCGTCCCGTACGGAACGCGCGCGGTGTCGCCGAGGTACACGATGCGTTCGTGCGGCAGCGCCTCGCGCAGGGCGCGCACGACGGTGAGCCCGCCGAGACCGGAGTCGAACACGCCGAGCGGGGCGTCACCGTTCAAGAAGCGGCCCGCTTCGCGTCCGCCGCCGCGACGACGCTGCTCAGCACGGCCATGCGCACGGCGACACCGGACTCCACCTGATCGAGAATCACGCTGCGCTCGCCGTCGGCGATACGCGGGTCGATCTCGACGCCGCGGTTGATCGGCCCCGGGTGCATCACGAGCGCGTCGGGCTTGGCGAGCGCGAGCACGCGCAGGCTCAGGCCGAAGGTACGGGCGTACTCGCGGTTGCTCGCGATCATCGCGCCTGCGAGGCGTTCGGTCTGGATGCGGAGCATCATGATCACGTCCGCGTCGGCCACGGCGTCGTCCATGCGGTCGAAGACCCGCACCGTGGGCCCTAGGGCTTCGGCTTCGCGCGGCAAGAGCGTCCGCGGGCCGCAGAGCCTCACCTCGGCCCCCAGCGCGCCGAGCAGGAGCGCGTTCGACCGCGCGACGCGCGAATGCAGAATGTCGCCGCAGATCGCCACCGCGAGCCCCGCGAGCCGCTTCTTGTGGCGCCGGATGGTGAATGCGTCGAGCAACGCCTGCGTCGGGTGTTCGTGCGCGCCGTCGCCCGCGTTGACGATGGACGCTTGGGTACCGCGTGACACGAACTCTGCCGCGCCCGACGCCGGATGGCGCAAGACGATGGCATCCGCCCGCAACGCTTCGAGGTTTCGCACGGTGTCGAGCAGCGTCTCGCCCTTCGTCACGCTCGACGTCTGCGCGCTGACGTTCACCACGTCGGCGCCGAGGCGTTTGCCCGCGACTTCGAACGACGTCCGTGTCCGGGTCGACGATTCGAAGAAGAGATTGATGACCGTGCGTCCGTGCAGGACGCGCGCGTTCTTCGCTTCGTCGCGCGGCATCGCGAACCAGCGCTCCGCCGTGTCGAGGACGAGCAGCATGTCGTCCCGCGACAGCTCCGCGATCCCCAAGAGATGCCGATGATTCCACATGCCGTCTTGCGCCGCCTGTCTCGTGCCGCGTGGGTCGCGCAGCCTAGTTCAGATAGCGCTTATCTTTGGGCGGCGTTCGCTTTTTCAGCACTTCTTCGAGGCCGCCGGGCACGACGCGCAAAGGCGGCGAACCGGGACGCGGCCGGCGCGCGGGCTTCGCGGCGAGGATGTCCTCGGCGCGAAGGTGGCCCGACTGCCGACGCAAGAAGAGAAGGCGCAGACCGAGCCACGCGCGTCGAATGCGCGAGGGCGTTCCCCCGAGCAAGAGCCCCGCGACGACTCCGCCGAGCGGGGCCATGACCCCTTCTTCCAAGCCGGCCGGATAGAGGAGATCGAGCGCGCAGAGCGCGAGCGTAATCCAGAGGAAGAATTTCCCGCGGATCGGAACGACGAACATCAAATTGACGTGCGTTTCCGGGTATTCGAGCGCCCATCCCACGGCCACGCCCGCGATGGCCGCGGCGGGCCCGAACGCGTACTCCGGATGAAAGCGCAACTGGGCGGGCACGGGCAGCGCGTCGACGGCGACCGTGAGCAGGTTGCCGAAGAGCACCGCGATCGCGAAGAAACGCAAGAATCGCAGGCTGCCCCAGCGCTTTTCGAGCGGCGCCCCGAGGAAGTAGAGGCCGACGGCCGACATAAGAAGGTGCGACCACTGGTTCGGGTTGGTCAGAAGACCCGAAGTGAAGAGCCGCCAGGGCTGGTGGAAGGCGAGCCCTCGCTTGAGGGCGAGCGCTTCGAACACGGGGTCGCCCCCCAAGAGCATCGTCAGCAGCGCTCCGCCGATGCCGAGCACCCCCATTGCGATGAGGATGCCCCACAACGCGTAGCCGGGGCGGGGCAACGCCAACGATACGGCCGCCGGGCGTTCCATGTGTCCTTACTCTAACGGCGGCTCCGCGGCGTCGCCAGGTCTCGCATCACGTCCCGCGCCAGTTCCGTTACGTGCCGTCGGCTCCGTTCGGCGCATCGGACGCGTCGGCGGAATCCGGGATGTCGGCGCCGCCGTCGCCGCCATCGTCGGCGCCGCCGTCGTCCGTGCTCGCGCCGCCATCCACGGTGCCCGTTTCGCCGGTGTCGACCGAGGCGTCCGCCGCGCCGTCAGCCGCGAGAGTCGCATCGACGGCCGTGGCATCGCCCACGGCGCCGTCATCCGGCGCGATGCCCGCATCGGGCGTTGCGCCGACGCTCGTCGGGACCAGCGGCTTGCACTGCACGAGCGCGTTCTGGCCGGACTCCACGACGCCGGTGCATGTCGTCGTCCAAGTGGGATCGCCTAGCTGGGACGGCACCGTGGGAGGCAGCGCACAGTTGCCGGACATGCACGCAAGCTCGGCCGGAAATGCAGCGCGGTCGTACGCGTAGATGCTGACGTTGTAAAAGCCGCTGCCGGGCAGATTCTGGAAGGCGCCGTCCGCCGTGCAGGCATACCTGTTGGCGATCGGAAGGCCCGTTGGCTGCGGGCCGGTCTCGGCCGCGTCGCTCACGACGGCAACGTACGCGTAGACTTGTCCGGGACCGACGCCGCACGTGTACCCGGCGAAGAGCACCGCGGCGGAAATGCGAAGCCCGGTGAACGGCGTGTAGTACGTCGCCGGCGGCGAGGTGGCGCAGCCGGCGAGGAGCAGGCCGCCGAGCATCGCCGCGGCGGCGATGCCGCGCAGTCTTGCTTGGTGCGAAGCAAGGCCGAGTCGCTTTCCGCGGACGCGGTGCACGGCGCTAGTGCCCCTTGCCCGTGATGCGTTCGATCGTCCGCGTCGTCATGCGCCCCTCGACGACTTCGCGATCCACGAGGAGGGCCTTGTGCAGCTCGATGTTCGTTCGAATGCCCGACACGATGAACTCGTCGAGCGCGCGGCGCATCCGGATGATCGCCTCGGCGCGGGTCGCGCCGTGCACGATGAGTTTGGCCAGGAGTGAATCGTAGTCGGGGGGGACACGCCACCCGCCGTATACGCCCGAATCGACGCGAACGCCCGCGCCGCCGGGCGGATTCCATTCCGTGATGAGGCCGGGCCACGGGGCAAACGACTTCGGGTCTTCGGCGTTGATGCGGCATTCGATCGCATGGCCGCGAAAGTGCCAGTTCCGCGTGTCCGGCAGGTCGAGCTTCTGGCCGGCCGCCGCGCGAATCTGCAGCGCCACGAGATCGAGGCCGGTCACCATTTCGGTCACCGGGTGCTCGACCTGCACGCGTGTGTTCATCTCGAGGAAGTAGAGGTCCCCGCGCTCGTCCATCAGAAACTCGAGCGTCCCGAGCGACGTGTACCCGGTTTCGCGCACCGCGCGGCGAATGACCTCGGCCATGGCCTGCCGGCGCTCCGCCGTCATCGCAGGGCTCGGCGCTTCTTCGATCACCTTCTGGTGGCGGCGCTGGAGCGAGCATTCGCGCTCGCCGAGCGTCCACACGCCGCCGTGCTGGTCGGCGAGGACCTGGAACTCGATGTGGCGCGGCCGCTCGACGAAGCGTTCGCAGTACACGTCGGGGTTCTTGAACCCGGATTCGGCCTCGCGGCGCGCGCTCGCGAACGAGTCGGGCATCTCGGCGTCGCTTCGCACGACGCGCATTCCGCGGCCGCCGCCCCCGCCGCTCGCTTTCAGAATGACCGGGTAGCCGACGCGGTTCGCTTCCGCGATCGCGTGCTCCGCGCTCTCGAGGACCGCGCTACCCGAAAGGAGGGGGAGCCCGAACCTGGCGGCGTTCGTCCGCGCGGTGACTTTGTCGCCCCAGGCGCGCATCGCCTCCGGCGACGGCCCGATGAACGTGATCCCGCACTTGGCGCAAATGCGCGCGAACTCGGCGTTCTCGGACAGAAACCCGTAGCCGGGGTGGATCGCGTCGGCGCCGGTGACCTCCGCCGCGCTGATGATCGCGGGGATGTTGAGGTAGCTCTTGCTCGCAGCCGCCGGCCCGACGCACACCGCCTCGTCGGCGAAGCGTACGTGGAGGGCGCGCGCGTCGACCTCGGAATGCACCGCGACCGATTTGATGCCGAGCTCGCGGCAAGCGCGAAGGACGCGAAGGGCGATTTCGCCACGATTGGCGATGAGGATCTTCTTGAACATACCCGGAGAGACGTGTCTCGGCCGCGCAGAGCGTTTCGCTCTCAGGCCTTCTTGATGCGAAAGAGCTTTTGCCCGTATTCGACGCTCTTGCCGTTTTGGGCGAAAATCTCGGTGACCGTGCCGGCGCATTCGGCTTCGATCTCGTTCATCAGCTTCATCGCCTCGATGATGCAAAGCGTTTGCCCGGGCCGAACGACCGACCCCACTTCGACGAACGGCGGTGCATCGGGGGAGGGCGAGCGATAGAAGCTCCCCACGAAGGGGCTCGTGACGTCGAGCGAGTCGCCCGCCGCGTCATCGCTTGCGCTTTGGGCCGCGGCCGCCGCAGCCGCGGTTTGTCCGGGGCCTGCGGGGGACGGAGATCCGACGACCCAAGGGCCGACCCCTCCCATTCCAGCCATCGCGCCCGGCATTGCAATCTGGCGGCTGACGCGCACGCGAACGCCGCCCTCTTCGTGTTCGAATTCGGCGATGTCCTTCTCGGCGAGAAGCTCGAACAGCGCACTTAGCTTGTCGAGATCGAGGCTCATGGCTTGAACGCGGGCACCTTAGCAAAAGTCGCTTGAACGGAGCGTTCAAACGACGACGCGACCCAAACTACGGACGGAAAACCGAGAGGCTAGGGGGTCGTAGCCCGCCGCGCGAGCACCCGCACGAGCCCGTCCAGACCGAGCTCGTAGCTGTCGGCACCGAAGCCCGCGACGCGCGCGACGCACGCCTTCGCGATGTACGAACGGCGCCGGAACGGCTCGCGCGCATCCGGATTCGACAGATGGACTTCGACGCAAGGCAAACCGACTGCACGCACCGCGTCGAGGATCGCAATCGACGTATGGGTGTACGCGCCGGGGTTGATGAGGATCCCCGCGGCGTTCTCCCGCGGTGCATCGCCGATCCAGTCCACGAGGGTGCCTTCATGGTTGCTCTGGCGCGCGTCGACGTCGACGCCGAGCATCTGCGCGCGCGCCGCGAGGCGCGCGTGGATGTCCGCGAGCGTGGCGCGCCCGTACACCTCGGGCTCGCGCGCACCGAGGAGCTGCAAATTCGGCCCGGAGAGGCAGAGAATGCGCGTCCGCGCGCGCATCGTCACGTCCGACGTCACGTCCGAGGCCGTCGCGTTCGGCGACGTCATCCCAGCTCGGCGAGGAGAACCGGCATCGCGGCACGCATCAAGTAGCGACCCTTGCCGAAGTTTCCGTCCGGCAGAATCACGACCGCCAGAAAATACGATTCCGAAAGCATCCGGATGATGGCGATCATCTTGTCCGTGGCGATCGAAACTTCTCGAGGCTTGCCCGCTTCGAGCGACTCCGCGGCGCGGCGGATCGATTCGAGGACGACCCCGAATTCGATGCCGACGGTCGTGATGTCGAAGGGGGCGCCTTCGCGCGTGTACGTCTCGACGGGGATTCCTTCGGAATCCATGATGAGGGACGCGACGCAGCCCTCGGTCTTGTCAACGATGTCGCAGAGTGCCTGGCGAAACAGAAACATGAGCGGTGGACGGTAGGGTAAGGGAAAGTTTCTTCGTTGTCTTGCCGCCTGGGGCCCGCGCTGGACCGCAGCTCGGCGATCGCGGCGACGGCGCGCCGCGGCGCGGGCAGTTCTTGCCGCGTCCGTCCCGGTCGTGGCCCGCTCGTGGCCGGGCGGCTGACAAGCGGGAAGAAACGGTCTAGCTTGGTCCGGGCGCTTGCCCGCCCGCGCCGAATTTTGGCAAGCGAGGCCGCCGCCGCCCGCGCTTGCACGCCCCCGCAGCCTACCGAGCCAACCTTCCACGATGCGCGCACGAGCCGGGGATCCTCCCCGCACGATGGCCCAGAAGATCTTCGCGGCGCGTTCGAGCGATGAGCCGCTCGGGAGCGAAGAAGCTCTCGTCCAAGTCGACCAAGTCGTTTTGGCGCGT
The DNA here is from genome assembly GCA_035482215.1 of Polyangiaceae bacterium. GTDB lineage: Bacteria > Myxococcota_A > Polyangia > Polyangiales > Polyangiaceae > Palsa-1150. The sequence continues at coordinate 602 of DATHQY010000103.1, read as the reverse complement.
GCCCCCGGGCGTGCGTTCGAGCAGGCGCTCGCTGCGGGCCTCAAGAAGGCTTCGGTCGAAGTGGCCCTCGCGTACGACGGACGATGCGTGACGGGCGGCGAGGCCCGCGATGACGCACGGTTTCCCGCCGCGGACATGCTGGCGCACGGGATCTGGGTCGCGCGCGCGGGCGTGGGCTTTCCGGCGCCGGTTCACATCGAGCGTTTCGCGAGCCCGGCCCGCCTTTGCGTCACGGACGAACCGCGCCTCGGCGGCGTCGGCGGAATCGGGATGCTCAGCCTCGTCGTGCCGCCCGCCGCGCTCGCCCAGGCCCTCACGCGAGGCACCGTCCGCGTGCGGCGTCCGGTCAGTGTCCAGGTGCTCTTGAGCGGACGCCTCCGGCCGTTCGTGTGCGCACGCGACGTGAGCCTCGAGCTCTTACGGCGCGGAGTGGGCGACGTCGTGCGTCGCGTCGAACAGTCTCGCGGCGCGCCCGTCGTGCTCGAGTTCACCGGGCCGAGCGTCCGCCTCTTGTCGGTCGGCGAGCGGGGTGTGATGGCGACGCTCGGTGCGCACCTCGGTGCGCTCGCTTCGCTCTTCGTGAGCGACGAGCGGACGGAAGT
>DATHQY010000102.1:0-9595 GCA_035482215.1 Polyangiaceae bacterium | reverse complement strand
TGCCTCGGCAGACGCAATCGAAAAGGAGCACGCCCGCGACGCTGCCCTTCACGCTCGCGCGCGCCGCCGCCGCGGCGCCATGGGCCGCGCGGATCATGCTCTCGGGCTCTCCGTCCAGAATGCTCACCATCGATCCCTTGGGGATCTCCGCAGCGCACACGAGACTTCCCCCCGCGCCGACCGAAAGAGCCGCTCGAGCCCGATGCAACCGCTCGAAGAAGTGAATTCCGAGCTCGTTGGCCACGAGATAGTTGCTCGCGTTCTCCTCGGTCAGCTGCACATTCCTGGATGCTGCGTGCTTCTGGTACGCGGCGAAGGCGGGCTGTCCTTCGATCTCGTGCACGACGTTGCCCTCGGCTTTGGTGACGCGCATTTGCTTGGTCGTCGGCCGCAGTCCGTGATCGACGCCGACCCCCCATGGAGCCTCGCTGAACACGTGCAACGCCGCGGCGGCGTCCGGACCGGCCCCGGCCCGCGATCCGACCCAGGTCGCCCTGAAACGACCTTCGTCTCCGGCGGCGCCTCCGACGATTTGCGTCCCGCTCTGGACTCGCCGCTCGTAGAGCTCGTTCACGAGCCTTTCGCCGGTGCCGGCGAGTCCGTCGGTCAACAGCACCGTCGTCAGATGGCGATTGTCGCTGAGCGCGCTCGTCTTCTTGAGGGACGAGAGATTCGCCGCGAGCTCGCGCCCGACCCGCTCGGGATCGCCCTTGAGACCCGTGGAAAACCGCATTTCCGTCGTCGCGCCCGACGCGCAGAGAAAGACGAGCATCCCGCCGTGCGTCAGGCCGTTTTCCGTGATCTCACCGGCGCTCGTGCACCCGATGATTTCCGCACGAGTGAACTCGGCGCACGCCGAGAGCGCCTCCGCGAGCGAGTAATCCGGCCCCGCGAAGAGAAATCCGAAGTTGGGTTTCGCGCCCCCCAACGTGGCGAGCGCCCGCTGAACCGCCTCGGCGGCTGCGTGCCTCGAAGACCGATGAGTGGACCCGCCCGTCCCGACGCTCGTCGCCATAGCCGTCCTAACGAACCACTTTCGTGCTTCCTTTAGGTGCTGGAGCTACGAGGGTCCGCCGCTTGCCCGCCACATTCGATGAACATGAAGCGGATCCGGACGTTGCAGGTACGGAGAGATGCCCCCTCCCCGAAACTCCGAGGGGGAGTTCAGTGCGCGTCCGCCCAGCTCCTGCCCCAGCCCACGTCCACGACCAGCGGAACGGCCAGGCGCATCGCGCTCCCCATCTGCGCGCGAATGCGTTCGCCGGCTTCGGCGGCGTGGGCCTCGGGCACTTCGAAGACGAGCTCGTCGTGGACGGTGAGCACCATCGTCGAAAGCCGCGCGAGGGCCGCGTCCTTGCCGATGGCCACCATCGCCACCTTCAGAATGTCCGCTGCGGTTCCCTGGATCGGAGTGTTGCGGGCAATCCGCTCCGCTTCGAACCGCAGCGCGCGGTTGGCGGAGTGAAGATTCGGCAAGAATCGCCGGCGCCCGAGGAGCGTACGCACAGTGTCACCCTGCCGAGCGTTCTCGACCGTTTTCTCCATGAATCGCGCGACGCCCGCGTACCGCTCGAAATAGGCGGCGATGAATCGCGTCGCCTGCTCGCGGGGAATCCCGAGCTGTTTGGCGAGCGCGGCTTCGCCCATCCCGTAGATGACGCCGAAGTTGATGGTCTTCGCCGCGCGCCGCTCGTCGGCCGTGACCGCGTTTCGAGCCTTGTCGAAGATCAGCGCGGCCGTACGGGCGTGCACGTCCTCGGCGCTCGCGAAGGCGTCGACGAGCTCCGCGTCCTGCGACAGGTGGGCGAGCACCCGGAGCTCGATCTGCGAATAATCGGCGCTGAGGACGACGTGACCCGGCGGTGCCACGAAGGCGGCCCGGATCTTCCGTCCGAGCTCGGTGCGGATCGGGATATTCTGGAGGTTCGGATCGCTCGACGAGAGCCGGCCCGTCGCCGCCACCGCTTGATCGAAGCGCGTGTGGATACGGCCAGTGCGCGGATGCACGCACTTGGGGAGCGCGTCGATGTACGTGCCTTTCAGCTTGTCGAGCTCTCGGTACTCCAGGATTCGGGCCGGGAGCGGGTGCTGCTCGGCGAGGGCCTCCAGCACGTCGGCGTCGGTCGAACGGCCACCTTTCGGCGTGCGTTTGACGACCGGCAGCCGAAGCTCGTCGAAGAGAATCTTCTCGAGCTGGTCGCGGGAGCGCAAGATGAAGTCCTTGCCGGCGACGCGCTTGCACTCCGCGTCGAGGTCGCGAAGCATGACGTCGACGTCCCGCCCGAGCGACTCGAGCGCAACGAAGTCGACCAGGACGCCGTGCATCTCCATCGCGGCGAGGACGTGCTCGAGCGGCGTTTCGACGTCGCGAAAAAGGGGCATCAACCCCTCGGCCGCAAGGCGCGGGTCGAAACGCGCGGCGAGCGCGAGGGCGATCGCTCCATCACCGCCGACGAGCGACGCCGCGTGCTCGACGTCCGTCTCGTCGAAGGACGGCACCGGCCCGCGCGACTTGGCGGGCGTCTCCTGAAACCGCGCGAGGTCGACCCCGAGCTCGCGTTTCGCAAGCTCCGGGAAGCCGCTCGGCATCTCGGGGTCGAGCAAGTACGCCGCGAGGAGCACATCGGACGACGGCTCCGACAGCGGCGCGCCGTTTCGCGAAAGCACGATCGCGGCGCGCTTCAAGTCATGGCCGACCTTCGTCACGTTCGGATCGGCGAGTACGGCGGCGAGCGGTTCGCGCACCGTGGCCCATGCGAGCTGCGCCGGTGCGCCCAGATAGCGATGGGCGAGCGGCATGTAGTGGCCTCCCGAAGGATCCGTCGCGAGCGACAGCCCCACGATGTCGCTCTGCGTCGCGTCGCGGCTGGTTGCGAGCACCGCGAGCCCGAGGCGCCCTTTTTCGAGTGCTTCGGCGAGCACGGTCGAAAGCGCCTCGAGCGTGAGGATCGGCGGGTGCCGGCTCGGCTCGACCGCGCGCACCGGAGCCGAAGGCGACGACGACGCGGCAGCGTCTTCGCGCCGGGTCTTCTCCAACGCTTCGAGCTCGGCGAGCTGCCGACGGAACTCGAGCTCGGTGTAGAGGCGCCGCAACTCGGACAAGTTGCCCCCGCTCCATGCAAGCTTCTGCAAATCCCACTCGATCGACGTCGTCGCGTCGAGGGTCACGAGCTTCTGCGACACGCGTGCGTCCGGCTCGTGGAGGCGCAGGCTCTCGCGGAGCTTCGGCTTGCTCACGCGCTCGAGACCTTCGTAGACGCCTTCGAGCGTCCCGAACGTGTCGAGCAAGTCGGCGGCCGTCTTCGGCCCGACACCCGGCACCCCCGGCACGTTGTCGCTGGTGTCGCCCGTCAGCGCGAGATAGTCGCGCACACGGCTCGGACGCACCCCGAGCTTCTCTGCGACCTCGAGCGGTCCGTACACTTTGTCACGCATCGAATCCCAGAGAACGACCGAATGGTCGTCGTCGTGGACGAGCTGCATCAAGTCTTTGTCGGCGCTGACGATGACGACGCGGAGGCCCTCCGCAACCGCCCGCGCGGTCACCGCCGCAATCAGGTCGTCGGCCTCGAGGCCGTCCTGGCGGAAACACGCCACCTCCCATGCACGCGCGATCTCGTGCACGCGCGCCATCTGTTGCGACAGATCGGGCGGCGGCTCCGGGCGTGTGGCTTTGTACCTTGCGTCGAGGTCGTGGCGAAACGTCTTCCCCCGCGAGTCCATCGCCATTGCCAGCTGGTGCGGCCGTCGCTCGGCGATGATCTTCTGCAGCATGTTCACGGTGCCGAGCACCGCGTGCGTCGGCTCGCCGCGCGTGTTCGAGAGGGGCGGTAGCGCGTGGTACGCGCGAAATACGTACCCCGAAAGATCGACCAGATAGAGCACGTCGGTCGCCCCCTTCGCGGGCAGCGATGCCGGCCCGGCCAGCGGCACCGCGGGCGCCGGCCCGCCGGCGCCGGGAGCGGTCTCGGGCTCGGTCTTTCTCGTGGTGCGCGGCATCGTCGTTCTCGGCTCTGGCCCCCGCTGCGGTTTTACGTTGCTTTACGTTGTGTTTGCGGGGGTTCGGCTTGTTAGCGGCTGCCTTGGGAGTCGTCTAATGTGGAGCGTCCCGCCGCACAATGAATGACCCGCCTTCCTCCGCCAACGGCCGCGGCGTGCTCGTGGCCGGCAAGTACGAGGTGCTCCGCCTCATCGGCCGCGGCGGCATGGGCTCGGTATGGGAGGGACGTCACGCGACCCTTGGAACCCGCGTCGCCATCAAGTTCGTCGACGCCGAGCACGCAGACAACGAAGAGGCGCGTTCGCGCTTTCTGACCGAAGCGCGAGCCGCCGCGGCGATCCAGAGCAAGCACGCGATCCAGATCTTCGATCACGGCCTCGCCGACGATGGCCGGCCGTATATCGTCATGGAGCTCCTCCTCGGCGAGCCGCTCGACGCGCGCATCGAACGCCTGGGCCGCCTGTCGCTGGCCGAAACGGTGCGCATTCTCGGCCAGGTCTGCCGTGCGCTCGCCCGCGCCCACGGCGCGGGCATCATTCACCGTGACCTCAAGCCCGAGAACATCTTTCTCGTCCGCTCGTTCGAGGACGAGGACGAGATCGCCAAAGTGCTCGACTTCGGGATCGCCAAGATTCGAATTCCCTTCCAGGGCAGCGAGCCCACGAGCAGCACGCAGACGGGCGCCGTCATCGGGACGCCGTATTACATGTCGCCGGAGCAAGCACGAGGCTTTCGAACGATCGATCACCGGACGGATCTCTGGTCGCTCGGCGTCATCGCGTACAAGTGCGTGACCGGCGTTCTCCCGTTCGAAGGGCAGAGCGTCGGCGACCTGCTCGTCAAGATCTGCACCGGTCCGCTGCCGACGCCGTCCGACACCGTTTCGGACCTGCCCACGACGTTCGACGCGTGGTTCGCGCGCGCCCTCGACCGTGACCCGGCCGCGCGCTTCGCGAGCGCGGCGGAGCTCGCGGATGCCCTCGCCGCCGCCGCAGGCATGGGCCTCCGGCGGGGCCCCGCGACGAGCGAGGGAATGTCGCCCGTACCCTCTTCCGGTCGCGCAGCGCTCGACCCCCCGTTGCTACCGACCCCTCTTCCCAGCATCGCGGCTGGGGCAAACAGCACGTCGGCGCCGTTCACCGCGCCCGCCTCACCGGCCAAAGCCTCTCGCGGCGTGATCGCCGGCGTCGCGTTTGCGTCGATCCTGGCCGGATCCGCCGGCATCGTCGCGATCGCGCGGTTCGCTCCGCGCGCGCCGCCTACGCTCGCAGCCACCGCGCCGGCGACCGTTCCGGCATCGCCTTTCCCACCCTCGAACGCCCTCGACGGCGCCGCGACCGTTCCCGCACGCGCAGACTCGTCCGGCGCGCCCGCTGCGGTCCCCGCGCCTGCTGCGGTCCCCGCGCCCGCGACGGTCCCCGCGCCTGCTGCGGTCCCCTCGCACGAGACGGTCCACGCGCCTAGCGCGGTCTCCACGCCGCCGTCATCGGCCCTCCCGCCCATCCCCGACCGCGTTGCGTCGCCGCATGGGCGCGCAGCGGAAATGCCGCAAACCGCCGCGAAGATCGCTGCACCGCCGGCCGTCCATCCGGCGCCGCGGCCGACGTCGTCCGCCGATCCCGGCTACTGAAGCGCGAGTCCTTGATGCGACACGTCCCTTTCCTTTTTTTGGGCCTTTTCGGCGCCGCGAATTTGCTCTTCGGGGCATTTGCGGCTCCGGCGTTCGCTCAGGTCAACGACGCGGAACGCGCGGCAGCGCGCGATCTCTTCAGGCAAGGCGACGAGCTGCAGCGCGAGGCGCGCTTCGACGAAGCGCTCCTCAAATTTCAGCACGCCGAACAGCTTTACTCGGCGCCGACGAACCAGCTGCGCATCGCGGAATGCGAGGCCGCGCTCGGGCGACTCGTCGAATCCGCAGAGGAGTACCGTGAGGTTCTCCGAACGACGCTTCCGCGCGGTGCGCCGCCGGCGTTTCAAGCTGCCGTCGATCAGGCGCGCACGGAGCTCGAACAAGTCGAGCCGCGCGTGCCCAAGCTCACGATCGTCGTGCAGCCCGGCAACGTCGGCAGACCCACGCTCGAAGTCGACGGCCAGAGCGTGCCGGCTGCCCTGATTGGCGAAGCCGTGCCGCTCGATCCGGGTCCACATCGTGTCGCGATTTCCGCCCCCGGGTATCCGCGCGTGGAACAGGTCGTCGTCCTGAAGGAGGCGGAAGCTCGCATCACGTTGCTCGCGCTGAAGCCCGCCCCCTCGCTCGCGGCGGCGAGAACCACCGGAACGGTCGGGACGTCCGCAAATGAATCCGCGACGCCTGCTTCGAGTCCCGCTTCGCCGATGCGGGCAGCCGCGTCCGCCCCGGAGCCGCCCGCTCCGGCGCCGTTCACCCCAACGGAACCGCCGCCTCCTCCTCCCGCCGTGCTCGACCGGCCGAACCCGGGTCGCCGCTTCTCCTGGAAAGGGGTGCTCCTCGGCGGTCATCTCGGCGGCGAATGGATCAACGGAACCGTGCCGCTCTCCAACGGCGGATCGATCGACGCGACCCAACTCGTCTCGGGCGGAGTCGCTTACGGGCTCGACGTGGGCTTTCGCTTCGCGCGGCGATGGTACGTCGGGCTATCGCTCGACCACGCGAACTACACGACGAGGTCCGTTGGCCTGTTCACGACAACGAGCGCGAACAGCACCCTGCTCGGGGCCGTCATCGGCGCCATGGTCAATCCCGACCGCCCGAGCTTCTACGGCGAGGCCGGCATCGCCGCCCGCTGGCTCACCGTGCGGGGCAGTGACGACGGCACGTTCAGCGGACCCGAGTTCGAGCTCGGGCTCGGACTGTGGCTACCCCTCGCGCGAGCGATGCGCCTTTTGCCCAAGGCCACCCTCACCCTCGGGGACCTCTCCGGGAGCAACCCGCCGCCATCGATGCCGGCCCACGGCGAAGGCTCCAAATCGACGACCGGCCAGGCGATTTTCGCCCTGGTCCTGACCGGCTTCTACAATATCGACCTGTAACGAGGGTGGCCGGAACCCGCGAAATGGCCCCCAACGACTACGGAACTGGGTTGAACACAAGTCGTACCTGCGGCTCCGGTAGCCGCCAGCGGGAGCGCACTCAGCGGAGGCGACTGTAGCCATCGGCAGAATTCGTGTTTAGACTCAGCCCAATTTCGCGGGGGGGGAGGCAGACGATCATGACGAAAGCGGAGATCGTCCAAACGCTCTACAGCAAGGTGGGCGGGTTCTCGCGCAAGGAGTCGGCGGAGCTCGTCGACCTCGTGTTCGAGATGATGAAAGAGACGCTCGGACACGGAGAGAAGATCAAAGTCAGTGGCTTCGGCAACTTCGTCCTCCGCGACAAGCGCCAGCGCCCCGGTCGCAATCCGCAGACCGGGCAGCCGATCAACATCACGGAGCGGCGAGTGCTCACCTTCAAGGCGAGCCAGATACTGAAACAAGCGCTCAATCAACACGTCCCCGCGACCGTCGCGAACGGAAGCGGAAGCGGGGTTGGGCTCGGAGCGGCCGTCGTCGACGCGCTCGCGAAGGATTGATGCGGGGGTTGAGGAGCCCGCGCGCGGAGGGGCCGAACGCCGCCGGCTTGCCCGCAAAGCTTTATTTTCGGATCGGCGAGGTGGCGGAGCTCATCGGCGTGGAGCCACATGTCCTCCGCTATTGGGAGCGCGAGTTTCGCACGATCCGCCCGACGAAGAGCCGCCGCGGGCAGCGTGTTTACTCGCGACGCGACGTCGAGACCCTCGCACGGATCCGCGCGCTCCTCTACGACGAGGGATTTACGATCGCGGGTGCGAAGCGAAAGCTAGCCGCGGGCGCCGCAAGCCACGACGGCGCGTCCGACGCGGACGACGACCGTATGGAGGACGGTGGCGTCTCCCACGACGAGCGGCTCGAGACTGCGGCTCGGCCTACGACGGCCGCCGCGTCTACGACCGCGGACGCGCCCACGCTGGCCACCGTGGCGACGGCGCCGGAGCGGACCCGCGCGACCGAGAGCGAAATAGCCCCGCAGCGGGCCGCGATGCCCCGCCTTGCGCGCGAGCGGCTCGTCGCGCTTCGAGACGAGATCGAAGCCTTTCTTGCCGAGCTCGAACCGACCCCGTAGACACGGTTCAGGCTCGCCGGTGGGAAAAACACGGAACGCGCTTACGCTCGAGCACAGAAGTGATACAACGCGCGCCCTACCCATGCCCCGGCGCTGCCGCTTGCACGTGCTTTTCCCCTTGGCGCTCGCCGCGCCGCTGCTCGTTCCCGCTCTGGCGCAAGCGCAAGACGCATCCGGACGCGCCCAAGACGCGGCGTCGGCCACGACGGCGTCTCCGCCCGCAGCGGCGCCCCCTGGTTCGGCGGTGCCGTCCCCGGGGGCTGCGCCCGCCGGGACCCCGCCGGGCGCAGCCCCCGCCCCGACGGAGGCTCCGCGCCCCGCTCGGCCGGCGCTCATCGCGCCCAGCCCGGATCCCTCCGCCCCGGCGGTGCCTGCGGCCCGCGTCGTCGTGTCCCCGCCCCCACCGTCGATCAACCCCGCGCACGATCAGCAAGCGCTCGCCGCCCAGGGATCCGAGCGGCCGTCGTCGTCGGGCGAGCTCGGCAACCCGCAGGAAGTTTTCAGCGAAGACTGGTGGGGCCACGCGCGGCCGGTCTTCGAAGTCCACGGGTTCTTCCGCACGCGCGCAGAGCTCTTTCACAACCTATTCCTGAACCGCCACAGCAGCAGCCTGGTGACCGGCAGCGATCCGCAGCAGCTCTGGCCGATCCCGCTCGACCAGAGCTACTCGCCCAGCGCCGGCGGCAAAAGCGCGAGCGTCAATCTCTGCGGTCCCGCGACGCCACTCCCGACCCAGAGCTGCTACGACAAGACCGAAAGCGGGGCGAACGTCCGCTTGCGCCTGGATCCGGAGATCCACATTTCGGACAACCTCCGCATCCTTTCCGAGGTCGACGCGCTCGACAACCTCGTTCTCGGGTCGACGCCCAACTCGTACGCGATGCAGCCCGTCGGGACGACGGCGGGGACGACCGTTTCGGGCACGATGGTCGGCGTGAAGACCGGTTACATGTCCGCCGGCTACAACCCGTACGCCTCGCTCGGATTCTTCTCGACGACGCAGGGCCCTCCGACGGCCGGCGTGAACTCGTGGACCAACTCGGTCGAAGTGAAGCGCGTCTGGGGCGAGTACATGACCCCCGTCGGCCAGCTTCGGTTCGGACGAATGCCGAGCCACTGGGGTCTCGGCATGGTCGACAACGCCGGCGACGGGATCGACAGCGACTACCAGACCACGGTCGACCGCATCATGTTCGTCACGGGCATCAAGTCGATGGACCTGTACTTCGGCGGCATGTGGGACTTCGTCTCGACGGGCCCGACGACGACCCCCGGAGCCGCGACCTCGCCGGCGTTCAACGTCTACGGTGGCCAGCCCTACAACAACTGCAACCTTTGCAATGTCAACGAGTGGGCGGCGTTCGTCGCGCACCGGACCAATCCCGAGCTTCAGAAACTCGAGCTCGCGCGTGGAGACGTCGTCATCAACGGCGGCCTCTACACCAAGTTCCGCTCGCAGTACCTCGACGTCGCCGCGG
>DATHQY010000101.1:0-5718 GCA_035482215.1 Polyangiaceae bacterium | reverse complement strand
CTGCGGGCTCCTGCGGCCGAACGCTTCGAGAAGCTCCGGCTTCTGGGGGACGGCGTGCTCTACGGGTGCGGCTTCTTCGGCGACCACTTCGAGGCGCGCGGCGTCGACGCGAAGTACCTGCACGGGCTCGGAACGCGCGCGTACGACGCGGCGAGCCACATCCTCCAGGCGCGGGCCCCCGTGGAGCCGCGCGGGCATCGGCCCGGCAGTGCCCCGCTTCGAGCCGACCTCTTCGCGGAGCTCGCGCAGAAGTTCGAAGCATTCGTGAACATCGTCGCCGACGTGGCGGACACCACGATCGCCATGGGCACCGAGACGTCGCGGGGGTTGCTGAAAGTCTACGAGCGATGGCTCAAGACCGGCAGCAATCGGCTCGCGACGGCGCTCACGTCGCGCGGGGTGGTGCCGACGCGCGGACCGCGCGGCATCGTGCAGTGAGCGGCACGCGGGACGGCGTGCCGTGAGCGGCGCGCCGGACGGAAGGAAAGCCCTCGCCGGCAACGGCGCGCTTCTCGTGCGCGAGTTGGCGCTCGCCGCGAGGATCCAGGGCGCGCTCGAGCGCCTCTACGGCCTCGACCGCGTGGCGGACGTCGCCGACTTCGCCTCCGGCACCGAGCCGGGCGATCGCGAGGCGCTTCTCCTGCGCGAAGCGGACGACGGCGGGATCGAGCTCCGCGTGCTGCTTCCCTGCCTCGGTCCCGACGGGAGCGCAGGCGGGGGCCTCGACACGTTGTGCCAGATCATCGAAGGCGTCAGCCACTTCGTTTATGTGGTCGAGCGGGCGCGCGTACAGCGTGAAGCCACGCACCTCGAGCTCGAAATGCAAGCCGAAGTCGACAAGTGGGTGGTGCTCGCCGCGTCGATGCATGCCTTCGACGCGACGGGCAGCGCTGCGCTCCGAGCTCGTCTCTACGAGAGAGTTCGCTTTTCGCACGACGAAGCCACGGAGCTCGGCCAGCGGTATCGCGTCGCCAACGAGGCGGCGCACCGCTTCGTGCGTAGGCTCGAACGGCGCTACGTGAGCGCCGCGCGATTCAGCGAATTGCGCTGCGAGCTAAGACAGTTTTTTCACCTGGGCCAAGAGGAGAAACTCCGGCTCGGACACGCGGCCTGACGCCTGCCCCGAAGGCGCCCGCCAAGCCGCGCGAATGAGCCCCGGCTTTCCCCGCCCCGAAATACGAGGCGAGCCCGAGCTACTTCTTCTTCGCCTTCTTGGCAGTCTTCTTCGCCGTCTTCTTCGCGGCCGTCTTCTTCGCGGTCTTCTTCGCCGCCTTCTTCGCACCCTTCTTCGCAGCCATGTTCCTCTTTCCTTTCCCTGCGGGCATATCCGGCTTGCGCGAGGCGGCCTTTTTGGCGCCTGCGTTCGCTTTGCGACCCCGCTTACCCTTTTTCGTATCTTTCTTCGGTGCGGACCCGGCAGGCTTCGCCGGACCCCCGAATCCATTGCCGGACGGCCGGCTCCCGCGACGCTTGCCCGCGTCGCCGGCTTTGCCGCCGGGGCGAGTGTTCGCGAGCGGACGCGGAACCGCGTCTCGCGCGGCCGCCCTCTGCCGCAGCACCGATTCGATCTTCTGATCGAGCCGCGCGAAGTCGAACGGCTTGTCGATGTATTCGTCGGCGCCGAACAACGGACTCGTCGCCTCGTTCAGATTCTCGCCGATGCCCGTCAACATGAGCACGCCGGTGTGCGCGAGTGCCGCTTCCTGACGAATCTTGCGACAGACCTCCCAGCCGCTCATGCCGGGCATCATCACGTCGAGGACGACCAGATCGGGCAGCCGCTCCCGCGCGAGGCGCCAGGCCTCGTCGCCGTCGGACGCTTCGATCACTTCCATTCTCGGCTCTTCGATCGACCGCAGATGACGCGCGACGAGCTCCAGCATCGTCGGTTCATCGTCGGCGACGAGCACCACCGGAGGCGCTGCATTCGCATTCACGTCGACGATGATCGAGGCATTTACATGGTTTGGTCAAGTTCGTCGTTCGATCATTCGTCGATGAACTGCGTCGGGACGCGCGTCGTCGACTCCACGAGCTCCTTGTTGGCCGTCACGAACTTCACCATCGTCGGCATGTGACCTTTGGTGAGCTTCAACTTGTTTTGCATCATCCCCTTCGTGGGATCGAGCTGCTTTTTGATCACTTCTTTCCAGCGCGCGTAGGGCGCGACGAGCACGAACGGCGCCTTGTCGGCCTCGGCGCGCGTGATGAGGCGGCACTCGCGGCACTCGCCCGAGGCGGTGTCGAGCCACATGCCCACGTCCTCCGGGATGCCGATGGCAGGCTCCGCTGCGACGACCATCGCGACCGCACCGTGGGTCCAATCCTTGGCCGCCGTCCGGTAGCCGGTGTTCGCGTTGATGGCGTCCTTCAGGGCGACGCACCATTCGGCCGAGGGAAACCGTATCTTCGCCGCGCCGGGCGGCACGAAAACAGAGGTCATGACGGGCGGACCGTACTCCATGCGGCGTATGTGCGCACGGGTTCGGGACGCGCCGGTGGACGCGATCGGCCGTCCGCGGCGATACTCGAAGCGTCCCGTGGCGCAGCCTCCGCCGTCGTCTCCCCATCCTCCCGCTGCCGTTCCTCGCGTCCACACGCGCGGCAACAAGCGCCTCGACGGCGTGATGGACTTCGTCGCGTTCGCGGTGCGGCCGATGCCGCTCCTGAAGCTGCTCGACGAGACGCCGCGACGCGTGGCGGACTTGCTGGAGGCGGACGTGTGCTCGCTCTACGTGCTGGAGGGCGACAAGAGCGAGCTCGTAATGCGCGCCAACGTGGGGTTCACGAACCGCGCGATCGGGCAGGTGCGCCTGCGCGTCGGCCAGGGCATCACCGGCGAAGCGCTCGAGTACATGCGACCCATCTCGACCGAGACGGCCGAGCAGCACGCCGCCTACAAGCACTTCGCCGAGCTGGGGGAGGAGCGGTTCCCGGTGTTTCTCGCCGTGCCCATCGGAGGCAACCGCGGCCCGCTCGGCGCGCTCGTCCTGCAGCGCGAAAAGATGCCGTTCACCGACGCCGACGTGGAGCTCGTGACCGCGATCGTGGGCCTCATCGCCGCAGGGATGCGCCACGCGGAGCTCATCGACGAAACGCGCGAGCGACGGGCACGGCGGACCGGCGGCGGCACGCGCAAGGTCACCCTGACCGGAAGGCCCGCCGTGGTGGGGCGTGCGCTCGGCGCGGTGGCTGCGCTGCGAAGGCCGCCGGCGCGACCCGCTCCGCGCGAGGCCGATCGAGACGCCGATCGCGACCGGAAGGGCGACGTGCGGCAGCTGGAGGAGGCTTTCGACCGGGCCGACAAGGCGATCCGCGGGCTCCTCGATCGGGCGCAGCGCATCGGGCTGGGGGAGAGCGCGCAGTTTCTGGTGACGTACGCCGACATCCTGCGCGACGGGCGTTTCCGCGAGCGGGCGACCGAGCTCGTCGAAAGCGGGGCCGGCATCGCGCAAGCGCTGTCGAAAGTCGCGCGTGACGCGACGCGTACAGCCGCGTCGTTGACGCGCGACGCGTTCCTCGAAGAGCGCGCCCGCGACGTCGACGACCTGTGCGACGCGCTGACGATGCTGGCGGGGTCCGACAAGCGCTCTTCCATCCCGAGCAAGGCGGTCTTGCTGGGCGATACGCTGACCGTGTTCGATCTGCTGGTGACGGCAAAAACGCACCCCGTCGCGATCGCGCTGAGCGAACGTGCCTCCGGCCCGCGCACCCACGTGCTCCTGCGCCTGATGGACGTGCCTGCGGTGGCGGACATCCAGGGTCTCTTCCGGTGGGCCACCGACGGCGATATCGCGCTTCTCGACGGCGACCACGGTCTCCTCGTCATCAACCCGAGCAAGAGCGAGGTAGCCAGCCTGCGGGAGCGCCGGAGGAGCGAACGGGACGGCTGACGGGGGACGCGTCTCGAATCCGTACCGCGCGCGCGAAATCGAGCGCGGCTACCGGTGTTGTGCCACCATGTTTCGAGGGCCGTGGATCCCGAAAGGCTGTCCTCCGACGAGACGTCTCCTGACGCGCGCCCTCCGGCGGCCGCGCCGGACGAGGGGGAGCGATCGAGCGTGACCGACGTCAACGGATCGGTCGCGCATTTCGAAATGACGTATTCGCCGCCGGCGGGCGGGCGGACGAAGTTCGGGCCGCCGTTCAGGACGCGCATTCCGTCGACCGCGTACCTCGCCGCGGCCCTCGTTCTCGGCGGCGTGGTCGCCTACGCGTACGACGCCGCGCCTTCGAGCTCGTGGATCTTCGGGTGGGTCGTCGAAGGCGACCGCGGGCGACCGGTCTCGGCGCAAGTGCTCGCCATCGTGATCGTCATCAGCGCCGTCGGCACCGTGTTGCGCACCCACATGCGTGGGGTGCTCGTCAGCGAAGAATGGATCGAGGCGCGGTATCTCCTGCCCTTCGGCATCCCGCGATCGCGGCGGTGGGCCTGGCCGCAGATCAACCGCATCGTGATGGACGGGCATCGCGTCGGCCTCGAGTTGTGGGACGGGAGCTTCGAGCACCTGCCGCCGGTCGGCCGTGGACGCGAGCTGTCGCAGCTCATCATGCAGCACGCCTATCGGCGCAAGATCGACGTCACGGTGCTCGCGCCCACGCCGGTTTGATGAAACCGAACGCGCTGCTCCTGATCGCTCCGATGGCGCTCGCGGCCGCGTGCCGCGACGCGGGCCCCCCGCAGGCCGCGCCGGCGGCCGTTCCGCCGGGGTCCGCGGCCTCCGCCCCGGCGGCGCCTTCTGCCTCCGCGGTCGCCCTTGCCTCCGCGGTCGCCCCTGCCTCCGCGGTCGCTCTCGCCTCTGCGGCGGCTCTCGCCTCCGCGACAGCAGCCTTCGTCCCGCAAAAGGTGACCGGCGAAGGCCACGCGATGGGCACGCACCTCTCCTTCGCGGCGTTCACGACCCCCGCGCTCGACGCCGCGCACGTGCAGGCGCTGTTTTCTCGTGCGACGGACGAAATCGTGCGCCTCGAGAAGCTCATGACGACCTGGGATCCCGCGAGCGAAATCTCGCAGGTGAACGCCGCCGCCGGAAAGCACGGGATCGCGGTGAGCCCCGAGACGTTCGACGTCGTCCGCGAGTCCCTTCATGCGAGCGCCATCAGCGAAGGCACGTTCGACATCACGTTCGAAACGCTGCACGGGCTCTGGAAGTTCGACCAGGACCTGGATCCGCACCCGCCGACCGCAGCGCAGGTGCGGGACCGCGTGCGGTACCTCGGCTGGTCGCACGTGAAGCTCGACGAGGCGACGCGCACCATTGCGCTCGACGAGGCGCACGTGCGCATCGGGCTCGGCGGCATCGCCAAGGGATACGCGGTCGATCGCGCGTCCAAAGTCCTGGCGGACGGCGGGGTGGCCACGTTCTTCGTGCAGGCGGGGGGCGACCTCTTCACCAAGGGGGTCAAGCCCGACGGCAATCCCTGGATCGCCGGGATTCGGGACCCGCGCGGACCCGACAGCGATTACTTCGCCATGATGCCCGTGAACGACCACGCCTTCAGCACGGCGGGCGACTACGAGCGATCGTACTTGGTCGACGGCAAGCGGTATCACCACATCATCGATCCCCGCACGGGGTATCCGGCTACGGCGTCGCGAAGCGTCACGATCTGGGCGCCGACCGCGTTCGTGGCCGACGAGCTGGACGACGCGGTGTTCATCCTCGGCCCGCAGAAGGGGCTCGCGCTCGTCGAGTCCATCGACGGCGTCGGCGCCGT
>DATHQY010000100.1:0-3495 GCA_035482215.1 Polyangiaceae bacterium | reverse complement strand
CTGGGGACACAGGTCCTGGCCGTGGGCCGTCATCGGTCTCCTCGTGGCCGTCTTCGTGGGGCTCGTGTTCGTCCACGCAAACGTCGAGCAGGAGAAGGAACGCGCGCAGGCCGCCGTGCGCTTTCACGTTCGCGGGCTCGCCCGCCTCGCGCTCGACTGGGAGCGCCTGCCCCTCGCGAGCGAACGGTTTCGCGCGGGCGGCCATCCGTTTTCGAGCGACCTCGACGTGTTCGGGCGGGCCTCGCTCATGCAGCTCACCGATGCGACGGACACGGAGTTCGGCGAGCGCCGGCTCGCGGCGCTTCTTTCGCTCGAAGACCCGGTGGGGTGGCCGGACGCCATTTCGGCGCGTCAACAAGCGGTGCGCGATCTCGCGGGTCGCTCGGCGTTTCGTGAGGCCTTCGCGATCGCCGCGGGGGTTCTGTCGGAAGAGAGGCCGGATCCGTCGAGCCTCATCGCGTGGACCGAGGGGGACGCCGCGGCCCTGTCGCCGTTCGTGCTGGCGGCGGCGTGGGCGTTGCCGGCCGTCGCCGTCGCGGCCTTCGTTCTCGTGGAGACCCACACGCTGGCCGAGACGTCGGCGCTGGCGGCGGCGGTCGGCGTCATCGTCGTGGGTGCGCTCTTCGGATTGAGGCTGACGCCGATGCTCGAGATCGTGTCGGCACGGCAAGCCGCGGCGACGCGATGGCGCGCCATGCTCGCCGCGATCGAGAACGAGCCGTTCGAAGCGCCGCTCCTGCGGGAACTCCGCCAGCGTCTCGCCGGGGACGTGCGTGCGAGCGCCGAGATGGCGGCGCTCGCGCGAATCGTCGGCTTCGTGGACGCGCGGCGAAACGAGGTGTTTCGCTTCATCATCGGCCCGCTTCTGATGTGGGACGTGCACTGCGCCCGAGCGCTATGGCGGTGGCGCGCGCGATCGGGGCGCCGCGTTCGCGGTTGGCTCGATGCGCTCGGCGAAGTCGAGGCCCTCGCGAGCCTCGCGGCGTTCGCGTTCGAGAATCCGGACTTCGCGTGGCCGTCGCTGGCTGCCGAACCGTGCTTTCAGGCGGAGAAGCTCGGGCATCCTCTTCTGCCGCGGGCCACCCGGATCGGCAACGACGTGGACCTTCCCGCGGCGGGGCTCGCGCTCGTCGTGACGGGCTCGAACATGTCCGGAAAGAGCACGCTCCTTCGCGCGATGGGCGTGAACGCCGTTCTCGCGAACGCCGGTGCTCCGGTTTGCGCAGAGGCCCTTCGCCTGGGGCCCCTTCGGGTGGCGACGAGCATGCGCGTCGAAGATTCGCTCGCGCAGGGGGTGTCGCATTTTTACGCGGAGCTCGCGCGGCTCAAGAGCGTCATCGATCGCGCGAAAGATGCCCACCAAGGCGGGCGGGCCGCCGTGTTCTTCCTCCTCGACGAGATCCTGCACGGCACGAACTCGCGGGAGCGCGTGCTCGGCGCCTCGGCGGTCGTTCGCGAGCTGCTCTCGCTCGGCGCGCTCGGCGCCGTTTCCACGCACGACCTCGGCATCACCGCGCTCGAGCGCGAGCTCGGCGGACGCGTAACCAACGTGCACCTCGAAGAGCACGTGGAGGGCGACAAGATGACGTTCGACTACGTCCTTCGTCCGGGCATCGTGCAGACTTCCAACGCGCTGCGCCTGATGAAGGCGGTCGGGATCGACGTTCCGCTCGTCGGCCTCGCCGGCCTCCCCGGCCTCGCGGGAGCGAACGAAACCCTCTGAGCCCCATGGACTTTGCGGCGGGGGGCCGTAACATCGATGGGGCGATGAGCGCAGAGACCGGTCCGGTGCCCCGCGTCCTGGTGGCGACGGTTGCGATGGGGCGCTCGCATCTCACGGAAGATGCCGTGCACATCGTCACGGCTGCCCTCTCCGCGGCGAAGTTCACGGTCGTGCGCACCGTCACCGTGAATCGAGAAGCGCAGTTCATCCAGCTTCTCATTTCCAACGTGTCGAACGAAAACCAGGCGGACGCGGTCATTCTGATCGGCGGCACCGGTTTCGGGCCGCGCGATTTCACCTCCGAGGCGGTCGACACGTGCGTCGAGCGGCGCATCGAGGGGTTCGGCGAAGCCTACCGGCGGCTTCTCGCCGACGATCTGCGGATGGGCACGAGCGCGCTCCTCGCGCGTGCGACGGCCGGCGTCTTCAATCAGTGCGTCGTCTTCGCCGTCCCGCGAAAGCCCGCCGAGCTCGCGCGCGTCGTCGAGCGCCTCATCGTGCCGACCTTGCGTGAAGCCGTGCACCACGCGAGCGGCCGCCGCACGGCGGCCGATCCCGCGGGCCCGCTCTCGGGCGCTCCGGAGCCGCCTTCGGTGACGTCGAAGGCGCCGCCGGCTCTATTCAAGCCGCCTTCGAAGCTCCCCCCGAGCGAGTGACTCACGTCACAGCTCGTCGGCGGTGAAGGCCATCACCTCGGCGATGTTCGTGGTCCCCGTGGCGAGCGCCGTGAGCCGGTCGAGACCCAGGGCGTTGCCCGCGCTCGGCGGCACGCGCGCGAGCGCCGCGACGAACGCTTCGTCGATCGGGTAAGCGGGCAGGCCGCGCGCCCGTCGCTCGCTTTGATCGTGCTCGAGCCGCCGCCGTTGCTCGGCCGGGTCGACGAGCTCGCCGAACCCGTTGCAAAGCTCGACGCCGGCTACGTAAAGCTCGAAGCGCTCGGCAAAGCGCGGGTCGCCGGGCTTCTTGCGCGCGAGGGACGCCTGCGATGCCGGGTAATCGACGAGGAACACGCCGCGATCCATCCGCTCGATCGCCGGTTCGACGCGATCGACGAGCGCGCGGAAGTAGCGGTCTTCGTCGTGCGCGGCGGCGTGGATCGTTTCGTCCTCGGAGAAGCCGGCGAAGCGCGCGAAGGCCTCGCACACGGTCATCCGATCGAAGGGCGGCGCCACGTCGATCGTACGGTTTTCGAGCGCGACGGACCCGCCGGTCACGGCCGCGACGAGCTGCTCGGTGTCGCGCATCGCCGAGGCCACGTCCGCGCCCGCGCGGTACCACTCCAGCATCGTGAACTCGGGGTTGTGCCGCGGTCCCCGCTCCTCGCGGCGAAAGCACGGCCCGATCTGGTAGATGCGCGACCACCCGTCCGCGAGGAGCCGCTTCATCTGGTACTCCGGCGAGGTGATGAGCCAGCGCGGCGCGCCGCGATCGCCGCCCACCACTTCGAATGCGTCGAGATGCAAATCGAGGCCCGGGGAAGGCACGATCACCGGCGTCTCGACCTCGAGAAACCCGCGTGCGTCGAAGAATCGGCGCACGTCGCGGCGCACGCGGGCGCGCTCGCGCAGGCGCTTCATCGCGGCCGTCCCGGGACGTCGGGCATGCGAGGAACGAGGCCCCGCAGGACGATCTCGCTCAACTGCCCGGCGGCCCATACGAGCCCGCCGTGGTCCGCCTTGCCGAGGGCCCACGTGAGCGCAATCCCGTCGAGAGCGCCGAAAATCGCGCGTGCGGCGAGGTGCGGCGAGACGTCCTTCCGGATCTCGCCGCGG
>DATHQY010000099.1:0-8067 GCA_035482215.1 Polyangiaceae bacterium | reverse complement strand
TGCACGAGCGCGATCGACACGGGTCTCATCGGCTGTCCCCGCGTTTGCCGCCGGTTTGGCTCGCTCCCGCGCTCGCTCCGTCGCTCGAACGCTCCGTTCGAACGGGCTCCGCTCTGGCGGCTTCGTCGTGGCAGAACCGCTCCCACAAGTCCGGACGCCGCTCCTGTGTGCGCCGAACGGCCTCCTCACGACGCCACTTGGCGATCGCCTGGTGATGGCCACCTTGGAGAATGTCCGGTACGCGGGCGCCGCGAAACTCCACCGGCCGCGTGTAGTGCGGATATTCCAGCAATCCTCCGGTGTCGGGGCTGTGCGATTCGTCGATCGTGGAAGCCTCGTTGCCGAGGACTCCCGGCAAGAGACGCGCGCACGCGTCGATCACGGCCATTGCCGCGACTTCGCCGCCCGTCATCACGAAGTCGCCAAGCGAGAGTTCCTCGTCGACGTGCGCGCGAACCCGGTCGTCGAATCCCTCGTAGCGACCACAGACGAGCATCAGGGCGTCGCAGGCTGCGAATGCGAGCGCGCGCGCTTGGTCGAACGGCTTCCCTTGCGGCGTCAGGAGGACGCGGCGTGCGCGGACGCGCTCCGGGGCGTCGCCGTCGAGCGACTCCATCGCGGCGACGAGGACGTCCACGCGCATGACCATGCCGCTGCCCCCGCCGTAGGGCGAGTCGTCGACGCTCTTGTGGCGGCCGAGGCCGAAATCGCGCGGACTGCGAAAGCGAACGACCAGCGCGCCGCTCGCCGCAGCGCGGCCAACGAAGCTCGTCTTGAGGAAGCCCTCGAACAGCTCGGGGAAAAGGGTGACGATATCGAAGCGCACCGCGCTGCTCCCGCGTCGTGACGACGACGATGCCGATGATTATGCCCTCTCCAGGCCCTCGAGCGTGGAGAGGGTCACTTCGCCGAACAAAACATCGACGCGCTCGACGATCGAGTCGACCAGAGGGATCTCCCATGGCAGGCCGCCGTCCGCCGCATCGACGAGAAGCACGTCGACCGTGGGATAGCTCTGGAGTTCACGCACACGGCCCAGGTCGGCGGAGATCTCGCCCTCCCGCCGCACGACGACGCGCGCCCCTTCGAGGTCGCACGCGTAAAACTCCCCTTCGCCAGCGGGCGGGAAAGCACCGCGCCGCGCGCATACCAAGGCTCCGCGCAGCGACTCGGCCCGGTCGCGATCGTCGACGGTGAAGAGCTTCATCAAAATCGCGTCGTTGGCGCGCCGCGCCGAATCGACGCTGATCTCCTGCTCGTCGCCCTCGGGAAACCGGACGAGCACTTCGTCGAGCTTGAGGAGCAGCTGGCTGTCGCGATTGAAGAGCCGCAGGCGGATCTCACCACGCACGCCGTGAGGCCGCGCGATTTCCGCGAGGGGAACCCATACTTCCGGTCCGACCATGCATCGCCCGCCCGCGAACCGCCCGCCCGAGCCATGCCCGGTCCATGGCGATCGCCCAGCGCGTCAGTCGACGATGTCGAGGTTCGCGCGGCGGCCGAGCTTGGCCGAGACGGCGGTCAGAATGGTGCGCATCGACTGGGCCGTTCGGCCTTCTTTGCCGATAACCTTGCCGATGTCTTCCCGCGCGACCCGCAGCTCGAGAAGGGTTCCGTGATCGCCGGGGACCTCGACCACTTCGACCTGGTCCGGGTGATCGACGAGGTCCGCGGCAATCGATCGAATGAGCTCTTTCAGGGGCATCGACTCGGCTCCACCCGCCGCGAACGCGGGCGACGGAAAACCTACTTGGCCTCGGGCTCAGCCGGCGCGGCCGCAGCCGCGCGGGCTTGCCGCTTGAGGAGCTTGTCGAGCGTCGCCGACGGAAGCGCGCCCTTGCTGCGCCAGTACGTCAGTCGCTCGAGGTTGATCGAGAAACGACCGTCATCCGCAACGGGATCGAACGTCCCCAGATTCTCGAGAAAGCGGCCGCCACGAGGGCTCCGCTGATCGGTGACGACGATGCGGTAAAACGGCCGCTTCTTGGCGCCGGCACGGGACAGTCGAATGTGAACGGCCATTAGCTAACAATCCTCGGTCGATCGACAGGTCATTGCCCGCCATGCGTGATGATACGAGACGGGCGCGGGAAGGTAGGAGGAGCCTGGCCACACGTCAAGTGGAACCGTAGGCGCGCGGCTTTTACCCCAGCTCTCTGCCAGCTCATCATCAGCCGTTCACGCTCATGATGTGCCCGAATTTCAAGAACAACGGCAGGCGCGCCGGCAGACCATGAATATGGAGCTCGCCGCCGACGAGGGCGCTGACCACCGTTTGCACGGCCAGTGCGCCCTCCTTGTCTTTCGGTTCGGGAATGGGCAACCCGAGGGGCGTCGTGCTCGGAATGTTCGAGAGCGCCATGATCGCATCGGACGGGCCGCGAATCGTGAGGTCCGGAATGCCCGCGATCCCGTCGTAGACGGTCAGCTTGCCGCCGCGCTCGAACGCCAGCGTCAGCGCGACGTCCACATCCGCCGCGACGATGGCAATTCGCCCGGCGAGGGCCTCGAAATCGCCTCGCTTGCGGGGATTGGACTCGAGGTTCTGGCGGACGAGCGTCGCCAGCATGTTCGCGAGCCCGTTGTCTTCGGCCCCCGCGTCGAGCGAGACGTCCGGCGTCATCGGGCTATTTCGTGACCGGTTTGGGCGCCGGCTGGGCTGCCGGCGGGCCAGGAGGCTTCGTGGCCGGTTTCGCCGCCTTGGCCGCGATCACGTTGCCCTCGGAGTCGCGCATCTCCGGCGCGGACACCCCGAGCTTGTCGAGGCCCGCCTGCAGGACCCCCAGCGGACCGACGACCACGATCGTCGCGTTCGTGGGGTCGTAGTACTGCTTGGCGAGCGCATCGAGGTCCGCCCTCTGCGCGGCGTCGCGCTTCTGGCTCGTCGTCGCCTCCCAGTCGGGCGGCAGCCCGAGCGCGGCGTCCCCCGCGAGGTGCCCGGCGATCGCTTCGACGCTCTCGTACACGTTGACGATTTCGCCGCGTGCCTGCGATCGCGTCCGCGCCACTTCGTCCTCGGTGACGCCGCCGTCGGCGAATTTGTGCAGATCGTCGAGGAGCGCATCGAGCGCCGGCGAAGTCTTGTCCGTCACGACATTGGCCCATGACACGATCTGCCCTGGGCCGCGCGACATCGAATACCGCGACCGCGCCCCGTACGTGTATCCGCGGGCTTCGCGCAGGTCCTGGTTGAGCCGCGACGAGAAGCTGCCGCCGATCGCGTCGTTCACGCGCCAGAGGCCCGGCACCGCGGGGTCGGCGGCGGAGACCCCGGGGCGAAGCACCGCGATGACGGCCTGCGGCGCGTCTTTCCTATCGACGAGCACGACCTTGGGCCAGGGCCCTTTCGGGGCGTCCGGGACGACCACGGCCGGCGCCGGCGTGGACGGCGCCTTCCACGAAGAGAACGACTCGTCGAGCAGATGCGCGAGCTCGGGCTTCGTCACGTCGCCCGCGCAGACGAGCGTCGCGCGATCGGGGCGCCATTGCTTCGCGTAGAAGCTCCTCACGTCCTCGATCGCGATGGTCTTCGCGGTCGCCGCCGTTCCGTCCCACGGGTGTCCGTAGGGATGATCCGCCCCGAAGAGGACCGCGCGGTAAACGACGCGGGCGGTCGCGTCCGGGTCCTTCTCGCGGGACTTGAGCTCGTTCTGCCAGAGGTCTTTGACACGCGCGAACTCCGCGGGCTCGAAGCGCGGGCGCGCGACGACGTCCGAGAAGAGCGCGAACGAAGGTTCGAGGTTGCGCTTCAGGACCGTCAGCGAGACGAAGCTCGCGTCGGCGTTCGTGTCCGTCGAGATGCGTGCGCCGAGGTCGTCGATCGCGCTCGACAGCGCGATCGCCCCACGCTTTCCGGCACCTTCGTCGAGCATCGTCGCGGTGGCGTACGCGAGGCCGCCCTTGCCTTTCGGATCGCTCGATGCGCCGGCCGGAACCGTGAGGTCGCACGAAACGATCGGAACCTGATGGCGCTCGAGCAGCCACACGGTCATGCCTCCCGTCGCCGTGAAGACGTCGGGCGTCGGCGGCAGAAACGGGGGCGGCGCCGGCGGCTCGGGCTTGGGCCCGAGCGGATCGACGGCCGCGCTGGCTATGGGCGCGGGAGCGGCGCTCGGCGGGGGCGTGGGAGCCGGCGCCGCGGGCGGGGGTACACTCGGTCCGCACGCGGTCGAGACCGAACTGCCCGCGACGACGGCGCTGAGAAGAGCCACGTGGGCCAGAGAAGACGACGCGCGGAGCTTCATGGCTTCAGTTTTTCCTCGGAACGATGGTCAGAACGACGACGGCATCGGGCGAAAGGACCTTCTTGGCGTACGACAGAAGATCCCCTGCCTTGGCGGCACGGTAGCGATCCAGATCGCGCTGCGCGTAGCCGGCGTCGCCCACCTCGGCCTGGTACATGTTCAGGAGGGACGCGCGTCCGGGCACCCCCTGCAGGCGATCGACGAAGTCCATCTCGTAGCCGTTGCGTGCCCGCTCGAGCTCCTCGCTCGAGACTTCTTTGTCGCGCACTTTGGCGAGCTCCGCCCAGATCGCCTTCTCCACCTTCGCGGGGTCGACGCCCGGACGGACGAGCGCGTCGACGACGAACTGCGACCCGAGCACGCGTGACTCCTGCGTCGCGGATACTTCTTGCGCGATCTTCTGGTCGTATACGAGTGCCTTGTAGAGGCGGCTCGCCTTCCCCTGCGCGAGAACGCTCGCCAGCAGATCCAGCTCCGCGTCGCCCGGCCCGAAATGGTGCGGGGACTGCCATGCGAGCGTGATCTTCGTGAGCTCGACGTTGTCTTCGACGGTCTTACGGACCGGCGTCGTCAGCGTCGACTTCTCGTCGCTGAACGTCGTTCGCGGGTCCGCGGGCTTACCGCGGCTCGGCGCGCTCCCGAAGAGGCGCTCGATCGCCGCTCGCGTCTGCACCGGGTCGAAATCGCCTGCGACGACGAGCGACGCGTTCGCCGGATCGTACCAGGTGGCGAAAAACTCCTTTACGTCGGGGACGGACGCGGCCTCCAGGTCTTCGTGCGAACCGATGACCGGGTGGCTGTACGGATGCTCGGCCGGCCAGAGGAGCCCCGGAAGAACGAGCTCCTCCACGCCGTACGGCCGGTTCTCGATGCTCTGGCGGCGCTCGTTGCGCACGACGTCGCGTTGCAAATCGAGCTTTGCCTTGTCGATGAGCGGGCCGAGCGAACGCTGGCGATCCGCCTCGAGCCAGAGCAAGAGCGGCAGGGCGGTCGACGGGGCGATGTCGAAGTAGTCCGTGCGGTCTTCGGCCGTCCACGCGTTGTTCGTGCCGCCCGCGCCCTCCATCCACGCATCGAACGCCTTGGTGGGCGCGCGCTCCGTGCCCATGAACATCAGGTGCTCGAACAAGTGCGCGAACCCCGTGCGGCCAGGCCGCTCCATCCGCGAGCCGACCGAATACGAGACGTTGACGGCGACCTGGGGAACGGCGTGGTCTTCGCTCAGAATGACCACCATGCCGTTCGGCAAGACGGATTTCGTGAAGGGAATGTTCACGTCCTGTGCAAAGGCGCTCGCCGCGGGCGCGACGGCCGAGGCGAACGCGACGAGGGCGACAGCGACGGAGCCAACGGAGCGAGCGGAACGAGCGGCGGCGCGCATGGTAGCGAGGTACTACTCGCCGATAAAAGGCGTGACAAGGTTTGGATGAAACCGAAAGCCTGGATCGGTTCGAGGGCTCTCGTGGCCGGCTCCCTGCCTCGCGCATCGACTCGCGCCGTCGTTCGCGCGGACCTGCGCGAAGGCGGCCGCTGGACGCTCGTGCAACGCGCGAAGAACAACGTGTTGTGGGCGCTCGCGTCGGTGATCCTCCGCGCGCTTCGTCCGTGGTCCTTGCCCGCGCTCCGCGCGCTCGGCCGTGTGCTCGGCGAAACCGCATTCGTCTTCGCGCGCGCGGCGCGGCGGACGGCCACCGGCAATCTGGCTTGCGCGATGCCGGCCGCGGACCCGCGCGTGCGCCGGGCGCTGGCGCGCCGCTGCTTTGCTACGCTGGGCGAATCGCTCGCCGATACCGTGGCGCTCCTCGCCGGCCGCGACCCACCGAAGCCGCTCGTCCTGACGGACGAAGCGCGAGCCACGCTCGAGCGCGCGCGCGTCGAGGGCCGCGGCGTGCTGTTCGCATCCGCGCACCTCGGGCCATGGGAGAACGTCGCGGCGTCGCTCGTCGCAGGCGGCTTCCCGCTCGTGACGCTGGCGCGTGAGAGCTATGACCCGCGCTTCTCGGTCCTCTACGACCGCCTTCGCCGTCGCACGGGTGTCGCCGTGATCTGGCGGGCGGAGCGGCGCTCGGCCTTCGCGATTCTTCGCACGTTGCGGCGAGGAGGGGTTCTGGGCGTACCGATGGACTTGCGCTCGCGTGTGCCGTCGATCGCCGCGCCATTCCTCGGTCGCCCCGCGGAGACGGCAGTGGGACCCGCGCGCATCGCGTTGCGATCGGGCGCCGCCGTCGTCGTCGGCACGGCAGCGCCTGCTGGCGGGGCGGCCGGCGGGGCACGGTCGACCGCGACGGCGCCGGCGGGGGGCAGCGCTCTCGACACGCTCGTCGTCACGGCCACGCGCATCGAGACGGCGGATCTTTCGGCCGATGAGATCGGCGTCGCGGCACTCACCGCGCGCATCAACGATGAGCTCTCGCGCCGTATTCTCGCCCTTCCGCACGCTTGGGTATGGATGCATCCAAGGTGGGAATGAGGGCGGTTGCGCGGCGCTTGCAAGAGCATGCACTTGCCGTTTCGTGCGGCTCGCTTGCATGCTTTGCCCTCGAGGCCCGTATTATAATGAAGATGCCGTCGCCGAACGCGCGGCGACCCGCGAGGAGCGTCCTTTGTCCGACGAGCGCGTGCAGCCCGTGAAATCCGCATTCGACGCTACGGACGAGGCCAACGCCAACGTGACCAAGAACGACGTGCACGCCGCCGCCCCGAAGGCGGCTGCATCGGCGGCGAGTGCCGATCCGCTCGACGAAGTCGTGGACCTCGCGCTCGACCTGCGCCAGCAGCTGCTCGCCGCCGACGATCCGGAGATCGATCACTACACGCTCCTCGGCGTGGAGGCCGCGGCCGACAAGAGCGCGGTGAAACGCGCCTATTTCAAGCTTGCCGCGCGATTTCACCCCGATCGGCACTTCCGGAAGAAACTCGGCTCGTTCAAGCCTCGCCTCGAGGCGTTCTTCTCGCGTTTGACCCTCGCCCAGGAGACGCTGACGAACGACGCCGCGCGCGCCGAATACGACGGCTACCTCGAATCGCGACGGCATTCGCGCCGCATCGAAGCGCTCTTCGCCCAGGCGGCGCGCGAGGCAGAGCAGGCCGAAGAAACGATCGCGCGAAGCGTGCAGGCCGAGGAGGCGCCGGCGTCTTCCGCGCGGCGCGCTTCGGAGGTCGCGATGCCGCCGCCGAGCGGCGCCGTCGTGCCTCCGATCCCCGCCAATCCCGCCCCTTCCATCAGCGCGCAAGCCCGGCGCGACGCACTGGCGCGGCGCCTTCTCGGCGGCCGCCCGGCGGGAACGGCGAGCGTGGCGCCGCCTCCGCCGTCGAGCGCGACGGCCGCGCCGAGCACGGCGCGCTCCGCTTCGACGATGACGACCATCGACGCGATGAACGCGCTCCGGCGACGCTACGAAGAACGCGTCCGCGTCGCGAAGGCGGCCGAGGCGCGCAAGTGCGTCGCCGCGGCCGAACAGTCGCTTGCGGCGGGCGACGTCGTGAAAGCGGCGAACGCCTATCGCATCGCAGCGGGCCTCGTTCCGAACGACGCCGAGATCGAACGCCGATCGAACGAGACGCAGGCCAAGGCCGACGGCATCCTCGCCGACACGTACTCGCGCCAGGCGGCCTACGAAGAGAAGAACGGCAACTGGGCGGCCGCCGCGCGCTCCTGGATCCGCGTTTGTCAGGCCCGCCCGAACGACCCGCAGTCGCACACGAACGCGGCGGCCGCCCTGCTGAAGGCAGGCGGCGACATGCGCCAGGCCGCGCGCCTTGCGCAGCGCGTTTGTGACCTTGAGCCGAACAACCCCGGCGCGCGCATTCTCCTCGCCGAGGC
>DATHQY010000098.1:0-12114 GCA_035482215.1 Polyangiaceae bacterium | reverse complement strand
CGGATCGCTCGTCTGCGGCCTCGCGCCGACGGCTTTGGTCTTCGCGCTCGGGCGCGCGATTGTCGGCCTCGGTGTCGGCGGGGAATGGGCCATCGGTCACGCCATGCTCGCGGAAGTCGTCGCCGCCGAACGACGCGGGCGCTGGGCCGCCGCGCTGCAAGCTGGCGAGCCGCTCGGCGTCGCGCTCGCCGCGGTGATGGGTTACCTCGTCATGCCGGCGGTGGGCTGGCGCGCGGTGCTCCTCGGTTCGAGCACGACGGCGATCCTCGCGCTGTTCGTGCGGCGATCGGTGCACCTGCCCGACGCGCCCGCGACCCATGCCCAGTCCGATCGCGGGTTTCGCGCGCTGTTCTCCGCCGGCGTCGGCCAGAGGCTCGTCCTCGCGTGGATCCTCGGCGTCTTCAAGCTCGGGACGTACTGGACTTGTTACACGTGGCTTCCCACGTTTCTCGCGGAGATGCACCAGCCCGTGGGCCGTTCGCTCGCGTGGACTCTCACCGCCCAGATCGGCCAGTTCGCGGGCATGCTCACGTTCGGATCTTTCTCCGATCGCTACGGGCGCCGGCCCGCCTTCGCGCTCTACTCGGTCATCACGGCGAGCGCGCTCGCTCCCCTCGCCTCCGCATGGCAGACCCTCGTGGCGCACCCGATGCTCTTTTGGGCAACCATGCTCCTGCTCGGGATCGGCTCCGGCTGCACCGCGGGATTCGGGGCGCTCCTCGCCGAGCTATTCCCCACCGAAGTGCGCGGCGTCGCGATGGGCGCCACGTACAACCTTGCTCGGACCGCGCAGTTCATCGCGCCCGTGATCGTGCAGGCAGCCGTGACGCACCGCGGGCTTGCGGGCGGACTCAGCGTACCGCTCGTCCTCGCGCTGGCGACAGCCGCGTGGGTGTGGGTGCTCCCGGAGACGCGCGGCATCGCGCTTCCGTCCCTCTCGCGATAACGTTTTCACCCCCTCACGCCGGACGCCCTGCCGATGCCGCCCGCGAACGACCTCGCCCGAAAGCTCCAGATCGCGGGCTACATCGCCGACGAAGAAACGGCGCTCGTTTGCTTTCTAGGGCTCACCCTCGAGCGCCCGATTTTGCTCGAAGGTCCGGCGGGTGTCGGCAAGACCGACCTCGCCCGCGCGCTCGCGGAGGGCCTCGGCCGGAGCCTCGTGCGCCTGCAGTGTTACGAAGGCCTCGACGAATCCAAGGCGCTCTACGAGTGGGATTACGGCAAGCAGATCTTGTATGCGCAGCTCCTGCGCGACGCGGTCGGCGCCCGGACGGACGGTGCCGGCTCGTTGCGCGAGGCGGCCGATCGCCTCGCGGAAGCCGACACGGCGTTCTTCAGCCGGCGCTTTCTCATCGAACGTCCGTTGCTGCGAGCGCTGACGAGCGAGGCGCCCGTCGTCCTCCTCATCGACGAAGTCGACCGCGCGGATCCCGAGTTCGAGGCGTTTCTCCTCGAAGTACTGGCGGAACGGCAAGTCACGATCCCCGAGATCGGCACCGTGCGCGCCCGGAGCGCGCCGCTCATCGTGCTCACGAGCAACGCGAGCCGCGACGTGAGCGACGCCCTGCGGCGCCGCTGCCTCTACGCGTATCTCGACTATCCCCCGCCCTCGCGGGAACAGGCCATCCTCGTGATGCGCGTGCCGGGCCTTGGCGCCGATCTCGCCGCCGATCTCGCGCGGTTCGCGGCGGGCGTGCGCGCCGAGAGCCTGCGGAAGGCGCCGTCGATCGCCGAGACCATCGATTGGACGCGGTCGCTCCTGCTCCTCGGCGCGAATGCGCTGGATCCGGCGCTGGTGCGGTCGACGCTGGGCGCGCTCCTGAAGTACGAAGAGGATCGGCAGAAGATCGACGCGAAGGTCGAGGCGCTGGTGGCGCCGCCGCCGGCGCCGACAGGCGAGCGGTAGGCGCGCGCACCTTGAAGTTCGTCGGGCGCCCCCCATTGCCTCGCATTTTCATGAGGGAGGGAGAGAACCGTCTCGTGCCTCTGAAAGAGAACCAGGCGAGCACGCCCCCTCGGCTGGATGTCGTGGTGTTTGCAACCCTGGCGTTCGTTCGCATCGTCGGCATCGAGTGGGGGCTGCCTGGTTCCGAGGGCTGGGACAACGACGGCATCGCGCCGCGAGATTTTCTGCCAGGACTTCTCGCGTCCTTTACCCCCGGTCAGTACTACACGTATCCACCGCTACAGCCGATTCTGCTCACCATCGTCACGTTGCCGATCACGCTCTGGGGCCTCGTGACGGCACCGGGCCTCACGCCACAACTACTCGTTCGGCACTTTCTGGGCATACCGTACATGACGGCTTACGCGATCCTCGCGCGGGTCGTCACCGTGGGCATGTCGCTCGGTCTGACGTGGAACCTCGGGCGCGTCGCGAGGCTCGCGTGGGGACCGCGCGCCGGCCTTTGGGCGGTCGTGATCACGGGACTCAATGTACCGCTCACCTACTATGCGCATACGACCTGCCTCGACGTGCCCTACCTTTTTTGGGGCTCCTTTGCGCTCCACGAGCTGGCCAGGGCCTGGATTGAGGACCGGCCGCGAGGTCTGCGAAAGGCCCTCCTCTTCGCCGCGCTCGCCATCGCGACGAAAGACCAGGCGTACGCCCTGTTTCTTCTGAGCATCCCGATCGTCGTCGGCGTCTGGATCTTCGCGCGAGCGCGCGCGACCGGAGCGAATGGAGCGGAACTCCGTCCGCTCCTCCGCGAGGTCGGCGTCGGCCTGACGACTTCCGCCGCCGCGCTGGCGGCGATCGACGGGGCGATCGTCAACCCGAGCGGATTTCGCGCGCGCGTCGGGTTCCTGACCGGGAGCGCCAGCCAGGACTACGTCCAGTATGCCTCGACATGGCAGGGCATCGGGCGGATTCTACGGGACATCGGGGCGAGCTTCGGAGCCTCCTATCCTTGGGGGCTCGCCCCCGTGTGCGTCGCGGGGATCGCGCTGCACGCCATCCGCACATCGGGGCGAGCGCGTCTCGCGGGATGGCTGCCGCTTCTCGCAGCGCTGTCGTTCACCCTCACGTTCAATGCGCTGGCGCGCCGTGTGGAGGATCGGTTCGTGCTGCCCCAAATGCTCGCCCTCGGCCTGTACGGGGCCCTCGCCCTCGATCATCTGCACGAGTTCGTCGCGACGCGGGTCGCACCTTGGGCGGCACGAGCCATCAGCGGGGCCGTGGTCCTCGGGTGTTTGGCCCGATCGCTCCTCGTCGATGCGGCTCTCTGGACGGATCCTCGCTACGACGCCGAAGCGTGGATGGCCGCGCACATGCAGCCGGGCGACCGCGTCGAGACCTACGGCAATAGCGTGTACATGCCGCGCTTTCCGGCGTTCCTATCCGTCGTACGCGTCGGAGACACTCCGCCGGCCAAGCGCAGCCCGTTGACGGGAGTCGTCGAGGAGCTCGGGTCGTATGTCGATGTCGATCAACGCGCTCCGCGATGGATCGTGGTGCCACGGGCCTGGGCTTGGCGTTACCTTCGGGAGGCCGACGACCGCGCGCGTTCCGGGAAAATCGAGCCGCCCAACCTCGAGCGAGCGCTTTCGGAGCCGGAGGCGGCAGTGTTCTTTCCGGCTCTGTTCCGCGGCGACGCCGGGTATCGAGTGGCCCACGTTTCGCGCGCCCCGCATTTCGTCGAACGGCGAGTCGACATCAACGCGAGTCTTGCCTGTCCTGTGTATATCTTCGAGCGCCGATCATGAGCTGGCTTCGGAACCTCACGAAAAGGCGCTGGTCGGCGGCCGCGGTGACATTCGGCTTCATCGTGACTCTCTGGTTCAACCAGGGCGGCGACCGTCCGGTCACTCCGGACGACCGGGGCTGGAAGTGGGTCGCAGGGGTCGTCTACGAGCCCTTCCGATTCATCTACCGTCCGGCCCACGATCAGGAGCTTTACTACGGAACCGCGAGCGCGATTTTGGGCCGCCCGTTTCCCCCCGAGTACCTGGATCGCGGCGAAGTTGGAGGCGCGTTCGCGCCCATCGAAACGCGATCAGGACGAGGACTCCAGATTCCCTATCTGCAAGTTCCTCTCGAGTACCCTCCCATCGTACTCCCCTTTCTGCTCGCCCCGCTCGCCCTGGTGCGTTCGGCGTTGGCCTATGAGCGGCTCTTCGGCGTAGAAATGGGTGCGTGCCTCCTAGGGGCCGTCGCGCTCGCCGTAGGTCTCGCCTCTCGGGCGTTCGGCGACGAAACCTTTGCGAAGAGGCGCTGGTGGATTGCCTGCGCCCTGGCGCTTGCCGAAGGATCCATATCCGTACAACGGCTGGACCCGATCGTCGCGATCCTGTTGGTTCTGGCGCTTCGGGCCGCCTATCTGCGCAAGCCCACGGCCTTCGGGATTTGGATCGGCCTCGCCGGTGCCACCAAGATCCTCCCCCTGCTGCTCGCGCCGGTCGTCCTCGCGAGCGATCGATACATGTGGCGCCGGGATCGCCTCGCAAAGGCGGCGGCGTCGGCAGTGCTTGTGATGGGCGCGGGCCTCCTTCCCCTGGTCGCGACGCCCGAATCGCGGGCGGTCTTCGTCTACCACTCGCGTCGAGGGCTGCACATCGAATCACTCGCCGGAACTCTCTATGGTCTTGCCTGCAAGGCCTGCGGATCTCCCTCGCTCGTCGGACATACGTTCGGCTCTTCGAACTTTGCGGGGCCCCTGCCCGACGCCTTGGCGGCGGCGTGCGGCCCGCTGACGCTCGTGGCGATGTTGATCACCACGATCTTCGTGGCGCGCACGCCCGACGCCGAAAACGCGGCCGGCCGCCTTCGCAAGACGACCGCTGCGCTCATCCTAGGCGCCATCGTGCTCGTCCTCGGCGGCAAGGTCTTCTCTCCGCAATACCTCACGTGGCTTCTGCCCCTGGTCATCATCTTGCCCCATCCGAGCCTGGAGCGAGTGTGTCTCGTATTTGGCATCGCGCTGGCACTGGGACAGCTCTATCTGCGCGGCTTTTACGATTGGCTATGCGAGCAGGTCCCCGTGGCGCTCGCGACTCTTACCTGCCGTCAGGCCGCGCTCGTCGCGGTCGCGGTCCTCTGCGCCTCGGAGCTTCGGGCGGCCTTTCAGAGAAGCGACGGCCGCCCTCACCGCAATTCGGCGACCTGTTCACCGAAGATGCGCTCGATCCCCGAAAGCAGCGCGTCGCCCACGTCGACACGAAAGCCCTCGCCGAGACTCAAGACCGCTTCCGCGCCTCCGTCGAAGCGAAGGTGCAGGGCGACCGGGCAGTTGCCTTTGGCCGCGCCGAGCACGCGCGCGAGGCTCGAGAGATCCGTCGGACGCATGCGTTCGGCCTGGAGCCGAATCGCAATCGATCGGGTGTCGGATCGCACGGCGTCGGTGAGCGGCGAGACTTCGTTCAACAGGAGCGTCGGCTCGCGCGGCCCTTCGTCGGCGTCGCTTTCGTCCTCGCCGCGCTGCGGAAAGCTCACTTTGCCGCTCACGAGCACCGGCTCGCCCGCCGCGAGGATCGCCGCGTATTGCTCGATGTCCTTTCCGCGGATCTTCACGGCCACGCGCCCGGTGAGGTCCTCCAGATCGAAGAACGCGACTTTGCCGCCGCCGTCCTTGAAGACGCGCTCGCGATAACCCTCGGCCATTCCGACGAGCTTCACCGCCGCCCAATCGTCCATGGCGGCGCACTCCGCAACGGGCGTCGCGCCGAACTTGCCGAGGGCCCCCTCGCCTTTGATGTAGCGTTCGAGCGGGTGGCCTGACACGTAGAACCCGAGCGCTTGCCGCTCGCGCACCAAGAGCTCGCGGCGATCCCACGGCTCCGCTTCCGGGTAGTCGCCGCTACTCGGCGCCGCGGTCTTCGCCGTCGGCGCCGCGTCGAACAATCCGAAGAGCGACGTCTGCCCCGCTTCGCGGTCGCGGCTCGCCGCGCGCGAGCGTTCGAGCGCGATGTCGATCCCGGCAAACGCGCGCGACCGCTGGATTCCGCGCTCGGCCAGAGTCGTGTCGAAAGCCCCGCACTGGACGAGCGCCTCGAAGACGCCTTTGTTCACGCGCTTCGCGTCGACGCGGGCGGCCAGGTCGAACAGGTCGCGGATCGGCCCGTCTTTGCGCGCCTCGAACACCGCGTCGAGCGCCGAGCCCCCGAGGCCGCGTACGGCGCCGAGCCCGAATCGAATCTGCGGGCCGAGTGGGTCTTTGATCCGATCGCTCCGCCGTACGGGCACCCCCTGGGGATGCGCGTAGACGACACGAAAGTCGGTCTCGCTCTCGTTGATGTCGGGCGCGAGCACCGTGACGCCCATGGCGCGCGCGTCGGCGATCGTGCGGACCACCTTGTCGATCCGGTCCTTGTCGCTCGTCAGAATGGCGCAGAGAAGCTCCACCGGATAATGGGCTTTGAGCCACGCGGTCTGGTAGGTGACGAGCGCGTACGCCGCGGAGTGGCTCTTGTTGAAGCCATAGCCCGCGAAGTACTCGAGCAAGCCGAAGATGTGCTCCGCGTCTTTCTCTTCGACGCCGTTGGTCTTGGCTCCATCGAGGAACGTGCTCTTCTGCTTGGCCATCTCCTCGGGCTTCTTCTTGCCCATCGCGCGCCGGAGCAAATCGGCGCCGCCGAGCGTGTAGCCCGCGAGCTTCTGCGCGACCTGCATGACCTGCTCCTGGTAGACGATGACGCCGTACGTCGAGGCGAGGATGTCGTCGACCTTCGGGTGCAAGCTCGCAATCGCGGCGCGCCCGTGCTTCCTGTTGACGAAGTCCTCCACCATGCCCGACCCGAGCGGACCGGGGCGGTAGAGCGCCACCGCGGCGATGATGTCCTCGAAGCTGTCCGCGCGCAGGTCCTTGAAGAGCTGCTGCATGCCCGTCGATTCGAGCTGGAAGACGCCTTTCGTCTCGCCCGATGCGAGCAGCTTGAACGCCAGCGCGTCATCCATCGGAATGCGCGCGATGTCGAGCGGCCGCCCGCCCCGTACGATGTCCGGCCGCGCGTTGACGAGGCGCACCGCGATGTCGATGACCGTCAGGGTCTTCAGGCCCAGAAAGTCGAACTTCACGAGCCCGGCGAGCTCGACGTCGTCCTTGTAATATTGAGTGACGTACGCGCCGCTCTTTTCGTCGCGGAAGATCGGGACGTGGTCCCAGAGCGGCCCCTCGCTGATGACGATGCCGGCCGCGTGTTTTCCCGCGTGCCGCGTCAGGCCCTCGAGCTTTCGCGCCTGGTCGAGCAATTCTTTGACGCGCGCGTCCTTGTCGTAGAGCGCCTTGAGGCGGGGTTCGATCTCGAGCGACTCGCCGATCGTGTACGTCTCGGCCGGTGTCTTGCGTGGAATCAGATTGGCGATTTGCTGCGCTTCGGTCGGCGTGATGCCGATGCAGCGCGCCACGTCTTTGACGACGCTCTTGCTCTTGAGCTCCGCGAACGTCGCGATCTGCCCGACGCTCTCCTCGCCGTATTTGCGCTGTACGTACGCGATCACCGCGTCGCGCTTGTCCATGCAGAAATCGACGTCGAAATCCGGCATGCTGACGCGCTCCGGATTGAGGAATCGTTCGAAGAGCAGGTTGTACGGAATCGGATCCAAGTCCGTAATCCGCATCGCGTACGCGACGATCGACCCCGCCCCCGACCCGCGCCCAGGCCCCACGGGAACGCCGTTCTCCTTCGCGTGCCGGATGAAGTCCCAGACGATCAGGAAATACCCTGGAAAACGCATCTTCGCGATGACGTCGAGCTCCGCCTCGAGCCTCTGCGCGTAGGCCGCCCGATCGACCGTCTTGCCCTGGACGGCGAACTCCTCGAATCGCTTCGCGAGCCCGTCGCGCGCGACGTGCCGGAAATACCCCTCGACGTCGTAATCGGCGGGCACGACGAAGTTCGGGAGCATGGGTTCGCCGAGCTTCAGCGAAACTTTGCAGCGCTCGGCGATCTCGAGCGTCGCCTTGACCGCCTCGGGGTTCGACAGAAAGAGCGCCGCCATTTCTTCGGGGCGCTTCAGGTACATCTCGCTCGACCCGTGGTGGCGCTCTTTGGCTTCGTCCATCGAGCGGCCCGTCTTGATGCACGACAGGTACAAATGCGCTTCCGCGTCCGTCCGCTCCGCGTAATGCACGTCGTTCGTCGCCACGAGGGGCAGGTCGATCTCGCGCGCGAGCCGCGTGAGGATCCCGTTCAGCACCGGTTGCTCGGGCAAGCCGTGGTCTTGCAGCTCGACGTAGAGCGCCCCCGGCTCGCACGCGTCCCGCAGCTCCGCCAGCGTTTCGCGGCCCCTGCCCTCGCCCTCCTCGAGAATGCTCTGCGCGACGGTTCCGCCCATGCACCCCGTCATCGCCACGAGGCCTTTGGAGCGCGACGCGAACTGCTCGAGCGTGATCGGCGCGTTCTTCACGTGCGGCTGCGAGACGAGCCACACGAGATTCTTGTACCCCTCGAGGCTCGACGCGAGGAGCGGCAGATGGCACTCGCGCCCTCCGCGCCCCACGATCCCGATCTCGCAGCTGAGAATGGGCTGGACCTTGGCTTCCTTCGCGGCCTTGTAGAAGGTCACGGCCCCGAACATGTTGCCGTGATCGGTCATCGCCACCGCGCCCATCCCCGCTGCCGCCACTCGCTTGACGAGGTCTTTCGCCTTCACGGCGCCGTCGAGCATCGAGTACTGCGTGTGCACGTGGAGATGGACGAATTCCGCGGCCATGGTGTTGGGTGCGTCTTATAGCGCGCGACGCGCGCGGGCGATCGCATGCGGCGAAAGATGCAGCGCGAACGCATAGATGCTGATCTGCGGCGGGCCGCCGAGGCTCGTTGGAAAGAGCGACCCGTCCGCGACGAAGAGGCCGCGCACCTGGTGATGCTCGCCCGTAGAGGCGACGACGGCGGTGCGCGGGTCGTCCCCCATGCACATCGTGCCCATCGGGTGCACCGATGTGATCGGCACCTGGTGGGGCCGCACGAACGAAAGATCGAGCGCGTCGAGCTCCGCGACGCTCGACACGCGGACGGGCGACGCGGCGGGAATCGTCACGTCGCGCGCGCCGGCCGCGAGCATGAGGCGGGCGCACGCGGCGAGGCCTTTTGCGAGCTGCGCCCGGTCACTGTCGATCATCGGATACGAAACAACCGGTTCCCCGTCGCTCGACGCCGAGACTTCGCCGCGCGTCTCGTCGTGCACCATGGCCGTGAGGACGGCGAGGTGCGGGTACGCCCGCATCGCTTCCATGTGCGACGCGCCGAAGCCGCGCAGGGTCGCGGCGGCGCCGATCGGGTGCGCGAACGCGGGTACGATCCAGACGCGCTTGTCGCCGCCCTCGTCCCACTCGAGAAACTCGGTGCACTCGTAGCTCTGCGGAATGCCGCGCCACCCGAAGATGGGCCGCTCGAAGCGACCCGCGACGACGGCGCCGGGATGCAGGCGGAGCCCTCGCCCGAGCCGCCCGTACGGATCGGGTAAGTCGCTCCGCCTCGCAAGAGCCGCGCTGCCGATCGCGCTCGCGGCGACGACGACGACGCGGGCGCGAACGTGGATCCGTGATCGCGCCGTGCGGTTCGGCCCGAGCGCGGTGGCTTCGACGCCGGTGACTTCTCCCTGCGCATGCAGGATCCGCGTGGCCGTCGCGTCCGCGTGCACCGTCGCACCCGCGGCGAGCGCCTGCGGAAGCACCACCTTGAGCGCGTTCTCTTTCGCGTCGTACGTGCACCCGAGCTCGCAAAAACCACACCCGATGCAACCCTTCCGGTTGTGGTGGAGCGGGCCGCCCTTCCAGCCCAATGCATCGCACCCCTGACGGAGCACCTCGTTGTTGGCGTTGCGCACGTCGGCGCCCATCTCCGTGACCGAGAGATCCCGCTCGATCGCCGCGAAGGCCGGCTCCATCGCGTCCGGCGTGGCGCCGGATACGCCATAGCGGCGGGCCCAGAGATCGAGGATCGGGCCGGGGGTACGCTTGCACAAATTCGTGTTGTGCACGGTGCTGCCGCCGACGCCGCGGCCCTGCAGCACGCGAATGGCCATGTCGTCGGTCATGCGGCCGCCGCCGTCTTCGTAAAGGAGCGACAGCATGCGCTCTTCGTGCTGATCGAAATCAGCCGCCCTAGCGTAGCCGCCTTGCTCGAGCGCGACGACGGAGAGACCTGCACGCGCAAGCTCGCGCAGCATGATCGATCCGCCCGCCCCCGTACCGACGACGACGGCGTCCGCGTCGATCGAGAGATCGCCGCCGGCCCGATCGCGGCCCCGCACGATCGATCCGGTCATCGCGCTGCGCCCCCGGGTGCCGACTCCGGCCGGCCGAGGAGCGGGCCGTCGTACCCCATGACGCTCCAGGTGCGCGGATCGCGGTAATAGCCGAGAAAGACCAGCGCCTTCAGGCCCTCGAAGCCCGCGCGCAAAAGCGCGTGCGACGACCCCTCGATCGACGCAAGCACCTGGTCTTGCGCCGCCGCATCGAGGCGTGTGAAGCGCCCGAGATATCCGCACCCGAGCGGCGCGACCTGCTCGACGAACACGAGAAAGCGCAAGAGATCGCGCCGGGTCCGCGGATTCATCCGCGCGACCCATCCGTCGACGAACCCCGCGACGTCGGTCTGGTCGGGATCAGGCGCGCCTGCCGTGATGGCCGACGCATCCAAGGCCGCGATCCGCCGCGCTGCGTGCTGCACGACCGCGTATTGCCACGTCGAGAGGGCCACGAGCGGCCGCGTGGGCTCGGGATACCCTCGCATTCGCAGCGTGACGCCCGCGCCGAGCGCCACCACGATCGCAGCGCCCGCTTCGAACAGACGCCGCCGCGAAAGGCGCCGAGGACCGGCGTCGGGTCGTCCAGCGCGGAGTCCTCGCATCGGGCGTGGGCCGAATGTATACGGGCCCTAGCGGTCTTGCACCTCTTCGGTCTCACGGGCGGCATCGCTTCGGGAAAGAGCACGGCGGCGGCGCGCTTTCGCTTCCGCGGAGTGCCCGTCGTCGACGCGGACGAGCTCGCGCGCGAAGTGGTCGCTCCCGGAACGGAGGGCGCACGGGCCGTCGCCGCCGCTTTCGGAGCGCGCTTTTTCGACGCGAGCGGCGCGCTCGATCGCAAGGCGCTCGGACGCCTGGTCTTCTCGGATCCGGAAGCGCGGCGGCGCCTCAACGCGATCACCCATCCGCGTATCGGAGAGCTCGTGCGCGAACGTGCCCAGGCGCTCGGCGCCGCGGGCGAACCCCTCGCCTGCTACGAGGCGGCGCTCATCGTCGAGAACGGGACGCAGGATCTCTTTCGCCCGCTCGTCGTCGTCGCGTGCCCGACCGAAACGCAGGTTTCGCGGATTCGGGCGCGGGACGGCATCTCCGAGAGCGAAGCGCTCGCGCGCGTGCTCGCGCAGAAGCCCCTCGCCGAGAAAGTCGCCGTCGCCGACTACGTGGTCGACACCGCGGGCACGCGCGAAGCCACCGGCGCACGCGTCGACGAGGTGCTCGGCGCCATCTGTGCCGGCATCGGGGTCGATGCCGCGCGCTACTTCGGGTCGTCGATCTCGCCGTAGGCCGTGACGGCGAGCTTGCCGTCCTCGCGGCGCAACACGAAAAGAAGTGCGTCCCCGAAGAGCTTTTCGCCGGGTTCGCGCGTCACGTCGATCGGCACGCGCACGAGCGTCTCGCCCGGATGCACGGCGGCGGCTGCGGGGCCTGTCGCACCTGCCACGTCCCCCGTGTCGAGATCGTCGTAGTCCCACCGCTCGATTCGATCGGACCGCATGACGGGCTGGCCCGCGATACGCGCGTAGTCGTGCGCCTGGAAGCGCTGGCGAAATGCCTCCAAAAGGCCCGCGCGGCCGTGCCCCGACCCGTCGAGGGGCTGCGCGTCGTCCGTAAGAAGAGCGGCGAGCCCGTCGATCGATTCGTGCTCCCAGGCCGCAAGCCATTGCTCGACGACCGCCTCGATGGCGTCCGGCTCGACGGCCGGCCGGAGCGTCACGACCCCGCGAGCCTCCGCGCGCGTCGACGGGCTCGGCAGCGCCGAGGGTGACTCGATCACGACCCCGTCGGGGTGGCGAGGCGGCGCGGATTCTCCCGGCGCGACCTGCGGCGGCCCGCTTCGAGCGGGCTCTGCATGATCCACACAGCCCGCCGACGCAAGCACCAGCGCAACCGCGAGCTCACATGACTTCGATGCGCGGGTCGATGTC
>DATHQY010000097.1:0-2354 GCA_035482215.1 Polyangiaceae bacterium | reverse complement strand
GACCGGCGAAGGCGGCTCGGGCGTCAGCACCATGGTCGCCGGCGCCGCGGACGAAGCCGCGGTGGCGGACGGCGAAGGCAAGGACGCGCCCGAGCGCGAGGGGCCTTGCGAGGGTGCGGCGGTGGAGGGCGCGGCGGCCGTTGCCGTCGAGGAAGGTGGGATGGTGGCCGGCGCCTGCGCGGCGGCGGTTCGCGCCCCGATCAGAAGGAGCGGCCAAAAAACCACCGAGGCGGCAAAAGTGGCACACGTGACACGTTGCGCTGGGAGCGCAGAGGGGGGGGAAATGGCAGTCCGCATCGTCCGAATCGCAGGATACGATGCTAGGACCCGGTGAACCTG
Organism: Polyangiaceae bacterium; assembly: GCA_035482215.1. GTDB lineage: Bacteria > Myxococcota_A > Polyangia > Polyangiales > Polyangiaceae > Palsa-1150. The sequence continues at coordinate 2,015 of DATHQY010000097.1, read as the reverse complement.
CTTCATCGCAATCGACGAGGGGTCTCAATCGCCGGACGAAGCGACCATGTGTGCCGACCGGCAGCGGCGCATCGCGCCCCCCCGCAGGCTAGATTGGTACCGTAATGCAGGAGAGTGCCCAGCTGGTTCCGGTCGTCCCCGTCGAGCGGCCGCCGTCCGAGGTGCAAACGATGATGCGCGAAGCCGCCACCGCGCGGCCGCAGCGCATGCTCGGCGTGGCGGTTGTCGCTTTCGTGATGCTCCTGCAACTTTTGACGGACGTCGTAGCCGGTCGCGAGAGCGCGCGCATCTGGGCGCGCATGGTCTTCATGCTCTTCGAGCTGCCGCTCTTGATGGTCACGCTCTCGTGGCTCTTCGATTGGTCCGTGCGCCAGCGCGTCAGCGCGTCGCGCGGCCTCGGGGCGGGCATCGCGATCGCGACGGCTTTCGGATGCGTGTTCGGGGTGCTGTTCGGCCTCGTCGCGTTGCACGTTCCCGATTTGCGGCTGCACTACCCGAACGGGTCGAATCCGGTTCCGCGATCGGTGCTGTTCGGGGTTCTCAACGCGCAGCTCTACTGCGGCCTCTGGGCGCTGGCGTTCGTATATCCCTTCGCCGTGGAGACGGCGGGGGCGCGTGCGTTCGAAGCGCGGCATCTGCAAGTGCAGGCCGAGCTCGCGCGTCTTCGCGCCCATCTCGAGCCGCACTTCTTGCTCAACACGTTGAACGCGATCGCGGGACTCGTGACGGAGGAGCCGCGCGAGGCGCGACGGCTGCTCGTGTGCCTCGGCGACTTGCTGCGCGACGCCGTGTCCGAGACGAGCGAGCTGCAGACGCTCGACAAGCAGGTCGCCTGGCTCCGCCGTTACGCGCAGATCCTGGAGGCGCGCCATCACGGGGCGCTCCGTTTCCGGTGGGACGTGCCGAGCGATTGCGCGCCCGTGCTCCTGCCGCGCCTCTTGCTCCAGCCGCTCGTGGAGAACGCCGTGAAGCACGGCGCGCTGCGGAGGGGGGACGGCGCGGGCGAGGTCGTCGTGCGCGCGTCGCGCCGCGATGACGGGTACCTCGTGTGCGTCGTGGAAGACAACGGCCCTGGCATGCCGGATTCGGACGTGCGCGCAGGCGCATTCGGTCTGCAATCGGTGCGCAGGCGCCTCGAGCTCGAAGTGCCGCGGGCATCGCTGCGGCTCGAGTCGTCGAGCGAGGGAATGCGCTCGATCGTCGAAATTGCACCGCACGTAGGATGAGAGGCAGTTCATGCAGACTTCACAGCGGCTCCGGGCACTCGTCGTGGAAGACGAGTGGCCTGCCCGCAATTACTTGGTGGAATTGCTCGAGTCGTCGGGCTTGTCGGAAGTCGTAGGCGCGGTCGGCGGGGTCGACGAAGCGCGGCAAGCGCTGGCGACCGATTCGTCGACCCTGGGGGTCGACGTCGTCTTCGCCGACATCGCGCTCGAAGGCGGAGCCAACAACGAGAGCGGGATTTCGCTCGTGCGGAGCGTCATCGGCGCGCCGAACGCGCCGCTCTTCGTGTTCGCGACGGCGTACGAGCAGCACGCGCTCGCCGCGTTCGAGCTCGGGGTGGTCGACTACTTGCTGAAGCCGTTCAGCGAAGACCGCGTCGTGCACTGCCTGCGCCGCCTGCAGCAGCTGCGGTCGGACGTGCGGCAGGAGGTCGCGAGCGGCCCTCCGCGCATCGTGGCGCGCCGCAAGCGGAGCCTCGTGTTCCTCGAGCCGCCGGAGATCTGGGCTTTCGAGGCGGCCGATCGGCTGACCTTCGTGCACACGCTCCACGGCGTGTTCGACATCGACTTGTCGCTGGCCGCGGTCGAAGCGTCGTTCGGGCGCGCGTTCGTGCGCGTGCACCGCAACTGGCTGGTCAACGCGGCGCACATCAAAGAGCTCGAGCGGGACGGCCACGAGACGAAGCTGTTCGTCGGCTCGGGCGTCGCCGACGCGGGCAAAGGCGTGCGCGTACCCGTCGCGCGCGAGCGCTCGGCCGCTGTGAGGGACATGCTGCTCACGAACGCGACCGG
>DATHQY010000096.1:0-3551 GCA_035482215.1 Polyangiaceae bacterium | reverse complement strand
GACGCGCGCGCGCGCCCAGGCGATCGTCCTCGCAGGGAAGGTCTTCGTCGCCGGCGTGCGGGTCGATAAGGCGGGCACCCTCGTGGCTGACGATGCGCCGATCGAAGTGCGTGGCGGCGACCACCCGTACGTCTCGCGCGGCGGCGTGAAGCTCGCCGGCGCGCTCGACGCCTTCGCGCTCGACGTGCGCGGTCTCCGTTGCCTCGACCTCGGCGCGTCGACCGGGGGATTCACCGATTGCCTCCTGCAGCGGGGCGCCGCCTCCGTCGTCGCCGTCGACGTGGGCTACGGCCAGCTCGCGCACAAGCTCCGCGTCGACCCGCGCGTCGTCGTCATGGAGCGCACGAACGCGCGGCACCTCGACGCGGACGCCGTCGGTGGGCCGTGCGACGTCACGGTCGTCGACGCCTCGTTCATCGGGCTCGGTGCGCTGCTGCCGGCCATCGCGCGGTGCACGCGGGGGGGCGGCGATCTCGTCGCGCTCGTCAAGCCGCAGTTCGAAGTCGGCCGCGAGCACGTGGCGGAGGGCCGCGGCGTCGTCCGCGACGACGCCCTCCGCGCCGAGGCCGTCGCGTCCGTCGTCGAAGCCTCGGCCTCCGAGGGCTTTCACGTGCGAGCGCAAATCGACAGCGTGCTCGCCGGTCCCAAGGGCAACCGCGAAGTGTTCCTGCTTGCCCGGCGCGAGCCGCGGCTATAGTGGCGCGCGTTCGGCCATGAAAGCGGGTCCGCGGCTCGGCGCCATCTTCCTTACGGTCTTCGTCGATCTGCTCGGCTTCGGGCTCGTCCTGCCATTTCTCGCGAAAGAAGCGCACGACACCTTCGGCGTCAGCACGTTCGTCGCCACGCTGCTCGGCTCGATCTATTCGCTCATGCAGTTCCTCTTCGTGCCGGTCTGGGGGCGCGTTTCGGATCGCGTCGGCCGCCGGCCGGTCCTCCTCTGGTCCGTGGCCGGCACCGCGGCGAGCATGGCCGCGCTCGGCGGCGGAATCGCATGGGGGCAGAGCGTCCTCTGGCTCTTCGCGGCCCGCGCCTTCAGCGGCATCGCGACCGCCAACCTCGGCACGGCGAGCGCTTACATCGCGGACATCACGCGCCCTGAAGAGCGTGCGAAAGGCATGGGTCTCATCGGCGCGGCCTTCGGGCTCGGCTTCATCATCGGGCCGGGCGTCGGCGGCCTGCTCTCGCGCATCGCCGTGAACGGCCGCTTCGGCGCGGTCCCCTGCTTCCTTGCGGCGGGGCTCAGCGCGATCAACTTTGCATGGGTCGCGCTCGGCGTCGCCGAGTCGCTCCCCCCCGCAGCGCGCGCCGGCAAGCCCCTCCGCAGGCTTGCGCCGTTGAATCTGGACGCGATGCGGAAGTCGTTCGAGCTCCCGGGCGTCGCTGCGGCCATCGCGGTGAACTTCCTCGTCATCCTGAGCTTCACGAACCTCGACCAGACGTTCACGTTCTTTTGCGCCGAACTTTTCGGAATCGACGAGCGCGGGACGGGCTACGTCCTCGCGTTCATCGGCGTCGTTGCGGCCCTCGTGCAAGGGGGCCTCGTGCGCCGGCTCTCCGGGCGCGTCGACGAAGGTGTGCTCATCCGTGCGGGCGCCTTGATCCAGGCGATCGCCTTCGCGGGGCTGGTGCTCGCGGGGACCGCGAGCTCGCAGGGCCTCTTGCTCGCATCCGGCGCGATTCTCGCGCTCGGCAACGGACTGACGCAGCCGTCGACCTCTGCGTTCATCTCGCGCCGCGCGCCCGCCGACCGACAGGGGGGTACCCTCGGTACGAACCAGGCGTTCGCGAGCTTGGCGCGGAGCTTTGGTCCCGCCCTCGGCGGCTGGCTCTACGGATCGCTGGGACCGCGCGCGCCCTACGCCGCCGCGTGCGCAGGGATGCTCATCGCGCTCGTCCTGGCGACGGCCCTTCACAAGAACACTCCGGCGCCCGTCCGCGCCGCCGCGGACCCGTGAATCCTGTAGGACCGCCCGAAGCCGTGGACCCGATGGGAACTCCCGCAGACGCGCCCCTCGTGGCCGAGGAGAGCGAGCCGCTCCCACCCATTCCGAAGCGCTCATGGGTCCTGCGCGTCCGCGAGTATTTCCTCGGCGAGGACCCGACGCTCCTCACGGCCCTCGTGCCGACGTGCTTCCTCTCGATGCTGCTCTATACGCGGCATCCGGCGACGAACTTCATCTTCGACGAGCAGGAGGCGCTCCTCGCGAACCCGTACGTGCGCGCGAGCGTCGACAAAGGCGCCAATATCCCGTGGCTCGCCGCGTTCCGGCGCGACTTCTGGGGGCTCCTGCCCGATCGCACGATCGGATCGTACCGACCGCTGCCCGATATCGTATGGCGCGCGCTGTGGAAGCTCGGCGCTCGCGACCAGGGTGCGTTCCCGCACGCGTACCTGAACGTGATGCTTCACGGCGTCAACGGCGCCCTCCTCGTTCTTCTCGTATTTCGGTGGACGCGCGATCGGCTGACGGCATGGCTGACGGGGCTTCTATTCGTCGCGACCGCGGTCGTGACCGAGGCGGTGACCGGCGTCGTCGGTCTGGCCGATGTCCTCGGAGGCATGGGCGCGCTCCTCGCTCTTCTGGCGCTCAACTTCCGCGGGTCTCTGATGCCGGCGGCTCTCTGCCTGGCCACGCTCGTCGGCCTTTATTCGAAGGAGAGCGCGCTCTGCATCGTGCCGCTCGTCCCCCTCGCGGCGCTGCTCACGGCCGATCTGGTTCATCCGGGGCGGCCGCTCCGTCTCTGGCGAGCCTTCCTCGCCACGGTGGCCACCGTCGCGGCGTTCGTCTTCTACGTCGAGATGCGCCGTCACCTCTTCCCGGTGGCGACGCCCACCGACCTGACGGCCGCGGCGAACGCGGGCAAGCCCCGGTTGCATCGTTTTTTCGCCGCCGCGCTTCGCTGGTACGCGCAGCCGATGCTGCCCCACGATCCGCTCAACAACCCGTTCATCGACGCTTCACCGCCGTATCGCGTGGCCGGCGCCCTTCGGGTATACGCGCGCGGTCTCGGCCAGGTTCTCTTTCCATGGACGCTGTCGGGCGACTATTCGGCGCCGCAAGAGCCCATCCCCGACCGTCTCGTTTTTCCCGAGAGCGTGATCGGCGGTCTGGCGGTCATCATTCCGGTTCTCGCATGCACCGTGCTCGTGATCGTCGCGCGGGTCCGTGCGCGGCGGCGCGAAGCCGACCCGGCCTGGGATTCGCTGCGTTCGCTCCTCTCGCGCGTCGCCGGATGGGACCTCGTGCCCATCGTGGCGTTCGCCACGATGTGGATCGTCGTCTCGTACTTCCCGGTCTCCAACATCCCCGTGGTCTTGCCCACCGTGCGCGCGGAGCGCTTCTGGTATTTCCCGGCGATCGGCTCCGCGATGCTGCTCGGCATGGGCTCGGCGGCACTTCTCAGACGCGCGCGTGCACGCGGGACGGGCGCGTTCGCCGCCGCGGCGGGCGCGCTCGTCCTCCTCTTTGGATTCCAGTGCTTCGCCGCAAGGCGCCATGCGTTCGACTACACGAACGATCTCGTCTTTTGGAACGCGACGCGCAAGGCGG
>DATHQY010000095.1:0-4175 GCA_035482215.1 Polyangiaceae bacterium | reverse complement strand
TTGAACGGCTCGGTGAGGGCCGAATCCGTCTCCTCTTCCACTATGTCACGGACTGAACCAGTCACGCGCGGACGTTCGAATCCTTCATTGCGTCCGCGAAGCACCGTCACGCGATCGCCGACAATCTCGAGAACTTCGATGGACCACCAAATACGCGGGACAAGCGGTCTGGACGATGGTCAGCCGGTGATCCGCAACGTTACGAGCGCACCGGCGATCCCGACCGCCAGGACGAGCGCCGTGCTGATCCCGACTTTGCGGATGAGCGCGGGCGACTTCGCCAGGCGCGAGACCAATACGAAGTTGACGCCCGCACTCGCCAGAGAAGCCAGAACCGATGCGACGGCCGCAGCGGGCACCGCGACTCTGCCGGCCGCAGCCAGCTGCGCGGCGGAAGCCACGGCCGACGCACTCGAGACGAGACCGGCGAGCAGGCTCACGGCGTAGAACCCGAGCCTGCCGAACACCGCCTGCGCAATCGCGCCGGCGATCTGCATCGCGAGAAAGATCCCTCCGAATTTCAGGGCAGACCAAAGCGAGAAAGGCGAACGCAAGGCGAGCGGCCGATCGCCGGATGGTACGGCACGCGATCGACTCGCAAGAAAAGCCAGGGCAACGCTCGCGACGAACATCGCGCCGAGAGCGCCCGCAGCGACGACGAGCGCGCTCCAGCGGAAAACGCCGAGAATGAGCGCGTTCCGCACGGCCATGGCGGCCACGGAAAGCATGAGGCCGCGGTATGCGACAGACTCCACGGCAGGGCCCATTTCCGCTGCGCGGGTCGCCAGCTCGGTCGCCGTGACGGTGCTGTTGACCAGGCCTCCCAGAAAGCCCGCGAACTCGATGCCTCGCGTCCCGAAGATCTTCCAGAGAATGTAGTTCGCGAGGCCCATGCCCGCGATGAGAATCACCGTCGTCCACGCGACACGCGGTTCGACCAGGCCCCAAGGGTCGACGGCGTGCGCTGGGAGAACGGGATAAATGGCAAACGCCAGAATCCCGAGAAGGATTGCCGAACGCAGCTCTTCGGCCGTCAAGCGATGCCCGAAATCGGCAAGCCGCTCTTTCCACGACAAGAGACCCGTCATCACGACGGCGATGGCGACAGGTGTGATCGTATGGCCGATGCCGCAGAGCACGCCGGCGAGCGCCGTCACGAAGAGCGCGGCGGACGTGGTGAGCTCCGTGCCCTTGTCGAGTCGCATGCTTTGCATGTTCAGAAAAACGACGAGTAGCGCGACGGCCCCAAGGCTGGCGAGCGCGTAGGCGGCACCAATCATCGAGCCCATAGCGCCGAGGAGAGCCGCGAGACCGAAGGTCCGGAGGCCGGCGTCCTTGCCGCGCCATTCGCGTTCGAGGCCGACGAAGAGCCCCACGAACAGCGCGAGGGTGAGGCGAGCGAGGCTCTCGAACGGGACCCAGGTGATCGTCGGCGCGAGGGGATTCATCGTTTCGGGCGAACTCCTTTCCGAATTCGAACGTGCGAAGACGAGCGACTACTCCTGGATGCCTGCGATGTCGATCGGCGTTCGCTCGCAACTTCCGTCAGGGGGCGGGGCGGAGGCCACCGGCCGGAAACGGCGGCGGCGGCGACGGACGGCGCACGACATAGATTGGATTCGTGAACGCAAGCGGCGCCACGTTCACGAACGGCAGCACGTCACCCATCGGGCGCGCACCTCGCGCCACCACGGCGATCCAGCCGTTGCCGGACCCGACGGCAATCGTCAGATCACGATCGAAGCGGACCGTGCGCTGCTGCGCCTCCGCGAGCGTGCCGTCTTCGGGCCCGATCGCTAGAGGGCGCGACGGCACGTCGAAGGATTGCGCCACCGACCACCGGCCGTCTATCTGGCCTATCACGACGTCGACGCGCGTGACGTCGACCCAAGGCGCCGCCCGGACGCGCACATGCACGGGGACCGGGTCTGTCGTCGTGACGAGCTCGTCGCCTGGCCGGGCGTCGGCGGCCGCCAATTCGATGATCGGACCGCTCGTCACCGTCGCGTGGCTCTTCTTCAGATTCTCGACGACCACCATGGGGTCCGCCGGCAAAGCGTCGTCCGCGGCCGAGGCCGCCGGATCGACCGTCACCATCGTTCGCGGATACCCGGCCCACTGGTACTGAATGCGGTGCGAATCGCTGCTTCCGGTCGCCGTGAACCGCCAGCCGAAATCCAGAAGGGCCCAGTAGTCATGGAGCACCTGCTCCACCCGGTCCGGCTGGGTGATGTCGAAACCGTTGTAAACTTCGATGCCGTCGAAGTCGATCCGCTTCTGGACTTGCGAACGGCCTCCACGCGGGTCGAATCCGATGGTGTCGAAATACCCGATACCGCCCCCCAAGCGCGGGTGATTCACCTGGAAGTAGCGGCTCGGATCGGAGCGCACGGCCCGAAAGATCGGCTCGACGCGGGTGTGTTTGAACGGAGGCACACGCGCTCCCGGATCATATGGAAAGACGCCGAAGTGGCCGAAACCGAGGCTCAACGTTGTGACCTCGACCCCCGGAACGGAGATGAAGTCTCGCCCTACCTCGAGCGTCTCGATTGCGCTCGCATAGTCGCCGACGACGTTGTGCTCCGTCGGAACGGCGAAGTCGATCCCGGCGGCGACCAGCGACAGCACGCGGTCTTCTGGCGTCACGGGAGAATCGAAGCTCGGCCGCGCGTGCACGTGCAGATCGCAACCGAGGGTCCCGGGCGTCGGCACCACATGGCGGAGCGCAAGCGTCACGTCGATACGGCGGCCGGGGGTCACGTCCACCTCCTGGGCGTCGAGGCTCCACTCGATCCCCTTCGTGGCGGCCACGCGGTAGCGGCCGGAAGGGAGAGACACCGTCGCGTCCCCGCGAAGCGAATCGACGATGGGCCCGGCCCCCGAAGCGCGGTAGTCGGGCCCGAAGTTGGGATCGACGGTGTCATGAAGGCCGTGAAACAGAAGCCGCGCCGTGAGCGGCTCGCGAGCGTCGGCATCGACGACCCGAACGCGCACCTCGCCTCCGGGGGGGACCTCCAGGCGAAGCTCCCCGTCGCTCGCGGTGGTTGCGGCGGTCAGCGCGCTCGCGAGCCCCGGAGCGAATTCCGCGTACCATTGCACGACGCTGGCGGGCACTTCGAATGCGAACAAGCCGCCCTCCGCGGTCCGGGCGCGAACGACGGGTGAGCCCTGGACGTCTCGCCCGACCACCGTCGCCCGCCCCACGATGCCCGCGACGCGGCCCCTGACGGGCACCGACGGCACTCCCCCCAGCTGCGACAAGAGTGGCCAGATCGCCTGGCTCGATTCGCCGACGACAACATGGAGCTCGGCGATCGGGTGATCCGTCGCGGTCGCGGGCGGGCTCGTCGCGGCCACTCGCATCGGCTCGCCGGGCGCGAGACTCTCTTCGGAGATGGTCTCCACCGCCATCGGCCCCGACGTCGACGCTATCGCCAAGGGATGCGGATCCGTGTCCAACACGAGCGCGGCGCCCGTGACCTTCGCGCGCTCGGCGACAGTGCCGGTGCCGGAGACAAACAACGTTGCCGCATCGGCGGCGAGCTCGGCGCGGAGCGCAAGACGGTGGCCGCCGATCTGCCGGATCTCCGGAAGCGCCAGTTGGGCGACGAGCGCGTCGTGGGCGATGTCGACGTGCATCTCGAGGTCCACGTCGAAGCGACTGCCCTCGAGCGCAATCGGGATTCGGGCGCGAACTCCTTCCGGCTCGAGCTGCATGGCCATCGAGGCTACTACGATCGGTTGCACGGACTCATCCACGACGACCGCCAGCTCGATGTCATCGGACCGTGCTCCATCCGCGGCGGAGACGGTGAGAGTGGGCGACGCCATGTGCAAGGAGAAGACAGCGTGGGCCGAGCGCCATGGGCTGGGCAGGCGCGCATGCGCCGGAGCCGGACGCTTGGTGAGGCAAGTAAGTGCCAGAGCGAGCATCACGGCCGCAGCGACGACGACGACGCGCAACGCGTCGCGACGACGCCCGCCTGCGAAAGAGGAGCGTGTTACCGCCATCGAACGATCATGCTTCGGCCTTGGCGTCGGTGTTCGCGCAGGGCTTGGTACGCGGGCCTTCGAGCTCGCTCAACGGCCCACCGCCGGGCCGCTTGCGCTGCCCGCGGCGGGAGGACGCGACCACCGTTGATGGCGCACGTCGTCCGCGCGGACCATGAAGATCA
>DATHQY010000094.1:0-2406 GCA_035482215.1 Polyangiaceae bacterium | reverse complement strand
GATCGTTTGAAAGAAGATGCTCCGGGCGACCAGGGCGACGTCGTGCAGGCTGCCCGCGTACGAGACCCCGGCTTCGGAGGCCCAGACGCTGGCGAACGGCGTCTTGACGTCCTGGGTGATGTAGCTCGGATCGACGGAGCGAATTCCCTCCCCGAGGCTCGTCGAGAACAGGAAGTGCTCGAACGGCCCGACGAGGATCGAGCCCTTCGGCAGCGCCGCGACGCTCGACGTCGACGTCTGCTGATTCGGCTCGCGGGGCTGGCCCATGTCCTGCTGCGAGAGGCAGCTCTGGTTCACAGGGAGATCGATCGTCGACGGGTGCGACACGCTCTGCGCCGCGCAGTTGTTCAACACATCGTACGTGAGGAGGTCGCCGCGGACGCCGCCGCGAAAATTCAAATACCGGAGGGCCCGCAGGTTCACGTCCGCATAGAGGCCGATGTCTCCTATTTGCGAATCGAGGTCCGTGTCGGTCTGGTAGGGGACGCCCGTCGCGGCCTCGATGCGCTGCTGCGTCCCTGCCGCGTCGTCGCCGCGCGCGTAATACCCGAACTCGAGGTCCTGCCGTTCCCCGAGGAGCGTTCCCGAGATTCGCGCGGATCCGCGGGCACCGGCCGTGATCTCGTGCACGTTGAGGTCGATCATGTCGCCGCGCTGGTCGTGGACGCTCTGGAGCGGCTCCTGCACGTCGAGCAAGAACCCCGTGAAGTTCTCGAGCAAGCGCATGTCGCGCTTGATGAGGAACACCTGCTGCGTGAACGTCGTGTCGCCCGCGCGCGTGTCGAGATCCGCCGCGATCGAGTAGCGCGACGAGTCGCCGCCTTCGGGCACGGCTTCGCGCGCCGACCCGGTCACGTCGTAGCTGTCGTAAAAACCGATGCGACCGGCCTGGTAGTCGTCTTGCCGAATCAGCCCCGCGGAGTGGAAGTGCGTCGCATACGCTTGCGCCGTCACGCGGTACGAGCCGTTGTCGCCGAGCCGCCCTTCGTACTGGCCCATCGCGGCCGCCCGCTGCGCGTCGCGGTTTTCGCCGAATCCGTCGGTCGAATAGACCTCGACGCCGGCGAAGGTGTGCTCGTTCATTCCCTCGGGCCCCCACATGAGGAGCGCGCGCTGCGTGTTGAAGCTGCCGCCCGTGTATTTGGCCGTGAGGCCGCGCTGCGGAAGCCCGAGCTCGTAGTCGGCGCTGCCGGCGACGGCGTAGTTGCCCTGGCGCGGGTCGAACGGCCCTTCGACGACGCGAAGGCGCGTCACGAGCTCGGGGATGATGAAGTGCGTGTCGGCGTAGCCGTTTCCGTGCAGATTCCCGCTTTCGTTGATCGGGACGCCGCCGACGGTGAACTCGATGTCCTGCCCTTCGCGCGCGTCGAATCCGCGCAGGAAGACTTGCTCCGCGTGGCCTTCGCCGCCCTCGTTCGTGAGGAGGATGCCCGGGGCGAGCTTGAGGAGTTCGCTCGCGTTCGCTCGCGGGATGTTCGCGAGCGCGCCGACGCGCAGATTGAAGTCCGACGCGCCGACGCTCGGCGGCGTGGTCCGGCCGAAGACGTTGACCACCGACGTGGGGATTTCGTCGCCCTTCGCGGGCGGCGTTTGCGCTTTGCCGGCTGCGGTGACCGGCGCCGCGCTGGGCGAGGCGGTCGGCGCTGCGCTGGGCGAGGCGGTCGGCGCGGCTTGCGGAACCGAGGGGCTCGACGGAAGCTCCGGTTCCGGACCCGGCGCCGGCGCGACGATCTCGGGTGGCGGCGCAGGCGGCGCGAAGTGAAAGGGCATGCGGATGCGGCTCGCCAGCGGCTTGCCGCCGCGCATCGCGGGGACGAACGTCCACTGCCGCGCGGCGAGGATCGCCGCTTCGTCGAGGTCGCTGCCGCCCGACTCGATCACGTCGACTTTCGTGACGTGCCCGTCGGCGTCGATGGTGACGGTGAGCACCACGTCTTCGTGCTTGCGGGAGGCGAGGGCCGATGCGGGGTACACGGGGTCCACGTGCGTGAGGACCGACGGCGGCGTCACCGCGGCGGCTTCGGGGCTCTGCGCGCGCGCCGCGGGGGTGCAAAGGAGCACCGCGGTCAGGGCGGAGACCGCGCGGACGTGCAACACGCGCACGTGCAATCCATGGAAGAGGTGCGGGCGGGGGGGCGTAACGGAGCGGGGCGCGCGGCGCGGGATCATCGTTCGGGGGTCGTCATCGAAGAGCCAGGTCTATCAGCAACTCGATTGCAATAAGGGATGCATACCCGAACGCCCGCCCCGGCGTAAACCATTTCGTGCGCAAACGGGAGCCGATAGCGCTAGTAGAAGCAACTCAATTGCATTTGGCTCGCGGGCTCGCGACGCCGGCGGGGCGGAATGCGCCGTTGGCTTCGCGCCGGGCCCCCGGTTGAAGGCAATCGGTCTCCGCGATACGCT
>DATHQY010000093.1:0-5193 GCA_035482215.1 Polyangiaceae bacterium | reverse complement strand
GGAAGCCGTTGCAAATGCCCAGCACCGGACCGCCCTTGGCGGCAAACTCCCGCACCGCCGGCATGATGGGACTGAACCGCGCAATGGCCCCTGTCCGCAAATAATCGCCGTAGCTGAAGCCGCCGGGGATCGCGACGAGGTCCGTGCCGGCGGGCAGCTCCGTGTCCGTATGCCATGCCACGTGCGTCTCGAACCGGCACACGTCGCGGAGCGTGTGGACCATCTCGGCGTCGGCATTGGATCCGGGAAACACCACGACACAGGCACGCATGCGGCCGGAGCTAGCACGGCGCACCCTCCGCCGCGAACGATGGCGCCCGGGGCCTTTTCGTTTTACACGGGGGCTCCGATGGCTTCGATGGCTCCCACGGGTCCGGTAGCGCTTCCCAACGACCCGCCGATTTCGCCCGCTCTGGTTCGGCAGCACAAGTTGACGGACGGCGAATACGCGACGGTGCTCGCGGCGCTCGGCCGCGAGCCGAGTTACGCGGAGCTCGGCGTCTTCAGCGTCATGTGGAGCGAGCATTGCTCCTACAAGTCGAGCCGCGTGCACCTCCGGCGACTGCCCACGAAAGGCCCGCGCGTCATCCAGGGCCCCGGCGAGAACGCGGGCGTCGTCGATATCGGCGACGGGTTCGCGGCGGTCTTCAAGATGGAGTCGCACAACCATCCGAGCTTCATCGAACCGCACCAGGGTGCGGCCACCGGCGTCGGCGGGATCTTGCGCGACGTGTTCACGATGGGCGCGCGCCCCATCGCGAGCCTCAATTCGCTCCGCTTCGGCCGCCCCGACCACCCGCGGACGCCCGAGCTCCTCCGCGGCGTCGTCGCCGGCATCGGCGGCTACGGCAACTGCATCGGCGTGCCGACCGTCGGCGGCGAGCTCCAGTTCGATGGGCGGTACGACGGCAACATCCTCGTCAACGCGTTCACGTGCGGCGTCGCGCGGACGGACCGCATCTTTTACGGGCGCGCGTCGGGCATCGGCAACAGCATCCTCTACATCGGCGCCAAGACGGGGCGCGACGGGATCCACGGCGCCACGATGGCGAGCGACGAATTCGCCGATTCCGACGGAGACCCGAGCGGGAACGGGAGCGGCCACGGGAGCAGCGGCAGCGGCGGCACGAAGCGGCCGACGATGCGCGCCACGATGCAGGTCGGCGATCCGTTCATGGGCAAGCTCCTCCTCGAAGCGTGCTTGCAGCTCTTTTCGGAGGACGTGCTCGAGGGAATTCAGGACATGGGCGCCGCCGGGCTCACGTCGTCGAGCGTCGAGATGGCGGGCCGCGCGGACAACGGCATCGAGATCGATCTCGACAAAGTTCCGCGCCGCGCCAAGGCGATGACGCCGTACGAAATCCTCCTCAGCGAATCGCAGGAGCGCATGCTCCTCGTCGCCAAGCCCGGCTGCGAAGCGCGCGTGCTCGAAGTCTGCGCGCACTGGGAGCTTGACGCCGCGGTCATCGGCAAGGTCACCGACACGAAGCGCTGGGTCGTCAAAGCGACGCCCGGATACGATCCGCTCGCGTATGCGCCCATCGCGCCGGCCCCTGTCGTCGTGTGCGACATTCCGACCGGCGTCCTCACCGACCAGGCTCCCTGTTACGAGCGCCCCCGCGCGACGCCGGCGCCCGCGCCCGGCGTTCCCGTCGAACGCGCCGTTCCCATCCCGTTGGACCTCGCGGGTGAGCTCCTTGACTTGCTCGGGTCGCCGAACGTGGGCTCGCGTGCTTGGGTCTTCCGCCAATACGACCAGATCGTGCGCGGCGGTACGGTCGTCCGTCCCGGGTCGGACGCCGCGGTCGTCCGCGTTCCTTGCGAGATCGCCGCCGGCGCGGCGGGCCTCGGCGTCGCCGCCCGCACCCTCGACAAGTACCTCGCCTTCGCCGTCGACTGCCCGGCGCGCATGTGCGAGCTCGATCCGTTCGTCGGGGGCGCCATGGCCATCGCCGAAGTCTGCCGGAATCTCGTTTGCAGCGGCGCGGAGCCAGTGGGCATCACCGATTGCCTGAATTTCGGCAATCCCGAGCGACCCGAAGTGATGGATTCGTTCGCACGCGCGATCGACGGCATCGCGGCCGCGTGCGCGGCGCTGCACGTGCCCATCGTGAGCGGCAACGTGAGCCTCTACAACGAGACGTCCGTTCGCGGCGCCGCGCCCGGCGAGTCGCTGTCGCGCGCGATCCTGCCGACACCGGCGGTCGCCGCGGTGGGCTTGCTCTCGGGACCGGACGACGTCGTGACGGCCGCCTTCAAAGGCGCGGGCGATGTCGTCCTTCTCTTGGGGGACGGCGCGTGGTCCGGGGGGCGCGGACTCGCGGGCAGCGAATGGCTCGTTCGCAAGACCGGCACGCTCGCGGCACTCGCGGGCGATACGCCTTCGCTGGAACTCGAGGCGGAAGTCGCCTTGCAGCGCCTCGTACTCCGGCTTGCGCGGGCGCACCTCCTGCGCAGCGCGCACGACGTTAGCGACGGCGGCCTCGCGGTGGCCCTGGCCGAGTGCTGTGACGCGCCGGCAGGACCGCCCGCTGCAATCCGATGTGGCGCGACCGTCGAACTGCCCGCGCAGAAGACTTCGCATGACGCGCTCGCCGCGCTTTTCGGCGAAGCGCCGTCCCGCGTCGTCGTGAGCGTTGCCGCCGAGGCCGCCACGCACGTGCTCGCCATTGCGTCCGCCGCGGGCGTTCCGGCCTATGCGATCGGCAGCACCGGCGGGACGAGCCTGTCGATCCGAGTCAGTCCGCTCCCCGAATTCACCGCGACTCTATCCGAGATCTCCCGACGTCGGGCTTTGTGTCTGGAAGGTATCGTCGGTTCGTCGGATTAGCGAGGGAGCTCGTTTGACCGGCATGGTCAAAGGACGGATGCGATCAGACCTGCGGTTCGCGGAGTAGAGTCATTCGCGTGTTTGTGGGTGACGTTCCCACGAGGATTTGCCGAGTGGCCCGCTCGTTCGCTTCCGGTGTGATAGGATAAGTTTGCTGCGGACTGCGGCATCCCGGTCATGTCGTCCAAATTCGCCTCCCCACTACTTGGATATAACAACAACGTCCGCCATAAGGGCCGGGTGTTCCATATCCAGACGGAAGACTCGGGGGCGAAATACGGGCACGTGATCACCCATCTCTTCATGGATGGCGGTCGCATCCTCAAGAGCGTGAAGAGCAGCTATGCCGAGCACGTCGGCACCGAGCGCATGGCCGAAGTCGTGCGCGACTTGATGAAGAAGCAACACAAGGCGATGGCCGTGTCGCTGCGCGAAGGCACGTTCGACCGCATCGCGTTCGGCAACGCCGCCGCCTCGCAAGAGACCGTGGCGATTGCGTCGAGCGCGTCGACGATGCGGAGCACGGTGCCGCCCGCCTCGGCGCGCGCGGAGACGATCCCCGTCGCAGCGCCGATGGCGCACGCTTCCGCGGTCGCCGCCGCGTCGTCGTGTCCGTCGTCCAGGCCCTGGCGTACGTCCGCCATCCCGAGCGCAGGCCACGGCTCGGAGCGTTCGCGCGTGATGCGGGCTGCTCCCGAGGCGCTCGATATCGGGTTTCCCGAGCGGGCGCCGTCCGCGCCGGCGCGGCCCGAGGCGGTTCCGCATCGCTCGTCGGTCGACACGCAGGCCGCGCATCTGCTCCGCGAGCGGACGGCCATGGGAACGTACAGGCTCACGCCGAGGCCCATGGAATCCGTAGCGGCATCCTCGGCGCCGCCGGCCATGGCGAAGGCCGCCATTTCGTCGTTCGGGTTCGGCGGCGGGGGAAGCCAGCCCGCCGGCGCATCGGTTCGGGCCGTCACCACGAGCCGGCCGGCGTCCGCGTTCGGCCAAGCGCGGCCGCAGGGCCAATCGATCTTCGGGGAGGACCTGATGAGCGACAAATCGCTCGATGAGGTCATCCTCACCTATCTCGCTGCCGAGCTCGAAGGCGAGAAGAAATAAAAAACGCGCCCGGACGACCTTCGTCATCCGGGCGCGGCGGACCTGCGCGGGGGGGAGGGGCTAGCGCAAGTCCTCAAGCCATCGGCGCCGATGCTCCATACATGGCTCCCTTACGCACTCCGGGCAAGGGCGTTACCCCCTTTTCATATTCGCCTTTTCGCTCCCGCCGCGACAGCTTCACGCACGAGCGTGCGGCCCTCGTCGCGAACGCGAGCGATCGACTCGGCCACATCGCGCGGTGCGTTGCCTGCGAGGATGCGCTCGCGCGCCTCGGCGTCACCCGTCAGGAGATCGAACGCGGGCACGTCGTTTCGAAATTCGTACGAAGCCGTTCGAAACGCGAACCGCTCGGGGTCCTGCGCCCGCGCGAGCGCGATGAGCGCGAGATACGTCGCAAAGGGCCGGAACGACGCCGGATCCGTCACGTGAACCTGGACGCCGCCGCAAACGTGGCCGGCGTGCTTCTGGAACATCGGCAAAAACGTCACTGGGCGGCTTCGAAAGCCGGGGAGGCCGAGTGTGGTCAGGTCTTCCGTCAGGCGCGCACCGTCGATCCACGGAGCGCCGACGAGTTCGAACGGCCGCGTCGTACCTCGGCCTTCGGAGAGATTCGTTCCTTCGATGAGGCAGCCGCCGGGATACACGAGCGCCGTCTCGTACGCGGGCATGTTGGGGGACGGCGCGACGAAGGCCCGATCCCATCCGCGCGCGTCGTCTTCGCGAGCCACGCCCGCGACTCCGACGATCGACACGCTCTCACGGGCCGCTCCGTCCTGGTCTGCGCAGGCGGCGACGATCTCGCCCAAGGTCAGGGAGTGGCGCACGGGCATCGGCTCAAGGCCGACGAACGAGCAGAACCGGCTTTCTTGCGGACGGCCTTCGATCCGTGCGACGTCCGCACCGATGGGATTGGGGCGGTCCAGAACGACGACACGCACTCCGTGGGTCACGCACGCCCGCATCGCGAGCACGGCCGTCCACACGAACGTGTAGTAGCGGGACCCTACGTCCTGCAGATCGATGACGAGCACGTCGATCGCCTCGAGGTCGACTTTCCGGGGCGACAAGTCCTCGAACGCGGCGCCGTAGAGGCTGCGGATGGGGGTCCCGAATGCGTCGACGGCATCGGCCACGCCGATCATGTCTTGGGCTTCTCCGCCGTAGCCGTGCTCCGGCCCGAAGACGATCGCCAACGGGACCCCGAGCGCGTCGAGGATGCGCCGCGCGTGGACGAGCCGCCGGTCGACCGACGCGGGATG
>DATHQY010000092.1:0-4664 GCA_035482215.1 Polyangiaceae bacterium | reverse complement strand
CGGCGCGGCCGCAAGGACCGCTTGGCGCGCACTTCAGGGGAAGTGACCGCTCGCCGTCAGCATCGTCAGCCGTGCCTGCCGAGCGGCGTCGGCCGCGATCTCGGCCTGCGTCGCGGCGTCGCGCGCCTGCCTCTCCGCGTCGATGACCTCGATGTTCGTGACCGCACCCGCGTGGTACGCGGCGTTTGCGAGCTCGAGCGCCTGCGCGGCGAGCTTCGCCGCGTCACCCGACGAGGCGTACGCATCGTCCGCGCGCCGCATCACTTCGAAAGCGGCGCGCACGTCGGACCGCGCCTGCCGGAGCCCGCCTTCGTAAGCCACCTTCGCCTCGTCGGACAGGGCCGCTCGCTCCTTGTGTTGCCCGTACCGGAGGCCGCCGTCGTAGAGCGGCACTGTCAGCAGCAACTCGAGCTGGTAACCGGTCGTCGGGATCGTCGGCGTCGCGGGGTTCTCGTAGAACGGCAGGGCGACGCCCACGAGGAACGGCATGTAGTCGCTCCAGTCGTCGTTCACGGTCTTGTCGGCGGCGCGGCGCCTCACGTCGAGGGCGACGACGTCCGTCCGGTTGGATGCGCCCGCGAGCCCTTGCGCGAGGGTCGGCGGCTCGGGGAGGACGGCTTGCTGGTCCGTGTCGAGCGGACCCTCGACCCCCACGAGAACGCCGAGCGCCTCCTCGGCCGAAGTGAGCGATGCGTAGGCCTGCTGCAGAAGAGCGTTGTCCGTCGCGACCTCCTGCACCGCGCGCACTTCGTCGAGCCGGTTGCCCACGCCGCCGGCGAACCGCTGCCGCGTGTAGTCCGCATGCCGCATCGCCGTCTCGCGCGCGTTCTCGTCGACGGCGATGACGAACTTCTGTGAGTAGACCGCGAGGTACGCCTGCGCGGTCGCATAGGCCACCATGCGGCGCACGTCCGCCGCGCTGGCGCCGGCGGCGTCCTCGCGCACTTTGGCCTCGGCGGTGGTGAGCCACTGGCGCGCCATGACGAGCGGCACGGTCAGCGTCAGATTCGCGGAGAGCTCGTTCTGCGCGAGGAGCACCGTCCCCGCTTGCGTGCGCGCGCCGTCGGCGTGCACGAACGCGCCGTTGCCGTAGAGCGTCGGCAACCACCCCGCTCGGCTTTGCTCGACGAGCGCGCCCGCACGGTCGACTTCGAGGAGCGCCGTCTGGTAGGTCGGGTTTCGTGCGAGGGCACGCCCGATCGCGTCGGCAAGCCCGATCCGCGTGGGCGCCACTTCAGCGCCGGGGTTGAGCGCGGGCGCGAGCGTGACGTCTCCCGAGGCATTCACCTGCGCATCCCCGGACTTCGGAGGCGCCGGCGCCGGCGGCGCGGCCTCTTGCGTCTGGGCCGACGCCGGAGAAATACCGACGGACGACGCGAACAAAACGACGAGACCGAACGGAGCGTTGTCTCTGGCGCGAGAAAGTGCTCGCAGCCTCTGGCGCGGAATCAGCATCGACCGTAAAGACTAGTTACTGAACGTTCCGTTCGCAAATTCGCTCCGGCTGTTTCCATGTGGATAGTTCGCCTAGCTCTTCGTCGTCCGTACACCTTCGTCGTCATGGCGATGCTGATCGTCGTCTTGGGGATCTACTCGATCATCCAGATGCCGACCGACATTCTACCGGAGGTCAACATCCCGGTCATCGCCGTCGTCTGGCAATATGGCGGGCTGCCCCCCGACGAGATGGAGCAGCGGTTCACGGGTAACTTCGAGCGCGCGCTCACGACGACGGTCAACGGCATCGAGCACATCGAGAGCCAATCGCTTTACGGCGTTTCGGTGACGAAGGTCTTCTTCCATCCGGGGACGAAGATGGAAATGGCCAATGCGCAGGTAACGGCCATTTCGCAGACGCTGCTCAAACAGTACCCGGCCGGGGCGACGCCGCCGCTCATCGTCAACTACAGCGCGTCCAACGTTCCGATTCTCCAGGGATCGGTGCACTCCGACACCATGACGGAACAGCAGTTGTCCGACATTTCGAACAACTTTCTCAGGACGGGACTCGCGACGGTGCAGGGCGCGCAAATGCCGTATCCCTACGGCGGCAAGACGCGGCAGGTGATGGTCGACATCGACACGCCGCGCCTCTATTCGCTCGGCCTGTCGCCCAACGACGTGAGCAACGCGATCCAGACGCAGAATCTCGTTCTGCCGTCCGGCACGGCGAAGATCGGCCAGCAAGAGCTCCTTTTTCGTCTGAACTCGAGCCCCATCGAAATCAAGGAGATCGCGGCGCTGCCCGTGAAGAGCGTGAACGGCGCGATCGTCACCATCGGCGACATCGCCACGGTGCGGGACGGGTTCGCGCCGCAGACGAGCCTCGTGCGCGCGAACGGGCGGCGAGGCATGCTGATGACGCTCTTGAAGAGCGCCGGTGCCTCCACGCTCGACATCGCGTCCCGCGTACGCTCCGCCCTCCCCGGCATCCTCGCGACACTTCCGCCGGAATACAAACTCGACCTCTTGTTCGACCAGTCGGTGTTCGTCCGCGCGGCCGTCGAGGGGGTCGTGAAGGAAGCGGCGATCGCGGCCGGGCTCACGGCCCTGATGATCCTGCTCTTTCTGGGAAGCTGGCGGAGCACGATCATCGTGATCACGTCGATCCCGCTGTCGATCCTGGTGTCGATCATCTGCCTCGCGTGCCTCGGCGAGACGCTCAACTTGATGACCCTCGGCGGCCTTTCGCTTGCCGTCGGCATTCTCGTGGACGACGCGACCGTCGAGATCGAGAACGTGCACCGCAACATGGCGATGCGAAAGCCCATCGTGAGGGCGATTCTCGACGGCGCGCAGCAGATCGCGGTCCCCGCCTTCGTGGCGACGCTCTGCATCTGCATCGTGTTCATCCCGATCGTGTTCATTTCGGGTGCGGCGCGCTCGCTCTTCACGCCGCTCGGCATGGCGGTCGTCTTCGCGATGATGATGTCGTACTTCCTGTCGCGCACGCTCGTGCCCACGATGGTGCATTACCTACTCGGCGCGGAAATCGACCTCTACTCGGGCGAGGGCGATGCGCACACGAAAAAGCGCGACATCATCTGGCGCGTGCACGAGCGATTCAACGTGTACTTCGAACGGTTCCGCCACTTCTACGGCGGGTACCTCGACTGGGCTCTCGACCACAAGAGGATCGTGACGCTCGGCTTCGGTACCTTCGTGATCCTCTCGCTCGCCGCGCTCTTTCCGAACCTCGGGCAAGACTTCTTTCCGTCGGTCGACGCCGGGCAGATCCGCATCCACGTCCGCGCCAACCCCGGTACGCGCATCGAGACCACCGAGCATCTCTTCGCGGAGCTCGAAGACGAAGTTCATTCGATCATTCCCAAGAAGGAGATCGTGACGCTCATCGACAACGTCGGTCTGCCCGCGAGCGGTCTGAACCTCGCGCTCGGCGACCCCTCGATGATCTCGTCGGCCGACGGCGAGCTGATGATCCAGCTCACCGAAGATCACCATCCGACGCCGAGCTACATCAAGGAGCTCCGCCGGCGATTCGCGATCGATTTCCCGGAGACGACGTTCTTCTTTCTGGCGCCCGACATCACGACGCAAGTGCTCAACTTCGGACTGTCGGCGCCGATCGACGTGCAGATCATCGGGCCGCTCGCGAACAACGACAAGAACGTGGTGATCGCCCGTTCGCTCCGGGACCGGATCGCGAAGGTGACCGGCGCGGTGGACGTGCATCTCGCGCAAGTCGTCAATCAGCCCGAGATCCGGATGAACGTCGATCGGGCGGAGGCGAACGAGCAGGGTCTCACCGAGCGCGACGTCGCGGGCGACACGCTCGTCTCGCTGAGCTCGAGCTCGCAGGTCGCGCCGAGCTTCTGGCTCGACACGCGGAAGGGCGTGCAATACCCCGTGGCGGTCCAGACCCCGCAGTACCAGGTCGACTCGCTCGACGCGGTCCGGGAGACGCCCGTGCACTTGCCCCATTCGGAAATCCCGGCGACGCTGGGCAATCTGGCTACGTTCCGGCGTGACGCGACGCCCGTGAACGTCACCCACTACAACGCGCTGTCGAGCTTCGACGTGCAGGCCAACGTGCAGGGGACGGATCTCGGATCGATCTCCAAGGCGATCGACGGCATCGTCGCCGACGCGCAGAAGACACTGCCGCGCGGCACGTCGATCGTCATCCGCGGGCAAGTCGAGAGCATGAACTCGAGCTTCCGTGGCCTCTCCTACGGAATCGTCGCGGCCATCGTGCTCGTCTACTTCCTGATGGTCGTGAACTTCCAGTCGTGGCTCGATCCGCTCATCATTCTGTCGGCGTTGCCGGGCGCGCTCGCCGGAATCGTGTGGATGCTGTTCGCGACGCGGACCACCCTCTCGGTGCCGGCGCTCATGGGCGCGATCATGAGCATCGGCGTCGCCACCTCGAACAGCATTCTGATGGTCACGTTCGCCAACGATCAGCGCCACGAAGGGTACGACTCGCACAAAGCGGCGTTCCTCGCCGGGATCACGCGCCTGCGGCCCGTCATGATGACCGCGCTCGCCATGATCGTCGGCATGCTACCGATGTCGCTCGGGCTCGGGGAAGGCGGCGAGCAGAACGCGCCGCTCGGCCGCGCGGTCATCGGCGGGCTGCTCCTGGCGACGGGGACGACGCTCTTCTTCGTCCCGGTCATGTACAGCATTCTCCGAAAGCGGCC
>DATHQY010000091.1:0-5713 GCA_035482215.1 Polyangiaceae bacterium | reverse complement strand
GCCGCGAGACAACCCGATTCGCGCGGATATCGAAGAAATCGAGAAAGCCGCGAATACCGCGGCGGCGCTGGCTCTAAGTCTGTTTGAACCACATGCGCCGCAAAGAGACCGGGACGAGGACGACGCGAGGCGCGAGGCCCTCATTTTGGTCGAAGCGAGCGCGCGCGCCTCCGCGGCTGCCATGAAGTGCGAAGTGTGCGGCAGCGATGACCTGAGGTCGATCGAATACCGAACGCCCGACCTCTGTGCTCCCGCGCTCGAATGCGATCGCTGCAAGGCGATCAAGCTGGACGAAACCGTCGCCCATTCGCCGCAAGAGCGCGAGTGGGTTCGCAACGCCCTCGCGAGGCGCGCGACGGTCGGCGGCGCGGCGCCGCACGGCGTCGCCCCATCGCCTTCTCGCGGCTCGACCGGGGCGCTGCACGATATTTGCGACGAGATTGGCGACCTCCTGACCGAAGCGCAGTCCGCGCTTCGGAGTCTGACGCGCACGGACGCGCCGTCCGCGGAGGGCATCGCTTCGGCCGAGCGTACGATGCGGCAGATCGCAGGGCTCGTCGAGAGCCTCCGAAGCGCGGTCTGAGCTAGCGGAGGCCGGCGCCCGTCGCCCACCGATAGCGCAGGCCAAGCTCCCCGAAGTCGCCGCCCGCGATCCCAATCGAGTCGGGCGAGGCGACCGGCAAAACGAGCAGTCCAAGCGCTTCCAAGTGGTCATCGATGGCAAAGCTCGCAACGATGCCCGCGCGCCAAACTTGATCGTGGCGTCGAGGGAGCTCGAGCACCTCCCCCACCACGCCGAGCTTTGCCGCGCCTTGGTCCCCGAAGCGGAGCGCATACCCAGTCCGCGCACGGAAGATCTC
This sequence comes from Polyangiaceae bacterium, assembly GCA_035482215.1. Classification (GTDB taxonomy): domain Bacteria; phylum Myxococcota_A; class Polyangia; order Polyangiales; family Polyangiaceae; genus Palsa-1150. The sequence goes on along the minus strand of DATHQY010000091.1, from coordinate 4,853 downwards.
GGGGGGATCCGTGATCACCCGCAGCGTCTCTTCATAGACGTACATGCCCGACGGAGTGCCCTCGACGGCCGACGCCGTCAGCACGAGGAGGATCGTGCCCGGCCCCGCGGGGATGCCTCCGGACAGCTCGGCTTCGAGCGTGACGTACTTCGCGTTGACCCCCGTGGCGGTATCGAGATTGACCGTTTCATATGCGGCCTGCGGGGCGAGGTAGTTGTATTGAAAGGAATAGAATGGGCGGGCCCCTGCCCGCACGTCGAACCATGGAACTTGCACGCGCACGCCCGCCCATCCGCCGACTCCCGTGCTCGTGACGATGGGATTCACGTCGACGCCTGTCCACGTCGAGAAGGGCCGCCCGTAGCCGAGCGACAGGCGAGGACGCAAGTACAAGTAGCCGGCGTCGATCGTAGTGGCCGCGAAGAAGCGCGCGTCGTCGCGCTCCCAATACCGCGAGTGGACGACGGGCATTTGGGGTGGCGTGTCGTCGCCATGGGCCGTGGGCGCCGTCGCGAAGACCAGCGCCGCGAAGACCCATCGAGAAACGAGGCGCTTCATCTTCAGAAGGTCCCTTGGATCGCGCCGCCGAGCGCGATCGGCACGAAGCGCACCGTCACCGCCGAGGGGGCGCCGCGAGCCTCCTCGTGCCCGCTGTAATGGTGGAGCAGCGGCACGCCGAGGCCTACCGATGTCCCGACGACCGCTCCAACCAGAACGTCGCTGGCGTAATGCATGTCACCCATCACGCGCATCGTCGCGATCGCCGCGGCCGTCACGAAGGCCGCTGCGCATGTCACCACGTCCGCGCCGCTGTCGAAGAGATGCAGCCGCAAATGGTGAGCGCAGATGAGGCCCGCGCTCGTGAACGAGCTCGCGGAGTGTCCGCTAAAGAAGCTCCGGTATTCGGAGGGTGTGTTGCAGTCGTCACTGTTCGAAGGCACCGCGCCCCCACAGTTCTGCACGTACGGGCGGGCGCGGCCGCCGAAGAAGGTCGCGGCCCCCTGCAGCGCCGCGGTGAGCGAAATCGCCTCCGCGTCGATCAGCGCCGTTTGCAACGCTACGTCCTCGCTGCCGCGATACCAATACGCGAGGAGGGCCGAATCGACGAGGATCGGGAACATCGTGATCGTCGCGAGGCCCACGTCGCTCGCGTCGCGGATATCGAGCCGGGCCTGATAGCTCGGGAGGCGCAACGCGTCGCGGACCGAGTTGTCGAAGAGAATCCCGCCCGACCAGCCGGTCTTCAACGGCCGCACGATCGCGGTCGTCAGCGCGATGCCCGCGGCGGCGCCGGTAACGACCATCTCGGGCACACCCACTCGGTGGAAGGAGGGATCCCACTCGAGCTTTCGACCTTCGTGCCGGTGTGGCAGGCCGATGTCGACCGGCTGGCCCGCCACGGGCAAGGTCCCGGGCGCCGGCACATCGGCGCGCACGTCCCGACTGCACAGGAGGACGGCGAGTCCGCCCCCGAGGAAGGCCCACGCGGGTCTCATGGGCTCGGTCCGAGCCGGGCACCAAACATGACGAGTGAGATTGCACGGCCGCGGCTTCCACGTCAGTGAAATGCGGCCAGCCCCCGTCAAAAAGACGTCAATTTCGGCGTTCGGGGCTACACGGGAGGCGATGCCGGGCGCCGGCCGACATCGAAAGGGACATGCGAATCGTAGCCGTTGCTCTCCCCTTGCTGGCGATGGGCTGCTCCGCACCCCCTCAATCCCCTGCGGCAGTGCGCGCGAACGCCGGCGATCGCGCGGCCGACGAGCTCACGCAAGCGACCCAAGTGCTGGACGAGATGCCCGCAATTCCTTCCGCGCGACGGGACCTCTGCCGCTGTGTGGTGGTCGTCCCGAGTCTCGTTCGAGCCGGTCTCTTTGTCGGAGGACGGCGCGGTGACGGCGTCGTTTCTTGCCGGACACCGACAGGATGGAGCGCCCCCGCCTTCGTGAGCATCAGCGGCGGCAGCGCGGGAATCCAAATCGGTCTCGAATCGTCGGACGTGGTCATGCTCATCATGACCGAGCGAGCGAAAACGCTGCTCTTCCAGGGCAACTTCGCGATCGGTGCCGACGCTTCGGCTGCCGCCGGGCCGGTGGGCGAGGCCAAGGAAGTCGCGACCGACGTCAACGTGCGCACCGAGATTCTCGCGTATGCACGGTCTCGCGGGCTCTTCGCGGGGGTGGAGTTGAGCGGAGCCGTGATGAAGCAGGACACTGCGGCTCTCGTCGCCACGTACGGTCAGGATCCGCCGAGCGTCCGCGCCATCCTCATGGGTGAGACGACCACGCCACCGGTAGCGCCGACGTTCCTCACGAAGCTCGCTGCGGCATTCCCGAGGCCGCCGACGGAGCACACCGGCGGCTAGGCGTCGTTCTACCGCAGAGACCAGGCCGGCGCGGCGCACTATGGCGCTGGCCGTTCCACCCCCGCGAGGACGTACCCGCGCGTGGGCCCCCTATCATAAAGATAAGCAAGCAGCGGCGCCCGGGCGACGCCGTCGTCGACGCTCACGCGGACGTACCGCGCGGGCGAGTCTTCGGGCGGGCCCGCGTCGCCCGCCACGTGCGGCAAGACAACGCAGATCTCGCCGCCTCCTCTGACCTCTACGGGCAATGCGCCGTTCGAAAGACCGGCGGCGTAGTGGAAGCTCGCCGGGTCACGGACGGCGCGCGCCTCGGCCAGATCGACTCCGCAGAGCCGGCTTTCGCCTTCGACCCTCAATTGGCCGATCGGCGAAAGCCGCGTGAGATAGCGATTCAGAATCCGCATCAGCCGACCTTCGAGGACGCGCGCCAGATGCTCGGTATTCTTCGGCTCAGTGAATCGAGCCAGGTCGGCCAGTGCACGAATCGATTGCGGCGTGAACCGCGCCAGAACGCGAGCCATCCAGGCGCCGTCCCGTTCGGTCATCCGGCTGAACGCCGGATTCGGATACTGCATTTTCCACGCGTCGGGGACGAAGCTGTCGACGTCGAAGTTTCTGAACAACTCATACCCGGGAGTGCCCAAGGGCCGATCCCATGGGCGCCTGGGGACGCCGAACGTGAAGAGGTCCGCAGCCATGTCGCCCCAATCGACGATGTACGAGTAGCCGAGCCGCATCGTGACCTGTCGTTGCCCGTACTCGGGGCCGAGCGCGTCTCCGGTGTCCAGGTAATAGTGGACGACACGGCCCGGCGAACCGTCGGGAGCGCTCCCCGGATCGGCAAGCCAAGTGTCCATGCTGTTCGCGTCGCGAGCGTCCCAGTGATCGATCCACGCCGCGATCAGCCGAGCACCGCGGAGCTCGCGGCGATCCTCGTGCGGCACGACGTCGTTGGGATCGTCCGGACGGGTCCCGTCGTAATGAAAGGGACCGAGCAAGTGACCCGGTATCCACGCGGACGCGTGCATCCGAACGAGCGCCCCGCGGCGCGCGCAGCTCGCCAGAACGCGCTGGAGCGCACTTTCGTCGAAGATCTTCTCGTCCTCGAGGTTGCTGTGCCTCCACTTGAGGCCCGGCACGAGTTTCAGAAGCGACGGCTTGAAGTACACGATCTGCTCACATGGCGTATTGAATCCTGCCGCGTGGTAGATCGCCGAACCAACGATGGTCGCGGCGCTGGGCAGCTCGGGCTCCGCCGGCCCATCCGCCTCGAACATGTATTTCCCTTTTCCGGGTATGTTCACCCGGAATCCGGAGGTCGCTCCACTTCCCTTGCCGCGGTCGATGATCCAACTGCCATCCGGCGATTGGTCGGGGTCCAGGACCAACGACGGGTCGCACGTCGCAAGGGACAGGTCGGTCATGCCGGAACCGCCCGTGACCGCTCGATTCGTAAACCACGACGAGTCCGGAACTTCGTCGAGGCTGTTGACGTTGTCGGCCTCGCCCGGGACCGTGACGGCGAGCGTCTCCGACAACGGACGAAACGCCACATGATCCAACGCCGTCCATATCTGGGGGACGTCTGCGGCTTCGGGAGAACACGAGATGTGTTGCGGCTCCTTCGCGGTCGGCTGGGAGCGACATGGGATCGTGACGGACACGAGGTCCGAATCCGTCTGCATCGGCCGCCGCAAAGGAAAGGTTCGCGCCGTCGAGCCACACGCGGAGAGCAGCCACGCGACCCACACTACCGGCATCCATCGCCGCGTAGCGAGCGTCCACGGCCTCCGAGGGCGGCTCTCCCCGAGTTGCATCACGCGATGCACCGCCTGCTTAGAGCCGGACCCTTACGCCGGCGTTGAAGGTGGAAAGATCGCCTCCATCGATGCCCGAGCCACCCTTCGTCGTCGTCGTGTCGTCCGAGAAGCTCTCGCCCAGCTGAAAGTGATACGTCGCCTCGAGGTCGACGCTGAGGTACCAGGTGAGAGGAACGTCGAAACCGAAACCGAGGGGAATTCCGGGCTGCGAGCTCGAGTGGAGCGACGAGGCCTCTTGGGCTTGCGCCGACCCGACGAGCGATACATCGTAGTAGGCAATGCCCGCAAAGATGTAAGGGCGCACATAGGGAGTGGGAGCCGTGAAGCGGACGACAGCTTCGATGCCCGTGGTGAGAAATCCGACGTCCCCCCCAGGGCTGACCGAGCGCTGCGCTGCGTTGTACATCCCGACGTAACGCGCTTCGAGTCCGAGCCACGGAAAGAAGTCGACGCCCGCACGCACGTCCCAGGCCGGGCCGGCTCCTGTAACTCCGCCGACCCCTTTGTTGAAGCCGAACGGGCTCGTCTCCGTCATCGCAGAAATCCCGAGGTCCGCTCCGAGCAACAGCTCCGGCCGGGCCCATCTTCGATTGCGGCAGTTACCCATGGCCATCCAGTGGTCTCGACAGAAGCGGCCGCCATCGTCTTCGCTTGGGCGAATCGCGATG
>DATHQY010000090.1:0-6715 GCA_035482215.1 Polyangiaceae bacterium | reverse complement strand
AGCAGCCCCGCGATGCCCGCGATGAGCGGCACCGAAAGCGGCTTCTTCGTCGCCTTCAGCGACAGCACGCTCTTCTCGTCCACCGCCGACGCGCGGTGCGCCTTGTTGTCGTAGATCACGACGTGCGACACCATGTTGTCGCCCGTCCCTTCGAGCACCTTGTCGTCGTCGGGGACGGTGAACGTCGCGTACCCGTCGCCCGCCGCCACCGCGATGCCGAGCATGTGCTCCGCCTGCAGCTGCTGCATCGCCTTCTTGGCGACCTCGGGATCGCGCGTGTTCGTCGCCGCCGGCTTGGTCCCGGCCGGAACGAAGTACGACTCGGCGCGCGTCTTGTCGCCCGACCAGCAAAAGTCACCGTACACGGTGAACTGGCCGCCGGGGTAGAGCGGATTGTCCTGCGCGGCCTTCAACGTCTTCGCCACGTCGACGTCGAGAGGCCACGACGTCGGGTCGAGCCCGATCGGCACTTCTTTGAACGTGCCGTCCGGCGCGATCGTCGGATGGGTGTTCTCGAACACGAGGTTGAACGACTGCTCGACGCTCGGGTTGATGCAGCTCATCGACCAGTGCACGAGCCACATCGCGTTGAAGCGCGCGCGTACGAGATCGCTGATCGTCTTGGCCTTCTGGTTGCCCTGGCCCTCCTGCACGATGTCGAAGAACCCACCGATCTCGGGGTTCGCGAGCGCCTGCATGAATTGCGCTTCGTTGTTCTTGTAGATGCTCTCGGTCAGGCTCGCTCCGTTCGGGAGCCAGATCGAGATCACGGGCAGCGGCGTCTTGGGGAGCGACGTGTTGTCGTCCGGAAAGCGCCCCTTGTCCAAGTACTGGTGGAAGACGTCGGCGCTCGGGCTCGCGCTTTCGGGATCGCCGCGCCCCGATCCGTTGGACAAGACGACCATCGCTTGGTGCAGCGGCACGGTGTCCGGCTGATCGGAGTTGCCGAGCGAGCCGAATCCGTCCTGCGTCATCGTCTTGATTTCGGAGAAGAGCGCCCGGTCGCGGCCGTGCGACGGGCTCGTCGACTTGAAGTCGTTCAGCGCGTTGCCGAGGTCGGCGCGCTGCTTGAACGTCTTCCACTTCGTGTCGCGAACGACCTGGACGTCATCGAAGAACATCAGGTCCATGAGATCGTTCGGCTGCATCTCCTCGATGAACTCGTGCGCGATCGCGCGCGCGTCGCCGAAGCGCGACCCCATGGCGGACGACGAGTCGATCGCGATGACCCACGCGGTGCCGACGTTCGGCTGGTTCTGCGCCTTGCCCCACTGGGTCTTGTCCGCGAACTTCGTCAGGGTGTCTTCGCCCGAGACCTTCACGAGCAAGTGCGCGTTCGCCTCCGGGAACGGAAACGGCTGCCACAGCGCGCCGGGCTTCTCGAGCTGCTCGCTCCAGCACCCGAACGTCGCCGCCGCCGACGCTCCGGCGCAAGGCTGCAGCACGTCGCTCAGGCGGCTGAACTGCACGACTTCGATGACGGTCGTGAGGAGCGGCTTGCCGTTGTTTAGACCCGCGCGCGGGTCGATGCGAAGGATGTGCGCTTCGGGCGAAGCGTGCGCAGGGCGCGCGGCGAACACCGAGAGCAGGAGGGCCGCGAGGGCCAGTCCCCACGCGAGGATCCGCTCTCTCGCCCCGGCTCTCGCTCGAGCAGCCGCGGGCGAAGCCGCGAGGGACGGACTCGTACGGAGCGAAAAGGATCGTCGGATCATCGCGAGCGACCTCGTTGCCATAGAGATATCGTCGGAGCGTCGCTTCTCAAACGCGCCCGATCACTTTGACGATCGTCGTGAAGCCGCCGAAGCGTATGCGATCGCCGTCCCGGAGCTCGCGGCGTCCGCCGTAACCGATATGTTCGTCGTTCACGAAGGTGCCGTTGGTCGACCCCGTGTCTTCGATGCCGACCGACCCGCTTGGGCCGTCGACGACCAGCGCGGCGTGCCGCGAGGAAATCGTCGGATCCTGCAACGGAATATCGAGGCCGTCGCCGCTGCCGAAGCGGCCGACCGTTTGCCGGCCCGCGGTGAGGGGCCAGAAGTCGCCGTTCGCGTTGGTGCCGTAAGCGACGAGAAACCCTCGAAGCACGCGCGCGGGGGACTCGCCGTAGGCCGGCTGTGCGGCGGCCGGGGCAGCAGGTGCCGCCGGTGGAGCGTACGGCGAAGGCGACGGCGCGTAGGCGGCAGGCTGCTGCGGGGCGGGCGCGTAGCCGGCGCGCGCCGGTGCAGCGAACGCCGCGGCGTACGCGGCCTGGTTCGCAGGCGGCGCGTAACCGCCGGGTCCCGCCGCGCCCGGGCTGCCATAGGGCGGACAGGCGGGCGGCGGTGGCGGCGTGGGGAATGCGCCGGGCGCTCTCGCCTGCGGTGCGTAGTCCTGGCCTTGTGGCTGCGCGCCGTAGCCGCCGCCTTGTGGCTGCGCGCCGTAGCCTCCGGCATACGGATCGTTGGCGAACTGCATCTGGTCGAGCGCGATGGGATGGCCCTGCGCGCAATAGCTGCCGCCCGGCGCGATCTCATGGCCCATCTGGCAATGCGCGGGCGCTTGGCCCGGTTGCCCCGCGTACGGTGCGGGCGGCGCGGACGGGTATCCGACTGCGGGGGTCGGCGCGTAAGGCACGTTGCTCCGCTCCCGCTCGGACGCGTACGTCGGCGGCGCCGCCGTCGCCGCGTAAGCGGCGGGACCGGCGCCGGGACCCGCGCCCGGCGCGGTCGGCGGGCGAACGATCGGCGACCCGCAAACGTTGCAGAACTTGTCGGTCGCTTTGACCACGGTGCCGCACTGGGAACATGCGCTCATGGCGTCGCCCTCGGTGTCCTCTGTGCGTCGGCCGACGAGCCCGGCGGTTTCACTCGGCAGAGCATAACGAATTGTCCACGAAAAAAGCGAACGATGCGAACTCCGTGCTTTCCCGCTCGACCGGGCCGGACTCGCGCTGGCCTAGCCGGCCGAGCCCTCGCCTAGCCCTGCTCGAGCCGGCTCGCTGCGAGGGCCATGGCCACGCGAAGCACTTCGCGGACGGGGACGCCGTGCGTCCGCGCGGCTTCGGCGCACGCATCGAACTCGGGCTTGGCCTGCGCGGGTCCGAACGGGCCGCGCGCGATTTTCACGGGAATGGGGCCGTAGGGGGTATCGATGGTTTCGATCGAGCGCGGCCGTTCGACGCGGCGCACGTCGTAACGGCGAAGGCCGAGGCTCGTCGTTTCGGAGAGCATCACGCGCGCGAGCTCGTCGCCTCGTGCGCGCGGTACGAGCGCCGCGAAGGTCCACGCCGGGCGGCCTTTTTTCATCGTGATCGGCGTGGCCCACGCGTCGAGCGCGCCCGCCGCGAGCAAGGACTCGATCCAGCTTGCGGCAAGCTCGCCCGTGGCGTCGTCAATGTTCGCCTCGAGGACGGTGTGCGTCGGCGGCGGCTGCGGCTGCGAGACCGGGTCGCCGTCGTTCGCGTCCGCGATCACCGCGCGGCCCAGCACGGCGCGCAGGACGTTGGGCCGGTCGCTCAATTCGGCGCGGCCGGCGCCCCATCCCGTGCGCTCCGGAACGAGCGGCGGCCAGCGGTGCGATCCGCGCGCGTGTGCACCGACGATCGCCGCGCCCGTCGGCGTCACGAACTCGAAGTCGAGGCCTCCGTCGTATGTCGCGAGACCCGCGAGGCACTCGACGGTCGCCGGCGCCGGAAGCGGAAGGCGCCCGTGCGCGGCGTGCACGAATCCGCGGCCCATCGGCAGCGGCGAGACCCAGAGCGTCGCGCCAAGATGATCGAGCGCCGCCGCGCTGCCGACCACGTCGACGATCGCATCGACCGCGCCGACTTCGTGGAAGTGCACGTCGTCGAGCGACGATCGGTGCACGCGCGCTTCGGCCTGGGCGAGTCGCAAGAAGGTCCGCTGCGTGCGCGCTTTCACGCCTCCCGACAGGCGGGACGCGTCGATCATCGCGCGAATCGTTCCGTAGGTGCGGGAGGGCTGCTCGGCGTCGGTGTCGAGATGCACGTCGAACGAGGTCGCGACGATCCCGCTCCGCACGCGCGACCCGAATTCGAGCCGGAATCCGCCGAGCCCGAGCGACCCGACGGCTCCTTCGACGACTTCGCGCGGCACGCCGAGGTCGATGAGGGCGGCGATGATCATGTCGCCGGCCAGGCCGCTCGGTGCGTCGAGGAAGAGGATTCGCGGTGTCGCTTCGCCTGCGTCGTACGAATCCTCGCAGCTCGCCGCCGCGACCGGGCCTACCGCGGCCGGCGCGGTGGCATGCGGATGCGCGTGGTCGTGCGAGTGGCCGTGGTCGTGCGGATGCACGTGGTCGTGCGAGTGGCCGTGGTGAAGATCGTCGTGATCGTGGCCTTCGTGATCGTGAGCGTCATGCGCCATGGCCGATCAGTACCGATCGCGCATGCGGAGGATGCGTGCCGCGGCGAACGCGGCGCCGAATCCGTTGTCGATGTTGCAGACGACGACGCCCGCGGCGCAGCTCGAGAGCATGCCTGCCAGCGCCGCGAATCCGCCGTAGCTCACGCCGTAGCCGATCGACGTGGGCACGGCGATCACCGGCCCCGCGACGAGCCCCCCCACGACGCTGGGGAGCGCGCCCTCCATCCCTGCGACGACGATGACGACGCTCACGCGATCGAAGACGTCCCGCTTGTCGAGCAGCCGGTGGATGCCGGCCACGCCTACGTCGTACACGCGTTCGACGCCTGCCCCGAGCATCCGCAGCGTCTCGGCGCATTCTTCGGCGACCGGCAAATCGCCCGTCCCCGCGCTCACGAGGGCGACGGGTTTGCCGCCCAGCACGGGGAGCGGCGCGTTCTCGATCGTCGCCGTGCGCGCGAGCTCGATGTAACGGAGGGCGGGCAGCGCCGCGCTGACGTCCGCTGCCTTGGCCGCGTCGAGGCGCGTCGCGAGAACATTCTGCCCCGATCGCGTCAGCTCGCGCGCGATGCCGATGATCTGCTCGGGGGTCTTGCCGTGCCCGAAGATGACCTCGGGCGCACCTTGCCGGAGCGCGCGGTGGTGGTCGATCGCCGCGTATCCGAGGTCCGCGTACGGCAGGTGGCGGAGCTCGGCGAGCGCGTCGTCGATGTTGGTGGCTCCCTGTCGCACGCCTTCGAGGAGCTCGCGCAGCCTTTGGGGATGCATCGCGTGGGCGCGAAACGTAGCATACGGGCGCATGCCGATCGTCTTCGCGGGCCTTGTCGGGATCCTCCTTGGCGCCGCCCTCGCGTGGTTTGCGTCGCCGCTGCTCGTAGGGGCGGGCACCGGCGCCAGCGCCGGTCCGAGCTCGCGCATGATCGTCGACGTGACTCGGGACACCCGCGGACCCGGGGCCATCGTCCTGTCCCGGCCCTTTGGTGTCGTCCTCGCGTTCGCCGGGTTCGTGTGGCTCCCAGTGGTCGGGTACTTCGTCGCGTTCCACCCCGACTGGTCGTACCTCTACCTCGTGCCGCACCGGCAGGTGCCGAGCGCGATCGACCTGACGTTGGTCCTTTTAGCAGGCGGAGCCGTGTTGCTCGGTTTCTGGGCCGCGGTGGGTCCTGTTCGCAAAAGGCACTTCGCATCGCTCATGGCGCTCGTCGCGGTGCCCGGCGCGCTCGTCGTACTCGCCCTTCCGTTCTGCGCGCCGCGCCTTGCGGTGAGCGGTACTTACGCGCAGTTTCACGGTGACTTTGGAACGGAGCCGATCAGCTCGAGCTTGCTTGGCAAAGGGGTTCTGTTGATGGGCATCATCCTCGCCGCGGGGGTCGGATGGACCTTGCGGTCTCTCTCTCGGATGGCCTCCGAGAGCACCGGGTGAGGTCATGCGCGCTCGCGCGGCCTAAGGTCATGCGGCCCAAGGTCATGCGGACCGAAGGTCATGCGCGATCGTTGCGGGACCCCGTCGCTCTCCGCACGTCACCCCTGCTAGCATTCTCTTTCATGTGGGTGAGAGGGGCGGCGATCCGCCCGGTGCCGCGGTATGCCGTCGTCGACGCAAGGACGCTCGAGAAGATCGAGCGCGAGCTCGCCGACGACTCGGGCGGTGCGCGCGACGCGCTCGACGCTGCGTTCGTGCGATTCGAGGCGACGCAGCCGCACCTTGCGGACACGCTCGCGCAGGTCCTGGCCAAGCCGCTCGACGAAACGGCCCTCGCCCTCGGGTACTTTCTGACGATCGCGACCTGGCTCGCCTTCGAGCGCACGTTCGGCAAGGCGCGCCTTCGCGAAGTTTCGCCCGACGCGCTCGTGGCCACGGAAGAAGCCATCAAGCTCGAAGAAGAGCTTCGCGCAGCCCACGGCGACGAGCCGTTCGATCTGGACGACGTCGTGTCGATCGAGCAACCGAACTTGTTCGCGTTCGTGCACGAGCACGTCGATGCGGCGCTCGACCCGGCGCCGCGAGACGCTGGAGCGACGCGGGCGTCGCGCGACGTCGACGTGGACGACGTGCATGCCGTCTATCGCGCGATCGTGCTGATGACGCTGTGCTTGTCGCACGCTGTCCTCGCGGTCGACGGCGCGGCTCGCGGCAGCCGCGAGCTCATGGCGTGACGCCGCGAGGGCCCGGCGTGACGCCGGCAGCGAGGCACGTCGCGACGAGACGCGCGTGAAGAGCTTTCCGCGCGCGTGTTCCGCCGCGGCGCTCGTCGCGATCGCGTTCGTCGCAGCCGCGGGCCTCGTCGCGGGGGGCATTCGCCTTCTGCCGTGGCTCCTCGATCCCGCGGTGTCGTGGCGCATCGCCGCGC
>DATHQY010000089.1:0-13644 GCA_035482215.1 Polyangiaceae bacterium | reverse complement strand
CGCCTTACCAGGCGGACGCCCGACCGACCGGGCCCTCCACCCCCATTGTCTTCGGAAGCCCTTCTTTTTTGCGGTTCTTGAACCGATGGCCCGTTTCCGAGGCGGGCACGGCGAGTGCTCTCCGTACGGAGATGAACACGGGCAAGCCGTCGACTCCGTTCCGCACTCTAATTCGCGTCGCGTCGTCCTCTGTCTTGCTTCTCCTGTGGCCCGCGTGCGGTACCGAGACCGGGACGCTGCCTCCGACCGACGGTGGCGCCGACGCCTACTCGGCGCCGCCCGTCCCGCCGGACGGCGCCAGCACCGTATCCGGCGGATCCGCCGGCGACGGCGGTCTGACTTCCAGCGTGTTCACGGGCAACGGCGGCGCCTGTCTCACGCTTGGCGCGGTGTGCGGAGGGAGCTCCGACTGCTGCAGCGGCACGTGCGCCGGTCAAGTCTGCGCGTACCCGACCTGCACAGCCGATACGGGCGCGTGTTCCGCGAACGGCGACTGCTGCAGCCAGAATTGCACGGGCGGCACGTGTGCGCCGCTCAACACAACGTGCTCGACGCTCGGCAACCCTTGCGCGTCGAGTAGCACCTGCTGCTCGGGTTTCTGCAGCAACGGGTATTGCCAAGCGTCTTCATTCTGTGGGCAGCCCGGGGACGCGTGCGCGGCATCGGGCGACTGCTGCAACGGCAGTTGCGACCTTTCGGCGGGCAACGCCCTCGGCACGTGTGCGGCTTCGCCCCCGCGCGGCCCGGCCAATTGCGGCTTGACCGACGGGAGCTTGTGCCAGGGGGGCACGGTCGTCGACGGAGGCGTGCCCCTTTGCGGAGGGTCGTGCTGCAGCCGCGCGTGCGCGCCATGGGGCCCCACGGGCGTTTTCGTCTGCCAGCCCGCGAGTGGCTGTCACGTCGTGGGTGACTTGTGTACGACCGACAGCGATTGTTGCGGCTCGGTGGGGTTGCCGGGCGGCTCGGGCAAACCGGCTACGTGCGTGATCACTGCACCGTCGACCGTAGGCGTGTGCCGATTGCCGATGGGATGCAAACCCGACGGTGACGTGTGCAAGCTGCAAACGATGTCCTGCAACGCGTCTTGCGATTGCTGCTCGGGCAATTGCGAGACGGAAGACACCTGCAAGCAAGACAACGTCGGCGTGCCACGGTGCGCGGGCGCGTGCGTCGGCGCCGGACAAGTGTGCGCGTCGAGCGCGAACTGTTGCGGCGGCTTGCCTTGCGTGCCCAACGGGTCGGACGCGGGACCGCCTTTCGTATGCGCCGATTCGATGTGTGTTGGGAGCTGCGGCGCTTGCACGACGTCGGCGGATTGCTGCCCCGGCACTTCGTGCAGTCTACCGGCGGGCGGCAGCCGTGGAATCTGCGGACCTTGCGGAGGCACCACCGCCAAGGACGGCGGCGCACCCGGCGACGGAGGCGAATCGAGCGGAGGCACCGACGGATCGACCGGGGGCAGTCCTGGTGGGCCCGACGCCGGCGGTGTCTGCGCCCTCTTCGGTCAACTTTGCCAATCGGACTCTGATTGTTGCAATACCCTTGGATGCATCGGCGGCCGTTGCGGGGTGAGCATCATCCCGAGGTAGCCCCCTCCCTCGAGCGCGGACATGTCATCCCCGGAAAAGCCGATTGTCCGAAACGGCCAATGGCAGGACAACCAGAGGACCCCAGGGGGTCGGGATTCCGCCGAGAGTGCCAAAGAAAAGACGGGGAACCGAAGTCGGCAGTTGGAAAGGAGCTGCTTACCGGTGACGCAGCTCGCCGCCTGGCGTACAAGCACGCCCAGGTGATGAAATGAAAACTACACATGGCTTGGGCTTCGGACTGATCGTGACGGTATTTTCCGGCGCCGCGTGGCTTGGATGCGGCGACGACACCGTGGGACCCTTGCCCGGAACGGACGGCGGCGCTGAGGACGCGACGATGCCCGATGGAGGCGGTTTGCCGGATACGGGATCGACGGCCGACGCGGGCACGGCGGCGGATACCGGATCTCCTGCGGGGGACGGCGGGGACGCGGGCAGCGCGTGCCAGACGTACTGCACAGACATCATGACTGCGTGCGGAACGACGGCCCCGTTTGCGCAATACCAGAGCATGACCGAGTGCTTGTTCACGTGCTCGATCCTGCAAACGGCATCGACCGATCAGCAAATGCTCACGGAGGTGGGAACTATCGCGTGCCGCGACGAGCACGCGCTCAACGCGCTCGACGCGGGTGTCGTCAGCGCCGGCGGAACCGGCAAGGGGCTACAGGAGAATCCTCACTGTTGGCACGCGGGACCCTACGGCGGGAGCGTATGCGGTGACCCCTGCACGAGCTTCTGCTACCTCGACACGATGTTCTGCTCCACGGCGTACGGCTACGACGGCGGCGTCCCTTACGCCGATATGGCCTCGTGCGTCGCGAAGTGCCAGACGTACCCGATGATCGACAGCGCTTCCGCGGGATGGGACAACGACGGCGGCTTCAGCGCCTTCAGCGGCGCCACGGGCACCTTCGATTGTCGCGAGTACCATTTGCTCAACGCAATGAGCATGGGCGCGGGCTCCGCCTTGCAAAGCGTGCATTGCCCCCACACCTCCTCGGACAACCTGGTGTGCGGCGACAATGACGTCGTCGACGCGGGCGACGGCGGGGGCGCGACGGACGCCGGCAGCGCGACCGACGGGAGCGACGCGTCGCAGTAAGCATCGCGCGGCGAGCGCCGAGGCGCTCCGAAACGTCTAATCGTTCGGAGCGCCGCGCTGGATCCATGCGGCGATGCGCGCCATATCGGGGGCCGCAAAGACGACCGTCGTGGGCGCGTAAGGCATGTCGTTCAGCCCTTGCCCGCTGGTCTTCCGCAGCACCGACCAGAGCGTCACCGACGTGACGTCGGGCGGCCCGCCATCCGTCGGCACGATGGGGCTAAAAAAAGAAAGGCTCGACGAGGTCATTCCTCGCCAGCACGAATCGGCCGTCTGTCCGCACACGAAACCGCTGCTCTCGGTGCCGACGCCCGCGCTCGTCTGATGGCAGGAGTCCGACTGGCCGCAATTCGCAATGCCCGTCGCGCCGAAATAGCACCGGTAGAGGTCGGCCCATTCGCCTTCCGCCGCAGCCCCCGGGCATTGGTCCCCCTCCGTCGACGCGCCTTCCGGCGCAGTCGTCGCATCGCCGCTCGAGCCGGCGTTGGCGTTTGCGTCCGTGTCCTCCGCGCTCGGTCCCGCCTCGGAAGTCTGAGCGCTCTCCGGAGGAATGTTGGCGATCGCCGGCGGCGGCGGCTCGAGTTCGTCGCCGCTGTTGCAAGCCGTCCCCACGAGCGCGATGGCAGCGAAGGCTCTACTCCAACACATACGCCGGAGGATAATCGCTTTAGGTCTCGGCGCATTCGAAATGCCACGGGTCGCGCTTCTGGATGAACGACTCGCGACTCGCGCTCGCTTGCATACGAGCTGCGGGCGCGGCAGATCGCTCGGATGAAGATCCTGGTCCTCGGTGCGTCGCAAGGTACGGGCGCGCTCGCAGTGCGAGTAGCCATTGAACGAGGCCACGACGTCACGGCATTCTCGCGCAACCCCGACAAACTCGCACTCGCGAACGCAAATCTCGCGAAGCGGGCGGGCAATTTCCACGATCGGGATTCCGTCGATCAGGCGGTACGCGGGCACGACGCGATCATCGTGACGGCGTCGGCGACGTCCTTTCGCGCGTTCAAGGACAAGCCTCACTACTTCTCGGAGGGCACCGCGTACACGATTGACGCGATGAAGGCGCACGGCGTCCGACGGCTGGTGGTCCTCAGCGCGCTCGGAAGCGGCGACAGCCGGAGAATCATGGGCATCTTCTTCGACAAGATCGTGGTTTCGTTCCTTCTGAAGGCGCCGTTCGCCGACCACGATCGGCAGGAGCAGATGGTGCGCGAAAGCGGGCTCGATTGGGTCATCGCAAGGCCCGCGCGCTTGACGAATGGGCCGCTCGCCAAGCGCTACGTCGCAACCGCGGAACTCAAGAGAGTCCCGGCATCCATTTCGCGTGCGGACGTGGCCGACTTTCTCGTGACCGCGGCCGAAACGGACGCGTGGGTCCGCAAGGCCGTGCAACTCGGCGGGTGAGGCGAGCCGAGTGGCGAGCGCGTGCCACGAGTCGAAGCACGGGTGGTCTCACTTGCCCGATGGGCCGGACGTCGCGGCGCGCTCATAAGCCTTGCGGAGCCAGCGGGTGAGCTCCGCATCGACCTCGGCGACATCGCGCACCCCAACGGCGTGCGATGGGTCTGACGCGCCGGCCTTCGCGTCGGCGACGAGACGTGCTGTCCCTTTCTCGCCGCGAAGCTTCAGGAGTACCTCCACGCGATCGCGCGAAGGCGCGCGGACGACCCCGAAGCTCGTCGCGCGAGAGAGCGTCACCTGGCTCTTCCGCGGCATCACCTCCACGTCGTTCCCCAGCGCCCGCGCGACGTTTACAATCGCGTCATGGATCGCGCGGAGATGCGCCTTGGGGCCGGCATACTGCGCGTCGACCAACGCCCCGTCGTCTTCCGTCTCGGGAAAGAGGAGATCCGTGACGGCCGTCTGGTAGACGACGCTCAGGCCCTGCTCTTTGGCCCAGGCGCGCGCAGCTTTGGCGTCTTTCGGGCGCGCCTTCTTTGCGGCCGCGACCCATTGGCCGAGCGAGCGCCCGGTGTTCGCTTCGCAATTGGCCACCACCTTCTCCATCCATTTCGCGCTGCGGTCCGTCATCTTCATGCGCGTCGCTCCTCGACGGCCGGCTCGGACGACCGTACCTACCGACGGTAGCCGGAGACCGCGGCCCGAAAAAGAGATTCCCCTTTTGCATGCGCTTTCCGGTCATCCTCGGCCCGCCCTTTCGTATTCTAGTGCCCATGCTCCGTTTCCGAATCCTCGCCAAGGTCCCCGCCCTCGCCGTCGCTCTCGCGGCTTCGTCCTGCACCCCGGAAGCCGTGCCGCCCGCGACCGCACCCGCCGCTCCGCCGAGCGCGGCATCGCCTATGAGCGCGGCGCCTTCTTCGAGCGCGCCCCCGGCCCCGATTGCGCCCCCGGCAACGCCAGATGCCATCGCCGTGGCGGGCGCGCCCGTCTTGCTCAAAGCCGCCGCGAAAGGCGTGCAGGTCTATGCCTGCAAGGCAAAGGAGGCAGCTCCCTCCACCTTCGAGTGGACACTTACGGGCCCGGATGCGCAGCTCTTCGACGACAGGGGACAACCGATTGGCAAGCACTACGCAGGCCCCACCTGGGAGCTCACCGACGGGAGCAAAGTGATCGGCAAACTTCACGGCAAAGTCGACGCGCCCGATCCGAACGCGATCCCGTGGCTCTCGCTCGACGCGAAGGAAACGCAGGGCAGCGGTCTCCTGACCCACGTGAAGAACATCCAACGCGTGGCTACGGCCGGCGGCAAGGCCCCCGCCACCGGTTGCGACGCCGCCCACGCAGGGGCCGAGACGCGAGTCGATTACACCGCCACGTACTACTTCTACGGATCCTGACCCGAAAGCGCGGCGGGCGCGAAGGGCGGCGCGACGCGATGGCGTTTCGCGGGATCGTCTCCGGCGAACACGACGGCAAAGCCGACAAAGGCCGCCCATAGCGCGGCCAGGTGATAAAGCATGCTCCCGCCCCCGAGCTTGTCGAACAGGACGCTGGAAATCGGCGGCCCGAGAAGCATGCCGGCCGCGTAGAACAGGTTGTACATCGCGTTGGCGCGACTCGCGTCCCCTTTGGGAATCACCACTCCGAGAAACGCGAGGCTCACGGGCGAGATCGACGCGAGCGTCGCGCCTGCGACGAAGACGGCGACGGCCATCCATGCGAACGAATCGAGGAACACGAATCCGAGCACCATCACGAGCCCGATCGCGCCGCACGTGCGCATGACGAGCAAGTGCCCGACGCGATCGCCGATCCGGCCCGCCACGTTCGAAAAGAGCAGCATTCCCGCCGCGAAGAACGCCGTGATGAGGAACGTGCTCTCCCGCGAGATTCCTTTGGACTCGACGAGAAACAGCGGCAGAAAAAGGACGACCGACGATTGGAAATAGCCGTAGGCAAAGGTCGCGAAGCACGACGTTTTGATGCGCCATAGGAGCGATCCTGCCGACGCGGGTCGCGGTGCGTCGGACACGGACGTGGCTGCAGTCGCTTCCTGTACACGGCCTGCGGATTCCGAAGGCCTATCGGGCTCGAGGCGGCCAAGGACGAGAAGGCCGGCCGCGACCGCGATCGCGGACGCCACGAAGAACGCCCTATCCATCGAAGACGCCCGAACGACGGGCAGGGCGAGCAGCGGTCCGACGACGTAGCCGATGGCCATCGCCATGGCATAGAGGCTCGTGACGTACGCCTTGTTGTGCTCGTCCGACCGGACGAGCAGTATCGTTTCGCAGCTCACCCAGACGCCGACGGAGAATGCACCATCGAAGAAACGCGCGAACGCCACCGGCCCGAAGGTCCGGAGTAGCGGGAAGAGTCCGACCGTGAGCGCATAGCCCAGAAGGGAAACGACGAGCGTCGTCTTCGCGGAGACCCTGCGAAGAACGATGCCGGCGGGCAGCGACATCACGACAATCCCCGAGGCGAAGATCGCGGCGAGCTGCCCGATCTCCCCCTTGGCGAAGCCCCGCTCGTCGAGCGCGTGCGCAATCACCGCGATCGAAATGCCGTACGCGATGCCGACGAGCAGGATCGTCAGATAGATGAGGCGGATGTTCCTGTCGCGAACGCGGTCCAGCACGAAGGTACGCGGACCATTGCGAGCCTTTCGCTTTGCGTCAAGGCCGCCGCGTCAGCGGTGCTTTGCGCGCCGGCTCGCAATCGCTTCGCTGCGCATCCGCTGCCCGAGCGGCGTCTTGCGGCGGGCGCGCCGCGACCCGGGAGCCGCGTCTTTCACGTGCTTCTTCGAGGTGTGCGCCGCGTCGCTCCCGTTCACCTGCTGCCAGCCCCCTTGCCCGAACTTCTGGGCGTAGCCTCCGGACAGGACCACGAACGGCTGCGACGCGTGCTTTTGAAAGTCGAGCGCGCCGCTCTCGTTCTTGAACCCGAACCACGCGGGCGTGACGAAATCCGTCACGAGGGTGTCGACGATCTTGTAGCCGTACTTGTCGTCCTCCACCGGATCGCACACCTCGTACGCCCAGAACGATCCGCTCGAGTCTTGCGCCGACAGGTTGATCGTCGGGTCGACCGCCATCTCGCAGATCTCGTGGGTCGCCCCGACGCTCACGCTCGAATTGTCGCTCTGGATCGTCTTCACGAACACTTTCGAGATCGGAAGACCGCTGTCGGTCAAATCGTGGTACGCGAGCGCGCCCGCCTGATCGCTGTCGTCGAGGAAGACGACCCACCAGCTCGTCGCGGGCGGCTGCTGGTCTTTCGGCGTGAACGCGAACGTGGCTTGGTCCAAGTTCCACACGGCCGACAAGTCACGATTCCATTGCGTTTGGAACGCCGGAATCATGGCCTGAACCTGGGCATCGGAGATGACGGTCGACTCGTTGATGACGGCGATTTCGATCATGATGTCCCCTCGTTGAGCGTCCGCGCACCGATCGGCGGAGGCAGCGGTCAACGCTAAGATGCGCGCGCGCCGCGGTCAATGACAGGCCATTTCAGCGCGCGAGGCTCGGCTGAAAGAGCAAATTCACGGCGAACGATACCAGCAACAAGGCGTCTGCAACGACCGCGGCCCCACATGATCGGAATCATCGCCAGAAGCGACGACACGATGCCGTATGCGCCGAAGAAGGTGAACAGACTGCCCACGACGACATTCCATGTGTCCGGCTTGATGCGCAATCCCCCGACGCCGAACACCCACTCCGGGAACGTGAAGAGGCAGGCGAGACCAGACAGCGTTCTTCGCAGGAAAGCCGAGCTCCTCGGCCCAGCCATCGAGCCGGCCCAACGCGGGAGAGCGCGAAAGAATCGTGAAGACCACGAAGCTCACGCCGAGGGCGAACATCCAGACGCCGAAGACAAACATCCACAAGGCGGCGGAACTCGGATCGTGCACATCCAGCGGGCACCGAGCCGAGCCCGCGAATTGCGCATCGAGCCAGCAAACGCTGCCGGGGGTCGATGCGAACAGACTGCGCAGAACGGCCATCGGTGGTTACGGCGACCCCGCGGCATTTGGCGGCGTCGTGATCGGCGCTCCGCCGGAGCTCGCCGGCACGCCGCTCGTCGTACAGGGCGCCGAGCGCACAAAAACGCGCCCGCACGCGGGCGAGCGACCGCTCTCGTTCTGCGCCTGGCGCTCCGTGGGACGCGAGCCACCACGCCGCCCCTGGCCGCGCGGAGCCTTTCGTTCATTCCCTCTCCGGGGACGACCCTTCCCGCTGAGCACGGATTTCGATCGGGGGTGACGCCGTCGCGGCCCACCTGACCGACGTGACGGAGCTCGCGCCGCGGGTGCGCGGGCGACCAATCCCGCATTCGGAGTCCTGCCGCTTCCCCCCTGTCATCCGCGTTCGCCCAGTGGGTCGCCTTTCTGGCGGCTCTCGTGAACGTCGCGCCGGGCGCGGACGGCACGTCACTCACGGGGCAAGACCTCGCGTTCTTCGCAAGCCGTATATGGACGTTCTGGACCTATTCGCACGAGCGGGGGAATCCGCGCTCGAAGCGCATGTCCTGGGTCGTCATTCGTAGCGACGGGCCGGAGCGACGTGTACCCGAAATATTTGAGTGTCGGCCTCACTCGCAATCTCGGCGCGTACCGCGCCGCCAAGACGAGTGCGCTCACGGTTGGTACGATTGGCTTTCAACTCTTGATGGACGCCGTGACGGGCCTCTTCGTGCAATCACGCCTCGATCGCGTGCTCGACGGACCGACCATGGAAGTTTGGATCGACCTGTGGGTCGCCTATTTCGAGCGCCGCGGCGTGACGTTCCACGTGCACCGAGGGTGCCGTTTCGCGGGAAGTCGGCCGCCAAGCTCGGTGGTGACGACGTCGTCGCGGCAACCTGGGAGCACGTGAAGGCCGCGCTGGCCGGTCGGTCCGGGTATTCGATCGAAGACTCGGCGCGCAAATACGCGTTCGTGGACGACGACATCCAGGAACGGCTCGACGTCCGCAAGCTCCTTCGCACCACCGCTCGCGCCTCGCCCGCCGGCATCCGGATCGACCGCTGCTCACCAACGCCGAACCGCTTCTCGTGAACCGTGTCGCACTGCCTGAACGCGGTCGTCGCGGCCTCCGCCGGCTCGACCGCGGAGGCCAATCCGCGCGCCCCTGAAAGAGGCTATTTCGGCGGTGTGGGCGGAGGCGGCGCGGGAGGAGGCGGAGGCGGAGGCGGCGTCGGCGGGGGCGGCGCCGGCGTGCTGCTCACAATCTTCTGCGTCCACTGGGCGATGTGGTTGCTCGTCGTCGGATCCTGGAACGGCAGGAAGAAGGCCGGGTAGCTCCCGTCCTGGCCCGCGAGGATCTTCGCCGGATCGACCGCGAACATCCAGAGCTGCTGCTGCGACTGGCCGGTGCCCTCGTCGGCCGCCTTGTAGCCCTTGAAGCGCAAGCCGGGCTGCCGAAGGGAGGCCACCGTGAACCAGAACAACTTGCCCGACCCTTGGGCCGTTTCGAACGGCGTCGACCGCGGGAACGTGTCGAGGATCGTCGTATTCGTGCCGTCCGCAACCCCCGGCGCAGCGGCGTTGTCGAGGTGGATTGGGGTGGCGCCGGCGGCGGGCTGTACTGCCCACGTCGTCGCCGACACGTTGCTCGAGATGTCACTGTCGCAGACGGTGCTCGTCGCCTGGCTCTTCGGGCAAATCGTCTGCGAGAACACGAGGAACGTGGAGTCCGGCGCGAAGCTCGGGTTGTAGCTGTTGACCGCTTGGCTGGTCGTCGTGACGTTGCTCGGAACAACGACGACGGGATCACCGAGCGTCCCGCCCGCGGCGCTGACCGTGACCCCACCATCCACGACGGACCCCGCTGCAAACGTCGCCACGTCGATCCCGCCGAGGTACTCCATTTGCGACGTGTTGTGGTGACCGACATGCGTCATCGCGATCATGGTGCCGTCCGGCGACCACGCGGGGTGATCCGGCTCGAACGCGAGCGGTCTCGTCAGGTTCGTATCGATGAGCCCCGTGTTTCCATCGTGGAAGTACAGGTTGTCCGGTCCCGCATCGGGCCCGTTATTGTCTCCGTACACGGCGACGAAGAGATCGCCCACCGGGTCGAACGAAGCAAACTGGATTGGGTTCGCCCGGTTTTCGTTCGCCGTGAGCGGCGTCGTCGGTGCGGCGACCCCGTTGATGTAGACGAGGTATCCGTCGTTCTGGCCGCCAGCCGAAGCGGCCATCTTCGTGCCGTCCGCGGAGAGTGCATGGCAACCGATGCAGGTCCCGCTGTTCGTGCCGTACTGGCCCGGCGCCAGGAAGACTTCCGGCGTCGTCACCGTGCCGCCGAAGTCGAAGCGCATGATGCGGGTGTTCGTCACGTCCCAGTAGTAGACGCCGCCGTTGACGGTCTCCTGCGCGAACTGGATTTGAATCGGCGCGGAGGTGCCAACACCGCTGCCGTAGTCGTCCGTGCCCTGAACGGTCACGGTGACGTTGCCCGAGCCCGCGTTCGACGCCGAGAGGTAGTTGTACCCCGTTTGATCCAGCTGGAAGCCGCAGCCACCCGCTTCCAGCAGACCGCCGATGCTTCCGCACCGCGAGATGTACGTGATGTTCGCGGTCGGGCTCGAGAACGTGATTTGGAACAGCGTATTGCCCGCTCCGGGCATCCAGTGGATGTCGAGCAGCTTGAGGTTCGGCGGAAGCATCACCCCGTTGTTCGGATACGCGATTGTGGGAGCGCGTGTGGGGTCTGCCGGACCACTGAAGAGAGAGCCCGCCTCTTGCGGGATCGGAGTCTCGGTCTCGGCGTCGAATCCGCCGCCTCCGTTGGCCCCGCCATCTGCAATCGCAGCATCGCCGCCGTCGCCCGCATCCGCGCCCGTGGTCGTTCCGGAATCGACCGATGGATTCTGCGGTCCAGCGTCGAGCATGTCGTTCGCGACGAACATCCCTTGCGCGATCAGCTGCACGGTCAGGCTCGTCGTCGCCTGGAGGGTCGCATTGTTCGGGTTCGCCGCCGTGGCCTGAACGGTGAGCACGCCGCCGCGCTGGGGCGGATCGGTCGCCGTCACCGGCAGTCGGGTCGTGAAGGTGGGCGATCCGTCCAGCGGAAAGCCGCCCACGAGATAGTTGTCGGGGACGTAGAAGACGAACCGACTCGTGACGTCCGTCTCGGTCGCCGCGTTGTCGACGATGCCCATCACCGTGAAACCGAGCGACGCGGTCTGCCCGGCCTGGACCGTCAGCGTCGAGTCGGCCGGCACGATATGGACAGCCGACAGGACGCCGCTCGAGACCGTCGAGTCGCTGGCCAGCCCGCCGTCATCGGACTGCCCCGACAGCGGGTTGCCCGAGCCCGAGGTACCCGAGAAACTCACGCCGCTCGCGGTGCCGGTCACGCCTGCACTGGCGGCGCCGCTCGCGCCGCTGCTGGTCCCCGTCGTGAACTCGGAGTGCTTGGAGTCGGAGCTACCGCATCCGCTAAGCCACGCCGTGGAGGTGGCGGCTACGAGCGCGAGCGACAAAACGAGGTTCGAACGCATTGGGAAACTAACGGTCACCGTTTTACTCCTCTAACCCGTACCTTCAATGGCGATCCGGATCCGTCGCCGAATTAGACGATGCCTTCTCACGCACGACGCCAAGCTCCCACGTGCTCGTCACTCCACCGTACCGTCTACCTCGGGTGGGCGGACGTGGACGACATCGCGCTCGAGGCAAGCGACGCGGGCCTCATCGCCCCTATCCGAGACAATGGCATCTCGCCAGGGGATCCGTCGCCCAATCGCTTTCGCACGCGCGCTTTCGTAAAAGTTGTCTTCTTGTCGCCGGCTCGTGCAGTCCACAACGGTGCGGGCGGTAGGATGTGCGCACCGCCCGCGTGCCACGTCTCTCGATCCGCCCTCGCCCGTTGACAGTGTCGGTCGCGTTCGGCCTCGCGCTCGGCGCGGCCTTGTTTCTTGGATCGTTCGCGTTCGTTCTGGCGATCGGTTGGCGAAGGCTTCCGAACGACGTCGAGGGGCAGCTTCTTTACGAAGCTTCGCGCCTCCGGCGCGGCCTCCCTCTCTACGTGGACCCGCTCGCCGGCGCCTTCGATGACGGTCCGCTGCCGATTCGAAAATACGTCCTTTACACCCCGGTGTGGCCGCTCCTGACCTCCGCCGTACCGACGGCCTACGCGCTCGTCAGTTGGCGTACCGCGGCAGCCGTCGCCTGGTTCGTCGGGATTCTCGCCCTCGCCACCTGGCCTACGGCCTCGCCCAATTCAGCCCGCCGGACAGCGGCGCTCCGCCCCGCGGCATTGTTGGCGGCGTTGTCCTACGGCGGGTTCTTTCTTCTGGCGCGAAGCGGCTTCGAGGCGAAGCCCGACACCCTGCCCGCCCTCCTTTCGGCATGTGCCCTCGCCCGCACCCTGCGCCACAAGCGCCTCGACCCCTTTTCCGCGGCGCTTTTCGCGGTCGCGGCGCTGACGAAACCCAACATGTGGGGCGTCGCGTCCGGTGTGTTTCTCTGCGACGCGCTGGCGCGACGAACACGGAGCGCATCCTCCGTGGCCGTCGCCGCGATCGTCGCGGGCACAGGTGCGTTGCTCTTCGCGTGGTCGAGCCATGGCGCGTGGCTCGAGCATCTGCGCGCCTCGGCGATGATGCCGATCAGCCCGTACCGATGGCTGGGCTACCTCCGCGACTACGCTGTCCTCCTCGGACTGCCCCACGCGGTCGTGGCGGCGCTCGCGTGGCGTGCCTGCTGGCGCGCCCGCGCCGTTCCTTATGGACCCGCGGGTCTCGCGACCAGCATCGCGTGGGCGTGCTTCGCGATGGGCAAGCACGGAAGCGGGACCGCGTACTGGCTCGAGCCGACGATGGCGATGATCGCGGTTCTCGCGTACGGCGAGCCGATCTCGCTCGGCGCCCGCGCCGAAGCGGTCGCAGCGCTCGTCTCCCCGATCGTGCCTTTGGTTGTCGGCGCGATGAGCCTGCCCTTCTTCGTGCGCGAGTGGCGGGCGGCGCGGCGCGACGCCGCCCACGTCGCGGATGTGCGCACGGCATGCCGCCTCGGCCCGGGAGAAGCCGCGACCGCGTCCGACACCGGGCTCGAGATGGCTCTCACCGGACGCGTCACCTGGGCGCCCTGGGCGACGACATTCCTCCTCCGCAGCGGGGCATTTCCGCTTTCGACGATTGAGGCCGACTATGCGCGACCGGCCCTCGCGTGCTTCGTCGACCGCGGGTGCGATACCGTGACGCCCGAGCCGGTGCCGTTCGATCCTGGGAGCGAGCACTCGATTTTCCGATTCGAGCTTCGGGATACGATTCTCCGGAATTTCCGCTTGGCGACGCGCGTCGATGGGGAGTGCGTCTTCCGCCGCGAGTAACGCCCACCCCGGCTACTTCGGCATCGTCTCCGGTGCGTGGACCTGTGCTCGGCGCTGCGCCACCTCGTTGCGCAGCTGCTCGAACTCGAGCTGCAGTTCGGCGAGCTCGGCGTCGCTCATGGTCTCCAGCCCGAGGAGCGAATTGCGCGCGTGCTTGTTCGCGCGAATGAGCTCGTCGAGCTTCAGGTGCACGGCGTGC
>DATHQY010000088.1:0-5676 GCA_035482215.1 Polyangiaceae bacterium | reverse complement strand
AGCTCCTCTTCGCGCAAAGTGGGCGGCCTCGGGCTCGGCCTTGCGATCGTGCGATCGATCGTCGAGCTCCATGAGGGTACCGCCGCATTGCAAAGCGAGGGGGCCGGGCGGGGAACGACCGTCGTCATCGCGCTCCCCACCGCGCCGGTACGCTCGGCCGGCTCTCGCAGTGGTTTGGTCGCGCGGGCCGTCGCCCCGCCGAAGGGGCTCGAGGCTCTTCCTGTGCTGATCGGGCTGCGGATCGTCGTCGTCGACGATGAGCCCGAGGCGCGCGAGCTCCTTCGTTACATCTTGCAGGAGTCGCAATCGGTCGTCACCCTCGCCGAGAACGCCGACGCGGCGCTCGCCGCCGTGAGCGAAGGATCCCACGACCTCCTCGTCAGCGACGTGGGGATGCCCGAGCGCGACGGCTATTGGCTCATCGGCCAGGTGCGCGCGCTCCCCGCAGGCCGGGGCGGCCTGATCCCCGCCGTGGCGCTCACCGCGTATGCGGGGTTCGGCGATCGCACCCACGCGCTGCGCGCCGGCTTCGACATGCACCTCTCGAAGCCGATCCAGCCGGCGGAGTTGCTCATGGTGATCTCTCGTCTTGCGGAGGGATCCCGCCGCCGCTCGGCGCACGGGTACGAACGCGGGTGAGTCCGCGCGTCACGCGTCGAGCTGGAGGACCATCTCGTACGCGTCGCCCGACGAATCGAACGCGCCGGGCCGGTAGTAGCCGGGCCGTGCGCGCAGGATCACGAAGCCCTCGCGCTCGTACAGTCCCAGAGCGGTCGCGTTGCCGGCCCAGACGTGGAGCGACACCGTCGCGAAAGGACCGCGCCGCGCGTGGGCGATCGCCGTGCGGAGCAGGGTGCGGCCGATGCCGCGCCTCTGCGCGTCCCGCGTCACGGCGAGGGCCTCGATGTCGAGGTCGATCTGCCGACGGCGCGTCGCGACGAACCCGAGCACGCGGGGGTCGTTGCCCTCGCGCGCGATCCAGAGCGGGTTGCCGCGCATGTCGCGGCCGAACTGAACGCTCGCGAACGGGAAGGACTCGGCGTCGATCGCAATGCACTGCGCCATCGCGACGACGTCTCCCGCCGGGAGCGGGGTGACCACGGTTTGCGCGGTCTGACGGTGCATGCCTCCAGTTTACTTCGGGTTGGCGCCGCCCGCAGGCCCGTGCTGTCGGCGCCTCCGAGCCCCCCGCCGGAACCCTCGATTTCCCGCGCGAGCTCCTCGCGGACGTCCCGGAACGACTAGTGAGACGACCCGTCGCCGCCGTCGGCGTCCGAAGCCTCCGACTCCATCGACATGGCGTCCGTCGTCGGTGCATCCGTCGCCGTCGCGACGTCCGTGAGCTGCCCGTCGCTTTCCGCCGCGTCGACGGATCCATCGGCCTCCGCGGCTGTGCGCCCATCCGACGTCGCGTCACGAGAAGCGTCCACGCCTTGTGCGGCGGCGTCCGGGCGAGCCTCGGCGGCATCCACGGAGTTGAGCGTCGCATCGTTGGGCGCCGCCGAATCCGCGGTCGGACCGGAGTCCGTGAGCTCGCCTGCGTCGCCGAAGGCGCTCGCGGAGCACCACGTACCCATTGCGGCCGTGCAGGCCTCCTCGGCGGTCATCGCATCGAAGGCGCCGAGCGAATAGTAGCTCGCGATGGTGCCTATTCCCGCCTCGACCGAAACGCAGACACCGGCGATGTTCGTCTGGCTGCACGGCGCGCCGGGCTGGAATGTGGCGCCGGCGTTCTCCGGGATGGCGCAATCCGACTGGGCCTCCGGAAGGGTCCAGCCCCCGCCATACTCGTTGCAAGCACCGAAGCCCGTGACGCACGACCCGATGACGGTGCCCCCGCTGCACGACAACGGGACCGGTACAGGCTCCGGCGGATGCGACGGGGAGCTGCTGCAGTTCGCGACGGCGCCCATCATCGCGAGAGAAACGATGGCTATGGCTGCGTGCTTGTCGAATGTCATCGGCGTTCCTGCGGGCGATCCCGCGGCTAGCGTAGGAGACGAGCCCCAGTCCTGGCAATCAGAGCGTCCGCCGGAAGAGGAGCGTCGCCGCGGTCATCGTGATGATCGAGAAAACTACGAGGTAGAGGAGATCCCAGGCGATCGCGTCGAATCCCGTGTTCTTGAGGAGCAGGTTCTTCAGTGCGTGCACGGCATAGGTGAAGGGATCCACCTTGGCGATGGCGCGCATCCACCCCGGGAAGGCCTGCTGGGGATAGACCGCGCCGCTCGGGAAGTACAAGAACGTATTGAGCACGCCGAAGGTCGCTCGCGGGATCAGAGGGTCGCTGACGCGCACCATGAGCAAGAACATCATGCTCACGAGCGCGAAAGCCGTGATGACGATGACGACGAAGAGCCGCGCGAGGCGCACCGGATCGAACGCATTCGGCACGCCGGCGATGACCGACCCGATCGTCATCAGCACCGTTCCCGCGATGACGGCCTTGATGGCGCCCGACAGATTGAAGCCGAGAATGAGCTCGAGCCGTGTGATCGGCGTCACGAGGTACCCTTCGTGCAGGCCACGCGCCTTGTCGTCGACGAAGATGATGCCCCCGCCGATCATGACCATCATGAAAATCGACATGACGATCGATCCCGGCAGCAAGTACTGAATGTACGGGACGTACGGGTAGACCTCGACGACGTCGAGCGACGCCGTTTGCGGGATGCGCTTGTCGTCGATCGTCGGGGCGCCGTAGGCGCTCACGAGGCCGTCGACGGTCGCCCCGAGGCTCGCGCTCACGAAGGCGTCCGTGTTGTCTTCGATGAGCGCGACGTGCGGATCCTCTTTCGCGAGCTCGCGGCGCGAAAAATCCGGCGGAATCGAGACCACGCCGTTCAGGCGGCCGTCGCGCAGGTCCGTCACGGCGTCGCCGAGGTCGCTGTAGCTGATCGTGTCGAACGTGTTCGCGTTGGCACCGACCGCGTTCGCGAGCTCGTGGAGGCGCACGGCCGGGACGCCGTGGTCCTGGTCGACGAGGCCGACCTTCAGGTGCTTCACCTGGCCGCCGAACGCGTAGCCCAGCACGACGAGCTGCACGATCGGCATGATGAGCGACATGATGATGAGCGCGGGGCTTCGCCGGAAGCGGCGGAGCTCGCGCTCGATGATGGCCCACATACGTTGCACGGTGACCTCCTACCGGTTGCGACTCACCATGACCGAACGATCGGCGGCGGACGGCTCCTGCAGCGCGTCGCGCAGCTGGCGCCCGGTGTAGTGGACGAAGACGTCGTCGAGCGTCGTGCTCTGGACGGACAGCGAGAGCACTTTCACGCCGGCGGCGGTTGCCTCGCTCATCAGCGCCGTGGTCGTCTCGGGACCGCTGTGCGTCGCGAGGCGCGCGACCGACGCGTCGCCGGTCACCCGCTCGACGCGCGGCAGGCGCTCGAGGCGGGCCATCCAGTCCGGCGGCACGTCCGCGAAGCTCGCTTCGATGACGTTGGCGCCCGGGACGGACGCCTTGAGGCGCATCGGCGAATCGAGCGCGACGAGCTTGCCGTGGTCCACGATCGCGATGCGGTCGCAGAGCTTGTCCGCCTCGTCCATGTAGTGGGTCGTGATGAGCACCGTGAGGTCGTGCGTCGCCTTGACCTTGCGGAGCATCTCCCAGACCGCCGTGCGCGACACCGGATCGAGGCCGGTGGTCGGCTCGTCGAGGAAGAAGATGTGCGGCTCGTGCACGAGGCCGCGGGCGATCTCGACGCGCCGCCGCATGCCGCCCGACAGGTTCTTCACCGGCTTGTCCGCCCACGCGGTCAACTCCACGGCCGCGAGGAGCTCGGCGATCAACCGTTCGCGCTTGCTCCGCGGGACGCCATAGAGCTTCGAGAAAATGAGCAGGTTCTCGCGCGCGCTGAGCTCGAGGTCGCTCGTCAGCGCCTGGGGGATGACGCCGATGGCCCGGCGTACGCCGTCCGGATCGCGCCGCACGTCGATGCCGCCGATCACCGCCGTGCCCTCCGTCGGCGGAATGAGCGTCGTCAGCATGCGAATGAGCGTCGACTTGCCGGCACCATTGGGCCCGAGAAGACCGAACGTCTCGCCCTTTGCGACCGCGAACGAGATGCCGTTCACGGCGGTGAAGTCGCCGAAGCGTTTGACGATCTCGCGGACCTCGATGGCGTGCACGTGCGCCTCGATCACGAACGCGGGAAGAGCACGTACATCGTCATGCCGACCGCGAGCCGGCGATCCGTGTTGTCGACGCGCAGGCGCACTTCGAATGTCTTGATGTCTCGCTTGGTCCGGCTCACGTCGCGCTGGGTCGCGAAACCGGCGTCGACGCCGCGGTAGAAGACCGTGCCTTCGCGCGTCTCGCCCGACGGCAGCCGCACGGTGAGCTTGTCCCCGATGCGTACGCGATCGATGTAGCTCTCTTCGACGTCCGCGCGCACCCAGAGGTCGTCCGGGTTGACCAACGTCAGGATCGGCTGACCGGCCGATACGACTTCGCCCTCCCGCGCCGCGCATACGTCGACGATGCCGCCGATCGGCGCATGCAGCTCGCTGTACGCGAGGCGCACCGTGGCCTTCTGGGTCTGCGCGGCTGCAGCGGCTCGCTCGGCCTGGGTCGCGCCCAACGCGCTCCGCTTCATCGCGACTTGATCCTGCGCGGCGCGCGCGAGGGCCAGGGCCGCCTGCTGCGCCTCGAGCTGCTTCTGCGCGGCGTCGAGCTTGGCCTTGGCCATCTCGTACTGGGACCGCTGCTTGTCGACTTCTTGCTTGCTGATGGCGCCGGTCTGCGCGAGCGCCTGGACCCGATCGTACTCGAGGCGCGCGTTGTCGAAGTCGGCCTGGGCCGAAGCGCGATCGGCCTGCGCGGCGGCGACCGTCGCCGCGGCTTGCCGGATCTGTTGCTCGGTCTGCTGCTGCTGGTAGCGAAGGGCGGCCTCGCCCTCCTGCACCTGCACCGCCAGGCCCTCGGCGCTGTGCGTGTAATAAGCCTCGTCGGCTTTGAGCTCGTCGGGCGCGATCACGGCGACGAGCTGGTCCCGCGCAACGGCATCGCCTTCGTGAACGAGGAGCCGGCTCACCTGACCGGCCACTTGCGGAGCCACGATGACATCGTGCGTCGTCACGATCCCGGTCAGGACGAGCGGCGCGTTCCGATCGCTCCAGAAGGTGAACACGATTCCCGCCGCGGCGGCGACGAGGAGCAAGAGTAGAATGGCTCGCTTCATGGGGTGGACGGGTCTCGGCCGGGCGCTCCGATGCGTCCGCAGGCAGGGAGGTTGCGCTTTCTACCGCAACTCGCTGCCGAGGGCCGCTCACACGAGCGCGCGCTTGAACAGGTCGAGTAGCTCTCGCCACGCTTTCTCGGCGGCGTCCGCGTTGTAGACGTGGGAGTCGGGCGGACACCAGCCGTGCATCGTCCCCGCGAACACCTCGACGCTCGCCGGCAGTGACGCCTGTGCAAACGCCGCCGTGAGCGTACTCTTTGCGTCCGGTTGTTTCGCGTCGTCGCTGGCCGCGATGGCGACGAGAAATTGCGCCTTCATCTTCGGGATCGACAGGTGCGGGCTGTCCGGTTTGTCGGTGACGAGACTGCCCCCGTGGAACGTGGCCGCGGCGCCGATGCGAGCGGGGTTCGTCGCCGCCGTACGGAAGACGATCGGGCCGCCCATGCAGTAGCCCGTCGTCCCCATCTTGCGCGATTTGTCGACCGGG
>DATHQY010000087.1:0-2881 GCA_035482215.1 Polyangiaceae bacterium | reverse complement strand
GGCCCTTCCCCCCGATTTCGGGGGGAAGGGAGGGAGAATCCACGCAACGGGTTGAAGGGGATGGCCGATGGGATCTGTGTGCAGCGAAGACGACATGAGTGGGCGAGCGCGCCGCTGGCGCGTGGTGCGACTACGACGAAGGTCGGCTTTGCGCGGGGTAATCGGGGCACGCCGACGCCGGCGGAGCACGCTCTTTGGGAGCATCTGCGCGGGCGACGCCTCTGCGGTTTCAAGTTCCGGCGGCAGCACGTCGTCGTCGGCTACATCGCCGATTTCTATTGTCCTGCCACGCGCCTCGTCGTCGAGCTCGACGGCGCTTCGCACAAAGCTCGCTGCGAGTACGATCGCGAGCGTTCCCAGATCTTCGCCTGCTTCGGCATCGAGGTCATCCGCTTCACCAACGCCGATGTCCTGAGCGAACTTCCTTCCGTCCTGGACCGTAACCGTTCAGGGGTGGAGTTGAGGGCGTGATCGAGATCGTGCGATTCGGTTCGCATGACGAACACGAACACCAACTGGGATCTGGGCGAGCAAATCGAGCGACTGGTGCGCGAGCACATCGCAGCGAGCCACAAGGCCGCGCAGGAGGCGATGGAGCGGGCGTTCTCATCGGCCGCGAAGGCGCCGCCGCGTATGATGGCGAGCGGGAGGCGGGTGGGCACGAAGCGGCCATCGGGAGACATCGCGGCGCTCGGTGATCGCCTCTATCGAGCGGTGTGCGCGAAGCCGGGCGAGACGATGGCGGTGCTCGCGCCGATGGCTGGTGCGTCCTCGCGTGAGCTTCACCGGCCGATGACGCTCTTGCGGCGAGCGGGCCGCGTGCGCGCGGTCGGGAGGCGCCACATGACGCGCTACTTCCCGATGGCGAACGGTGCGGCGTCGACCTGACGCGCGCCGCTCACGCGGCGGCGGTCGCCGGCACGGGCCGCGCCTCGAAAAGCGAGGGCGCACGCGCACCGTCGCGCTGCGCTTTGCAGCACTCGACGAGCACCGCGAGCACGTTCCTCTTCTGCTTTCGCACGGTGTGCCCGACCGTCATCATGTTCGCGGCGAAGACGTTGCCGCGCTCGCTCTGCGTGCCGAACGAGCGCTTGCGCCAGAGGACGAAGGCGCGGATCTCCCGCTCAGCGTGGTTGTTGGTCGGCTCAACGCCGTCGACGTCGGCGAAGGTCCAGAGCGCGGGCTCGTGCTCCACGATGTCGGCGCACGCGCCGGACACCTGCGCGATGCTGGCAGCGATCGCCCTGTCGAGCACCTCGCGCACCTGCTTTTTCACAGGAGCCATCCACGCGACGAGAGTCGCGCGATCGATCGTGCCCGCCTTGTAGTCGTGCCAGTAGTCGAACACGATGCCCGCGTAGTCGAGAAGCTGTTGGCCGAACGCGCCCGCGGGGCCGTCGCGCTCGGAGAACGAGACGAACTTTCGGATCAGATGCGCCCAGCAGACCTGCCGGCGCTCCATCGCCCAAAACGTGAGCGACGTGGCCCGATCGCTCACCAGGATTCCGGTCAGCGCGCCATAGAGCGGCTGCAGCGTCTTCTTGCTGCTGTCGGCGACGACCTTGAAGACGGTGGCCGCTGTCGTCGCGATCGTCCAGAGCGCCATCGAGAGCCCCGCTTGGTACCAGCTCGTGCCGTCGGTGTGTTTGACGCCGGCGCCGCGGACATGCTCCCACGCCTCGTCTACGACAGGCTGCACGGCTTCGCCGACCCGCGCCTCGACAGCACTGAGCGCGCCGAGCGATACGCGAACGCCCAGCAGATCCCAGAGAAGCCCGACCGCGCTGCGCCGGCTCACGTGGTAGATGCCGGTGATCATCGCCATGATCGCCATCAGCCGCGGGCCGAACGGCGACTGGGGGATCACCTTCTCGTCGTGCGCCGCGCGCGTCTTGTAGCCGCAGTGCGGGCACGTCACTTGGTGGCGGCGCCACTCCGTCGTGTGCGGCTTGACGGGCGGCATCTCCGTCTGCTGGTAGCGGCTCGCGCAGCGGTCCGGCACCTTCGGCAGCGCCGTCCAACAGCTTTCGCATTCTGCCGGATACAGGTCGACGATCTCGTCGACCTGCGCCTCGGGCAAAAGCTCGCGCTGCGCTCCGCCGTGACCTGGCTGGCCGCCGCGCTTGCGCGGGCTGGGCGACGACTGGCGTTGCTTGCGCTCGGCGGGTGAGTCGCTCGACGGCGGCTGGTGCGAGTTGCGCGAGTTTTGCCGCAGCTTCTCTTCCAGATCGGTGACGCGCTTCATCAGCATCGCCACCTGCTCCTCCAGCGTCGCGATCCGCGTGTCCTTCGCGGCAACCTGCGCCTCAAGCTCGGCGATCCGCGCGTCCTTCGCCGCGCCCTGCGCCTCCAGCTCCGCGATTCGCTCGTCGCGCCAGTCCCTCACCAGCCATCACATCGCCGATTTTTCTGCGGATGGAAAGGGCCTCGAAATAATGGAGCGAGATGGAGGACTTACGCGGTGCCCATCACCCCACGACGACGCAGCCCTGAACGGTTACCGACGACGAGGCGCGTGGCAGGACAATAGAAATCGGCGACGTAGCCGACGACGACGTGCTGGGCGCCGAAACTTGAAACCGCAGAGGCGTCACCCGCGCAGATGCTCCCAAAGCGCGTGCTCCGCCGGCGTCGGCGTGCCCCGATTGCCCTGCGCAAAGCCGACCTTCGTCGTCGTTGCACCACGCGCCAGCGGCGCGCTAGCCCACTCATGTCGTCTTCGCTGCACACAGATCCCATCGGCCATCCCCTTCTACCCGTTGCGTGGATTCTCCCTCCCTTCCCCCCGAAATCGGGGGGAAGGGCCGGGGACACAGCTGTTAGCAGCCTAGCGGCGCACATTTCTCGCTCTCCTACAGCAGCCCGCTCGAAAGAGCGGGAG
>DATHQY010000086.1:0-29702 GCA_035482215.1 Polyangiaceae bacterium | reverse complement strand
CTATAGGCCTTTCATTGCCAAGCCAATGGAGTGCCCATACCCCAAGTATCGGGGCGGGGGGTGTCCCCGAGGCGACGGGTCGGCGTCACGGGCCGGCGCGGGGCGTCCCCTGGACAGGGGGGCATAGTTGCTCAACGCCGGCGCGCGAGTTTGCCGATCGACGCATCGAGGAAGGCCACTAGGTGAGGATCTCCGTGATCGGACCGTTCACGTACTGGTTGAAGACGCTCCAGTTGCTGCCGTAGGCGGACTGCACCTGCGCGGCGCTGACGCCCATGATTTGGGCCAGCGTGAGGAGCAGGTCGTTGTGGAAACGAACGCCGCACTGGTTATTTTGTGCGCTCTGGCCGAGGTTGACGAGTGGGAAGCGCACGAGCTGGCCCCCCACGCTGGGCGCTTTGAGCTTGCCGCCCGCACCGCCGATCAGGACGAACGGTGTGTCGTCATGGTTGTGCGCGAACCCCATGTCGATCTCGCTGCCCCAGCAGATCACGGTGTTGTCCAGCACCGTGCTGCCCGTCGGACCGAACTGGCTCAGCGAGTACGCGAAGTTCGCGACTTGCTGCGAGTACCACGTCTCGATGTCCTCGAGCTGCTCCGCGTACGTGTTCGATCCCGTGCCGGTATAGCCCGTGACTGCGTATTGGGCCGGCGCCGTATAGAGGTCGCTCCCGAGCGCGCCGATGTACGTCGGCCCCGTATGCGAATAGTTGTGGTGCGTATCGGTCTGGTGCGACCCGAGCCAGCAGTGCACGGTGGCGCTGTGGGCTTGCGAGAACTGGAGCGACGAGACGTTCGTCAGACCGCACGCGAGGGTGAGCGCGAGGATGTTCGGCATCACCTGCGAGTAGGCGTAGAACGCATCCGTCGTGGAGCACGCGCCTGCGCCGAGCGATCCGGCGTCGGCGGTGGGCGGGGCGCAGGAGAGCGACGCGGTCGCCGCGCTGTTGAGGCTCATGACCACGGAGTTCCAGAGCGCTTGCAGGTTCGCCATCTGCTGGCGGTCCTCCGTGCAGAGGCGCGATTGCAGACTCGTGAGGTCTGCATTGATGTGATTCAGCACTTCTTGCCTGATGATGGCCTGCTTGTTGGGCCCCGTTTGCATCATCATTTGCGGGAAGAGCGGCGAGATCGCTTCCTGCGGCGTCGTGTACGGATTCACGTAGCCGCCCGACAGCGTGTAGAGGGGGCGCGCGTCGACGTTCGCCGAGTCGTTGTCGGCCGCGCTCTGCACGAGCAGATTCACGCTCGACCAGTTTGCCTTCGGGATGACGCTGGCGATGACCTGATCGATGCTCGGTCCCGTCACGGGCGTGCCGCTCGTCGTGAGGCCCGTCCACAACGAAGCCATGCCCGATTCGTGCGTCCCGCCGGCGCCGGCCTTGTTCTCGAGGCCGTCGAGTACGGTCACGTATTTCGTGAGGTCCGCCTGCATGCTCGGTCCCGCTTGCGCGAGAGGCTGGAGCCGCTGCCGGAAGGCGAGCGGCCCGTTCGTCACCGCGGTGGACGTCGGCGTCGTGCCCGTCGGCGCCGGGCCGGTGGCCCCCCAGAGATAACGAATCGTCCCGCACGGCGTGAAGAGGAGAACCAGGTTCACCGGGCTCGTGCCGCCGTTGTTGGGCGCCGCGAAGCTCGGAACGCCACGCAAGAACGGATACGTGAACGCCGTGGCGCCCACCATCTTGAGGAAGTGGCGGCGATTGAGGCTGACGCGATCGTTGCGATTCATTGGCACGAGCTCCCCGTCGATTCGACGGTGCGGTACCGCATCGCGTCGCTCTGCAAGACCGCTACGAGAAGACCCTGGATATTCAATTTGCCCGTCGTGAAGGCGGAGAGGATCGCCTGCGCCGAGCAGGCGTCTTGCGGCGTTTCCACTCGGCCGAGCGCGTACCGGAGCTCTTCCAACGCGAAGCACTCCTGCCCTTGGCCCGAAGCGGCGAGCTGCGTGACG
Source organism: Polyangiaceae bacterium (assembly GCA_035482215.1). Taxonomy (GTDB): domain Bacteria; phylum Myxococcota_A; class Polyangia; order Polyangiales; family Polyangiaceae; genus Palsa-1150. The sequence goes on along the minus strand of DATHQY010000086.1, from coordinate 27,748 downwards.
AAGTCCAGTCCGGTCTGGAAGGTCGTAGTCCAGGCGCCCGTCTCCGGCGCCCCGGCGATCGCCACGTTGTTGATGATCGCTCCTGGCGCGTTCACTTGGCCGCTCGAATCGACGGGCGGATAGGCGGACGCCGGCGTGAAACCGTTCGCGTCCGTCGACTGGTATTGCCCGGCGGCATTGAAGTTGTCGAACGCGACTCCGATCGGGTCCATGAGCTCGTGGCAGAAGGGACACTGGGCCAAGTGCATCTCGAGCAGGTCGCGCGTCGTCGTCCCGGCATCGGGCGCCGGCGCCGTCGATGCCGGCTGGAAGTTCGCCGGCGGCGCGCCGATCGGGTCGCACAGGAAGTTCTCGCGGACGACCTTGCCCCGCCATACGAGGGACGGCAGCGTCGAGTGGGCCATCGTCGCGAGCAGGCCCCCGTTCATGAGGATGCCGTTTCGATTGGGGACGCTCGTCTGCGTGAACGACGTGCCCGTCACCGGGCCCTTCACGCTCGCGCCGGTCGCCCCTGATCCCGCCGCCAGGCCGTAGTACGTCGCCAAGTCCGTGCTGAGGTACGTCGAGGTCGACGTGAGCAGATCCGTCAGCGATCCGTTCGCAGAGAGGACCAGCTGCGAGACGTCGAGCCGCGCTTCGTCGTACATCTCGCCGCCGAGAGCGCTGTTCGCGTTGTAGTCGGTGAACTGCGCGTCCTTCGCAGGGATGCCGCTGAGCTGCAGCATCTGGTTGGTGAAATCGACGAGCGCATCCTGCGCGTACGGGGTCTGGGTGATGGGATTGACCGCGGTGAGCATGTACTGCGCTTCTTGCGCGATCCCGTCCGTCGTCGAGAGCATGCCCGCCGCGGCGTCGGCCATGACCTTCGTGTCCGGAACCGATCGCCACAGAAAGAACGCCATGCGCGCGCCGACTTCCGTCGACGAGAGCGCGATGACGTTGCCGGTCGGGTTGCCCGCGCCGAATTCGAAGACGTAAAGAAAGCGCGGCGACTCGAGGACCGCCGTGATCACGGCCTGGATACCCGTGGTCCAGTCGACCATGCCCTTCACGTCGCTGTAGACCGTCATCAGGCCCTGGGTTTCGGTCGCGTCGAGCTGCCCGCGGTAGGCGCGATTGGCCCACGATTGAATGAAGTCGCTTGCGCAGGTGTCGTCGTGCGCGGCCGAACAGGAAGCGATCCCCGCAAGAATGACGTTGTTCATGCGGTTCGTGTCCGCGACGGCGTTCGCGGCGACCGCTTCGGCGGCAAACAGGTATTGCGTGACCGCCGTCGTGTCGGCTTGGTTGTACGTGTTCGACAGCGGCAAGTTGACGCCGTACGCGGGCAGCGCTTCGGCCGGGATCTGGAATGTGACCGACGGGTGCGACGTATCGCCGAGCAGGTCGCGGACCATGTTGTCGTATTCGACACGCGTGACGCGGCGCATCGGCGCATACGGCACGCTCGGCGTGCCGGACGTGCACGTATCGGCGAAGATCCCGATCCCGACTCCCTGCAGAGACGGCCCTCCGTCCGCGGCCGTGCTCCCGGACGTCGTTCCGGCGCCGCTGGCGCCGCTCGTGCCCGCGCTTCCCGTGGCGCCGCCGTTCCCACTCGTGCCGCCGCTGCCACTCGTGCCCGAGCTACCGGCTGTGGTGTTGTCGTAACCCGCGGGGGCTTGGCTCTTGGCGCACCCTGCGCCGGAACTTGCGGCCGCGACGCTCATCGCGGCGACGAGGAACAAGCTGGAGACGCGCCAATGCGTCCCAGACGAGAGAGAGCGCCGCCTCATGGCCTAGGCTCCGGCATTGCAGGTGTCATTGGGTTCGCCAAAAGCTCAAGGGCCGCACGGGCGGCGTTTCGATAAGAGCGAATAAATCTAGTACGAACGAACGGGAACGTTTCTCACGGGCTCGCGGCGTCGTTCAAATGACGTGCACCCATCCATGTTGGGAGGGATCGCGCGGAGGAGACGCGTGTGCGACGCCGGAGAGACGCCTGGCCGATGCAGACGCCCCGACGGGTAGTGTCGTCACGTTTTGCGCGCATGCACTACGGCCGGTGCGAGAGTTTGCGGGGTTGGGGCGGACCATGCACATCCTCGTCGTCGCCGTCGGGCAGGTCGAGGACGCCATTCCCGAGGCGACCGAGCGCCGGACGAAAGTGTGCCCCGTGCGCATTCGCACGGCGCTCGGCGGCGCCGAAGCGGCAAGCGCGAGCGGCCGAAGGCCGAGGTGAGCCGCAGGATTGAATCGCCGGTCCTGCGAGTCGGTCCAAAAGCGGCTACGAAGAGAAGAGGAGCTTCGCATGGGTACAACGCGTGGACGTCTTTCGCTTGCCGCGGCCGCCGCGTTCTGGGGCTTCGCGAGCGCATCATGGCTCGCCGCCACGCCCGCGTCCGCGCAACCGCGGACCGACGCCGTCGACGCCCCGGACTTCGCATCCGTTCCGGCGGACACGCCGTCGGAGATCGCGGGCGAGATCGCCGTCGACGTTCGCGACGACGCGAGCGACGCCGATCTTCGCGACATCGCCACGCGGTACGGCGTCGCGCTGCGCCCGAACAGCGCGTGGAGCCAGACGCACGACAAGCTCGAAGTGGCCGACGTGGACGCCGCGCGCGAGAGCGCCGTGCTCGACGCGCTGTCGCACGACGCCCGCGTCGAAGGGGCGGAGCCGATGGCGCTCTATCGCGCGACCTTCGTCCCGAACGACCCGCTCTTCGCCAGCAAGCAGTGGCACCTGTCGCGGGTCGGGGCCGAGCAGGCCTGGAACTACGGCTGCGGTGAGGGCGTCACCGTCGCGGTCGTCGATACGGGCATCGCCTGCTTCGACAAGGGGCCCTTTTCGCGCGGAACGGACCTCGCCGGAACCAGATGCGCCGGCGGCTACAACTTCGTGAACGACTCGCCCGATGCGTACGACGACCAGGGGCACGGCACGCACGTCGCCGGCACGATCGCGCAGACGACGAACAACGGCATGGGCGCGGCGGGCCTCGCGTATTGCGCGACGCTCATGCCGGTGAAGGTGCTGAGCCGCCAAGGGTTCGGCACCGTGGCGGGCGTGGCCCAGGGGATTCGTTTTGCGGCGGACAACGGCGCGCAGGTGATCAACTTGTCGCTCGGCGGTCCGATCCGGAGCGGCATTCTGCAGCGGGCGATCGAGCACGCGCTCGATCGCGGCGTCGTCGTCGTCGCCGCGGCGGGCAATACGGGGCGGAGCGTCGGGTATCCGGCGGCCTACCCGGGTGTCATCGCGGTGAGCGCGACCGACGCGAACGACGTCATCGCGCCGTTCTCGTCGCGGGGACGCGAAGTCGGCCTTGCCGCGCCGGGCGTCGGCGTGACCCAGCAGACCGTCTGCAACGGTGGCCGCGACAAGTGCGAGATCTTCGGGACGTTCAACGGCACGAGCATGGCGAGCCCGCACGTCGCGGGCGCCGCGGCCATGATCGAATCGCTTGGCGTCACACGCGCGTCCGCGGTGCGGAGCGCTCTCGAGAGCACGGCTCGCGCCAAAGAAGGCATGGAGTTCTACGGCGCGGGGATCCTCGACGTCGGCGCCGCGATGTCGCACGTGTACTGGCGGCATCTCATCGGGCGCGTCCTGGCGCTCGCGGTGATCGCGTGGGGCGTCGGCCGAAGGATCCGTGCGAAAGGTGGGCGCGTGAGCCGAAAGCCGAGCGCGTGGCTCGGCGCCCTCGTCGCGAGCACCGGGTTCCTGCCGCTGGCGCCGGTCTTCGGCGCCGCAGGCCTTGCCGCGCGGTTTCCGCTGGCAGTCGATCTGCTGACGCGGCCCCTCGGCGAGTGGGACCTGGCGCTTTTCGGAGCCGCAACGCACGCGTGGCTGCTCTTCGCGAGCGCGCTTCCGGCGATCGCGCTCACGGCGATCGCCTTTCGCGGCAAGAAGACGCGCCCGTTCATCGGGGGCATCGCACTCGGGACGGCGGCGTTCCTCGGGCAGCTCGTATTGTGGCAAGAGACCGCGTTCGCGCTCGGCAACGCTCTTCTCGGCATGTGGGCCGTCGCGAACGGGCTCGTCTGCCTCTGGATTGCGCGCATCGCGCTCGCGGAAGGCCGTTTGCGGTCCTCGAAGTAGCCCAAACGGAGAAACCGTGCCGCTACGAGCGGAATCGGGGGCCCGATCGGGCGTGGAGCGAGTCTGGGATCGACTCGATAGGCTCCAACGAGTCTCTCGTCGGCTCGCACGAGACTGAGGCGGCTTCCAGGCTCGAAGCGAGCCTATCGCTGCGACCGCCAGCGCGCTTCTCGGGGCGAGGTCCATCCTCCCACGAGCCCCTATCGACCCCAAGCGAGCGACCTTGCGCACACGAACCCAAGAGATGGCGTCGGCGCACGAAGTCGCTTCCCCGTTCGAGAATCGGGGGTGCGTGAATTACACTGATACCGATGTCCCTGAAAATCGATCAGGACCACTCCCGCTTTCGTGGCATCGTTCGGGGGAAGATCCGGCAGAACCTGCGCAAATACGTCTCGCAGGGGGAGCTCATCGGCCGCAAAGGGAAGGACCTCGTCTCGATTCCGATCCCGCAGATCGACATCCCGCACTTTTCGTTCGGCGACAAACAGCGCGGCGGGGCCGGGCAGGGCGACGGCGATCCCGGCGATCCGATGGGCGGCGGGCAGGACGGGGACGAACCGGGCGACGGCAAGAAGGCGGGCTCTTCGCCCGGTGAGCACGCGCTCGAAGTCGACGTCACGCTCGACGAGCTCGCGGCGATTCTCGGCGAGGAGCTCGAGCTCCCCGACATTCGCGACAAGGGCAAGAGCAAGATCATCAACGCGAAGGACCGGTACACGAGCATCCGGCGCGTCGGCCCCGAGTCGCTCCGCAACTTCAAGCGCACGTACCGCGAAGCGCTGAAGCGCCAGATCTCGACCGGCACGTATTCGCCCGACAATCCGGTCGTCGTGCCGATTCCGAGCGACAAGCGCTACCGGAGCTGGAAGACCGAAGCGGAGCCCGTCGCGAACGCGGTCATCATCTACATGATGGACGTGTCGGGCTCGATGGGCGACGAGCAGAAGGAGATCGTGCGCATCGAGAGCTTCTGGATCGATGCGTGGCTGCAGAAGCAGTACAAGGGGCTCGAGAGCCGCTACATCATCCACGACGCGGTCGCGCGCGAAGTCGACCGCGAGACGTTCTTCCACACGCGCGAGAGCGGCGGCACGATGATCTCGAGCGCGTACAAGCTCTGCGCGCAGCTCATCGACGATCACTATCCGCCCGAAGAGTGGAACATCTATCCCTTCCATTTTTCGGACGGCGACAACTGGTCGATGGACGACACGCTGCTCTGCGTGGAAATCTTGAAGAACAAGATCCTGCCGCGCGTGAACATGTTCGCGTACGGGCAGGTCGAGAGCCCCTACGGATCGGGCCAATTCGTCAAAGACGTGCGCGAGCACTTCGGCCGCGACGGGCGGGTCGTCACGAGCGAGATTCGCGACAAAGACGCGATCATCGGCTCGATCAAAGAATTTCTGGGCAAAGGAAACTGATGAGCGAATTCGCGCTGAAGACGGCGCTGCCCGCGTATCTGCGCGAGCAGCAAAACCGCATCCAGAAGCTCGCCGTCGAAGCAGGGCTCGACGTGTTCCCGACCGTCTTCGAGATCCTCACGTACGACCAGATGAACGAGATCGCGGCGTACGGCGGGTTTCCGAATCGGTATCCGCATTGGCGCTTCGGTATGGAGTACGAGCGCCTCGCCAAGAGCTACGAGTACGGCCTCTCGAAGATCTACGAGATGGTCATCAACAACAATCCCTCGTACGCGTACTTGCTCGAGGGCAATTCGCTCGTCGACCAGAAGCTCGTGATGGCGCACGTCTACGGGCACGTCGACTTCTTCAAGCACAACTACTGCTTCCGGCAGACCGACCTCGACACGGGCGGACGTACGGTCGACCCGGTGCGAAAGCCCTCTTCGTACGATCCGAACCGCCGCTGGATCGACAAGATGGCGAACCACGGTTCGCGCATCCGCCGCATCGTGGGCCGCCAGGGGATCAACAAGGTCGAAGAGTTCATCGACCATTGCCTGAGCCTCGAGAACCTCATCGATCTGCACTCGGCGTTCAGCGGCCGGCGGCCGAAGCGCCCGCTCGACGACGAAGAACCGAAAGTGACCGAGATTCCGCGCCTCCGGGCGAAGGAATACATGGAGTCGTTCATCAATCCGGCGGAATTCCTCGAGAAGCAAAAGAAGAAGATGGAGGCCGAGCGGGACAAGACGAGCAAGTTCCCCGAGCATCCGGAGCGCGACGTGCTCTTGTTCTTGCTCGAGCACGCGCCGCTCGAGCGGTGGGAGCACGACGTGCTCGAGGTGATTCGCGAGGAGGCCTACTACTTCGCGCCGCAGTGGCAGACGAAGATCATGAACGAAGGCTGGGCGACGTACTGGCACTCGCGCCTCATGACCGAGAAAATCCTCGATGCGAGCGAAATCATCGACTACGCGGACCACGCCGCGGGCGTCCTCGCGACGAGCAACGGAAGGCTCAATCCGTACAAGCTCGGTGTCGAGCTCCTGCGTCACATCGAAGAGCGGTGGGACCGCGGCCAGTTCGGCAAAGAATGGGAAGATTGCGACGACCTCGAGGCCAAGAAGAACTGGAATTTGCGCCTTGGCCTCGGCAAGAAAAAGATCTTCGAAGTGCGTGCGCTCTACAACGACGTCACGTTCATCGACGAATTTCTCACGCCTGACTTCGTTCGCGAGCAGAAGCTCTTCAGCTTCGGATGGTCGAATCGCAACGAGCGGTACGAGATCGAGACGCGCGAGTTCAAGGCGGTCAAAGAGAAGCTCCTCTTCCAGCTCACGAACGGCGGCAATCCGTTCATCTACGTGGAAGACGCGAACCACGACAATCGCGGGGAGCTCTTGCTCCGCCACGATCACCAGGGCCAGGACCTCCGGCAGGACTACGCGAAGGAGGTCATGCGGAGCCTGAATCGCATGTGGAAGCGCCCGATCAACGTGACGACGATAGCCGAAGGCAAACCGGTCATGTTGCGGTACGACGGCAAAGAGCAAACGACGCGGCACCTGCGCGCCTGACGGCGCGGCTCTTTGGAGAAGGCGAGTCCGTGGACGAGTTCACGCGCGACCCGAGCGACTGGCTCCGCCGTTATTCGCCCGACGAGTGGATCCGGGCGGCGCTGGCGGAGCTCTCGCGCGCCGAGGCCGCGTGGGCGCGAGGCGATGCCCGATCGGGAACCGCGGGCGTGAAGCGCGCGGCGGGCATGGCGCTCAACGCGGCGCTCATCGTCGAGCCGGAGCCGAGCTGGGGGCGCACGTACGTCGAGCACGTGCGGGCGCTCGCGGAGGACGCGCGCGTGCCCCAGGCGGTGCGCGACGCGTGCCGTGCCGTGCTCGACGCGAAGGGGCCCGCAGGCGACGTCGTGAGCCTGCGCACGCCGCGCGCGCACGTCGCGGTGATCGAAGCGGCGAAGGACGTGGTGGCGCACGCGTTCGCGGTCGTACGGCGGCATGACCGATGATTCGCGCGACCGCTTTGCGCAGGGCCGTCTTCGCGCGCGCGTGCGGGTACCTCGCGCTGGCGACGCTCGCCGGGTGCGCCACGACGAGGAGCGCCCCGCCGCCAGCGTCGAGCACGCCCAGGAGCGGCGCGCCGGACGAGAGCACGGCGGTAGCGCCATCCGGCGCGAGCGGCGCAGCGACCGGCACGCCGACGGTGGCGGCGAGCGGCACCACGCCCGCTTCGCCGGCGAAGCCCGCCGCCGCGGCTCCCGGCGCCACGCCCGCTTCGCCGCCGCCGCCCGCCGGCGCCACGCCCGGTTCGCCGCCGCCGCCACGGACGATCCATCTCGCGTCGAGCGCGGGCGCGCCCGATGACGCGGAGATTGCCGCCGGCGACGATGCCTTCGAGCGCGGCGATTGGAGGGAAGCCGAGAAGCACTACCAGGCGGCACACGCGTCCGCGCCCGCCGATGTCGCACCGGAGGTAGGCCTCGTGCGCGTTCGCGTGGCCCGCATCGACGTACCGCTCGACTACGCGTCGGCTAAGGACAATCGGCCCCTCGCGGCGGCGGCGAGCGATCTCGCGCGTCTCGTCAAACGAGCGCCGTCCTTCGGTCCGGCGTTTGTCGAGCTCGGACGCTGCCGCCTTCTTCTCGGAGATGCACCGGCGGCCATCCAGGCACTGACCGAAGGGACGCGCCTTTTGCCCAACGAGCCGGAAGCCCATTCCCAGCTCGGTGTCGCCTTTCTCGCGACGGGGCACGCCGCCGACTCCGTCCGAGAGCTTGCCCGGGCCGCGGAGCTCGACCCGTCGAGTCCGGCACGACTCGGCAATCTGGGGACGGCGCTCCTCATGGTCGGCCGCACGCAAGAAGCCATCACCGAATACGAAATGCGCGTCCGCCTCGACGACGGCGACGCACGCGCGCATTCCGATCTCGGTACCGCCCTTTTAGGCACGACGGATCTCGAACGAGCTCTTTCGGAGCTGAGACGTGCCGTCTCGCTCGATCCCGGACGTGCCTCGTTTCATTCGAATCTGGGGTATGCGCTCCAGCAAAGCGGGCGCGCAGATGAAGCGATAGCCGAATATCACACGGCCCTACGGCTCGATCCCAAGGCTGCGAGCGCGTGGATCAACCTGGGCACCGCGCTCGCGCGCACTCCGCGTACGCGGGGCGAAGCGCGCGCGGCGTTCGAGCGTGCGGGGCAACTCTCACCAAGCGACCCCCGTGTCAAAGCGAATCTCGATGAGCTCGACGCGCTCGAGAAGAAAACCCCGTAACGGTCCTTCATCGCGAGGCGCTTGACCTCCGCGAACGCCTTCCCTTAGCGTTGCCATTGCGTCGGTGATGGGGAGCAGTGACCGCAAGGGCGCACCGATGTGGGGGATTTTCGAGGCACCTTGCGTGAGAGCGATGGAGGGCATTCCGATGGCTGTGGGACGCGTGAAATGGTTCAACGACGAGAAGGGGTGGGGGTTCATCAAGCAGGACACGGGCCCCGATGTCTTCGTGCACTATTCGCAAATTCAAGGCGACGGCCGCCGCCGCCTCTTCGAGGATGAATCCGTCGAGTTCGAGATCAAAGAGGGACCGAAAGGTCTCCAAGCGGTGAACGTCACTCGCAACGCGCCCGCCGTGGCCGCGGTGAACTGACGCTCGATCGCCAGAGGGGATGATGCGCGGGGAGAGGCCGAAATCACGCCTGTCCCGAGGACATCCGGTGCCGGCCGTGGACACTCAACCGCTGGCTCAGGGACGACCCGCGGCCCGGGTTCCCGCCTATAGGCGTTCCATTGCCTAGGCAATGGAGTGCCGATAGTTTGGCCGATTTCGCGCGGGTTTGGGGAAATCCGCCCCGGCGGCGGCTCGGGCTTGACGCGGGCTTCCGGTTTTGGCCCAAGAAGTGCCACTACCGACCGGGCATGCACCCCGTGTTCTTCGGATTGAAGCGCGCGCATTACGCAACGCTCGGCCTGACGCGACGGACCCTCCGCAAAATGGGACTCACCGCCGCTCGTATGGACCTGCTCTACGTCATCCACAAGAAGGGCCGATACGCCACGCTACAAGGCCATTTGTGGCGCACCCTCGGGGTTTGCCCATCGGTCGTCAGTCGTATGCTGAAACGGCTGGAGGCCATTGGCTACGTTCAACGCGATGTCGTCACCAACGACACGCGCAAGCGGACGGTGACTCTGACGACCAAAGGGCGGGCGCGCATTCTGCGGGCAATACGCCAATTCATCGGTTGGGGCTACGCGCAGCTCGCGCTCCATTCGGCGCTCGAGCCCCAGCGCTGGCATAGCGAGTGGCACACGCACGTGGCCGTATCGCGGGCCGAAGAATTCCTCCGTTTGATCCGGCTCGGATTCGGCGACCGTGCTTCGCTCGTCGTCTACACCAGCGGGCTGCGCGATGACGAGCTCCCTCGGGCCACGAGTCTCGCCCTTCGGTGGGTGAGCTGACGCGCTCCGCTTTCGAACGAAGCATTCCGTCGCTGCGGCGGCGGGCATTCGACGACACGGAAATCTGCCACGGGAAGGACGTCAACCGCCCTGCGGGATCGTCGCCGCGCGAAACGACGACGTCGCCGTCTCGTAGACGCGCGCTCCGAGCGCGATGGTTCCGTCCGGAGCGATGTCGTAGACGTTGTATCCGGCCATGCGATCCGGATCGGCGCTCTGGAGCGACGCGCTCGTCGCGCCTGCCTGAATCAGCCGTCCCTCCGTCGTCACGATCGTGCGTTGCACCCGCCGGTGCAGGTGCCCGTGCAGGATCAAACCGCGTTGGAGCGAGCGCAACACCGAGAGGAGCGCCGGCGCGTCGCGAAGGCCGTCGAGGTATTGCTTGCGGGCGCTCACCGTGCGCGCCACCGGGTGGTGGAGCGCGACGATCGCCGTGCGCGATGTGACCTCGGGATGCGCGAGAATGCGCGCGAGCGCATCGAGCTGCGCTTTGCCGATCTCGCCCGCCGCGACGAAGGGCGGCCTCGGCACCGCGCTCGAGAGGCCGACGATCGCAAGAGCGCCGCGGAGCTTCACGACCGGGAAAAGACCGGCGCTCGTCTCCGTCGCCAGCGCGGGCAAATCGCTCGCGAGCCAGTCGACGAAATACCGTGCGAAGCGGCGCGACGTCCCCGCGCCGCGAGTATAGAGGTCGTGATTGCCGGGGACGACGGTCACGCGCGACGGATCGAGATCGAGCTCGCCGTCGAAGATGGCGCGCACCGCGGCGAACTCGCTCTCGAGCGCGAGGTTCGTGAGGTCGCCCGTGCAGATCACGTGGTCGTAACCGCCGTCGGACAGGGCGCGCGCGATCGCGTGCACGAGCTCCGTGTGATGGACGGCCTTGCGTTTCAATCGCAGATTCGCCCAACCCGTGAGTCGCTTGTTCAGAAACCGATGCATGCCGACGCCTTGGAGGGCGAGGACATGCAAATCGGAGAAGTGGGCGATCTTCATGCGACGTTCGACGAAGGTCAGGGGAGATCGGCGGCGCAGCGGAACCCGGCCCATGCCGGGCGGGGTAGCTGCGTGAAATCGCGCGAGGCGGAGCGCAGCCACATCGGCGGATCGCGGAAAGAGCCGCCGCGGACCGTGTGGAGCGCGCCCGCCGTCTTCGCCGGAGGATTCACGACCGCCGCGTCCGCGTATCCGACGGGGCGCCCCGTGTCGTCGATTTCGAACGTATCGGCCACCCACTCCGAAGCGTTGCCCGCCATGTCGAGCAGCCCGAGCGGCGTCGCGCCGTCGGGAAACGAGCCGACGGGCGCGAGCTCGCGGAAGCCGTCCGTGCCGTCCGTCTGGTCGTCGGCCCAGGCGCCGTGGTTCGCGAGGTGCGGGTTGTAGACGTTGCCCCAAGGGAACTCGCGATCCTCGGCGCCCCGCGCGGCGTACTCCCATTCCGCCTCGGTCGGCAGCCGCCCGCCCGCCCATCGACAGAAGGTCGCCGCGTCTTCCCAGCGGATGTGGGTGATCGGGAAGTCGGGCTCGAGAAATCCAGTCACCCCCGGGGGCAGCTCCGGCGGCGCGCACGCGCCCGCGGCGACGCAGCGCTCGTAGGCGCTCACGGTCACCTCGGTGCGGTCCATGTCGAACGCCGAAATCGTCACGGGATGCGAGTCTCCCTCGGCGCGCACCATCGCGATCACGTCGTCCGACTCGCATCGCGACGACAACACTTCTTCCCGGCAAAGCGTGATCGCGCGCAGCATCGCGGTGGGGCTGGATCCCATGAGGAACGTGCCCTGCGGAATGCGCACGCGACCCGAGGGAGGGGCGCGGAGCACGACGACCCCCTCGGTCGGCGCGCTCGGGACGGGCTTGTCGAGCCCCGCCCAGAACGACGGCGCCGGAACGGGCCCTCGCAGTCCTCTCGCACGCGCCGACGAAGCCAGCAGTACCGGCGAGGCGGTCGCGCCGGCTACGAGCGCCGCGAAGGCCCCCGCACGGAGCCATGCCGTGCGGACGCGCGCCATCTCATCCCGTGAGAACGCGGAGCGGATGTTCGATGAGGCGGCGCAACTCGGCGAGGAACGCGGCGCCCACGGCGCCGTCGACGACGCGGTGATCGCAGGAGAGCGTCATCCCGAGCCGCTTGCCGGCGACGACCGCGCCTTCCGACACGACGGGCACGTCGCGCACCTGGCCGACGGCCAAGATGGCGCCTTCCGGCGGATTGATGACGGCGGCAAACTGGTCGATCCCGAACATCCCCAAGTTCGAAATCGAGAAGGTCCCGTCGGCCATCTCCTCGGGCTTGAGCTTGCGGGCACGAGCGCGGCTCGCGAGCTCGCGCACCTCGCGCGCGATGGCGACGACGTTCTTCTTGTCGGCGTTGCGCACGACGGGCGTCACCAGCCCGTCCGGAATCGCCACGGCGACCGAGATGTCGACGCGCTTGTGCACGAGGATCGCGTCCGGCGTGAAGCTCGCGTTGCACTCGGGCACGTTCACGAGCGCCACGGCGCAGGCCTTGATCAGCAGATCGTTCAGCGAGATTTTCGTCGGCTGGGCGCCTTCGCCCGCGCCGTTGGATCCCTTGGCTCCGCCGCCTCCTCCGCTCTCGGCCGCGAGCTCCGCGTTGATCTGCTCGCGCAGCCGGACGAGGCTCGACGCGTCGGCGTCGATCGTCAAGTAGAAGTGGGGGACCTGCTGCTTCGATTCGGTGAGCCGCCGGGCGATGGTCTTTCGCATCGGCGAGAGCGGCCGGATCTCCGACTCCGCCCGCGCATCCTCGCGTTTCACGATGGGCGCGGCGGGGGATTGCGGAGCGCGCGCGAGAGCCGAGGACGGCGGTGCACGAAGGCCCTCGAGGTCCGCGGGAAGCACGCGGCCTCCCGGCCCCGTACCCTGCGCGCCCGCGAGGTCGATCCCCATCTCGCGCGCTTGCTTGCGCACGTACGGCGACGCGACGACGCGGCCGCCGGCACCCGCGCCGGCGTCGGCCGCCGCCGCGCCGCGCGCGCCGTTCTCCACGGGCTCGGCGAGAAGCGAGGTGCGCTCGAGGACGCTCCCCATCGGGGGACGGCGCTGGGCCGGCGGCGCGATGGTCTCGGGAGGGGGCATCGTCGGCGAAATCGCCGGCGGCGTCCGCGCCGCCGGCTGCGTCTGCGACGCCGATTGCCCAGGCGCCGGCGCTGCAGCGGGTTGCGCGGTCGCGGGGGCCTGCGCCGCCGAGGAGGGCTGCGCCGTCGGCACCGTGGCGTTGTCGGTCTTCGCGAGGAGCGCGGCGATGTCCTCGCCCGGAGAGCCCAGCACCGCGACCGGCTGCCCGAGCTTCACGTTCGCGCCGGCCGAGACCAGGAGCTTCAGCAGCGTTCCCTTGTCGAACGCGCGAAACTCCATCGTGGCTTTGTCCGTCTCGACCTCGGCCAAGAGGTCGTCCACGTTGACCGCGTCGCCTTCCTTCTTGTGCCAAGCCGACAGAACGCCTTCCTCCATCGTGGGAGAAAGCTTGGGCATCTCGAGAATCTTCGCCATCGAGCTCGACTCCGGACTTAAGCGCGCCCGCGCGCGAAGAGACGTTTTACGGTCGAAACGATTCGGTCCGCCTGCGGCATGCAGGCTTGCTCCAGCTTCGCGTTGTACGGCATCGGCACGTCGAGCGTCGTCACGCGCAGGATCGGCCCGTCGAGCGCGTCGAACGCGAGCCGCTGCACCCGATCGGTGATCTCCGCGCCGACGCCGCCGTACGGCCACCCCTCGTGCACGATCACCAGGCGGTGCGTCTTTTCGACGCTCGCCACGATCGTGTTCTCGTCGAGCGGCCGCAGACTCCGCAAGTCCACGACCTCCGCCGAGATGCCGTCCTTCTCCAGCGCCTGCGCCGCTTCGAGCGCGACGTGGGTCATCCGCGAGTAGGCGACGAGCGTGATGTCCTTGCCCGGCCGCACGATCTGCGCCTTGCCGAGATCGACGAGATGCTCGCCGTCGGGCACGTCCCCTTTGACGCCGTAAAGCGTCTCGGACTCCATGACCAGCACCGGGTTGTCGTCGCGAATGGCCGTCTTGAGCAGGCCTTTCGCGTCCGCCGGGAAGGCCGGCGCGATGACCTTCAGGCCCGGTATCGTCGCATACATGTGCTCCATCGCATGGCTGTGCTGGCTGCCGACTTGCCGCGCGCTCGCGTTCGGTCCGCGAAGAACGATCGGGCAATCGAACTGGCCGCCGGACATCTGCCGGAGCTTCGCCGCGTTGTTCAAGATCTGATCGAACGCGACGGCGCTGAAGTTCCACGTCATGAACTCGATGATCGGGCGAAGCCCGACCATCGCCGCGCCGACTCCGATGCCGGTGAAGCCGGCTTCGGCGATGGGGGTATCGACCACCCGCTTCGGCCCGAACTTGTCGAGCATGCCTTCGCTGACCTTGTAGGCGCCGTTGTAGTAGCCGACTTCTTCGCCCATGAGAAAGACGCGCTCGTCGCGCTCCATCTCCTCGGTCATGGCTTCACGGAGTGCTTCGCGGAAACGTACGGAACGCGCCATCGCCATTGCCTCTAGTACGCGAACGGGCCGTTGTAGGTGGTGGATTCGAGCAGATCGATCGTCGGCTCGGGGCTCTCGTTCGCGAACTTGATCGCATCCGCCACTTCCGCTTCGACGGACTTCTCGAGGGCGTCGACGCGCGCTTCGGCCATGCCTTGTTCGAGCAGCCCCGCGCGCGCGCGGCCGAGCGAGTCGCGCTTCTTGTGCTCTTCGAGCTCGGCGGGGGTGCGGTATTTGGCCGGGTCGCTCATCGAATGGCCACGGTACCGGTAGGTGCGCACTTCGATGAGGGTCGGTTTGCTCTCTTCGCGCGCGCGTTTGATGGCCTCGGCGAAGCGGCGTTCGACCTCCAGCACGTCGTCCGCGAAGAAGCGGTCGCGCTCGATCCCGTACGCGAGAGCTTTCTGCGACGTGTCCTCGAGCGACAGGGACCGCGAGAGGGGAGTGCCCATCGAGTACTCGTTGTTTTCGCACACGAAGACGATCGGCAGCTTCCAGAGCGCGGCGAGGCTGACGCCTTCGTGGAATCCGCCGATGCTCACGGCGCCGTCGCCGAAGAAGCACGTGGTCACCCGCCCGTCGCCCCGGTACTTGCTCGCGAAAGCCACGCCCGCCGCCAGCGGGATATGACCGCCGACGATGCCGTAGCCGCCGAGCATGTTGTGCTCCTTGTCGAACATGTGCATCGACCCGCCGAGGCCCTTGGAGCAGCCGGTCGCCTTGCCGAACAGCTCCGCCATGAGCGCGCGCGGCGGCATCCCCTTCGCGAGGGCGATGCCGTGGTCGCGGTACGTCGTGACGACGTAGTCCTCGGGCTTCATCGCGGCGATCGCACCGACCGCAACCGCCTCCTGTCCGATGTAAAGGTGCAAAAACCCACCGATTTTGCCCTCCGCGTATCCGCGTGCGCTCTCCTCTTCCACCCGGCGGATGAGGAGCATCTCTCGGTACAGCTGAGCCAGATGATCGACGTCCTCTTTGGGACGCGGCTGCATCGTGGCGGGGGTTCGCGAGTCGGAGGGCAAGGGAACTGGATTTTCGGCCTGCATCGGCGGGAGCGGCAGTCTAGTGCGGCTCGGCCCCGCGTCACCACTCGTATCGCTCGGAACGGTAGGCCGCGATGGCTTTTTCGGACGCCGAGGCTCTTGGGGCACGAGTCTTCGAGCGGAACGTTCAAAATGCGGTCGCGGCCCAAACGAGGGGTCTACGGAGGCCGAGGTGCCTCGGATCCGGCGCTCGGCCGGACCGGCGCGACGCTGGAGCGCGTGTCGTGGAAGGTCGCCGCGAAGGCCCGCGCGACGCGCGCGAGCGAGACGCCGTCCGCGGAGCCCCGGTGCTGCCCTCCGAGGCCAATCAGGAGAAAAATGACCAGAACCGCGATGCCTGCGATGGCGTTCTGCCATCGCCGCGTGGCTCGCGGCACGATCGACGATTGCGAAATCGGCATCGAGGGCGGGGTCCCCAGGGGCACTTCCAGCGCCTGGGCGAGCGAATCGCCGAAAAGCTCGCACGTCGGGAAGCGCCGGCGCGGATCGGGCGAGAGGGCCACGTCGAAGATCGCTTCGACGTGCGCCTCGCCGCCGAGCTCCGGGAGCATGACCGGCGGCGGGCGCAGCTTGCCGACGGACGGCGGATTCGGCGTGAGACCCGGCCCGTGGACGCGCGCCGGCTTCCCGAGCAAGGCCTCGTAGAGGCACGCGGCGAGTGCATACTGGTCGGACCGCGCGTTCGGCGTCGCGCTCGCCGGCCCCGCTGCGAGCTCCGGCGCCGCGTAGGGAGAGTCTTCGAGCGCGGGCGTTCCGAATTCGACGATCTTGGGGCCCGCCGGCGAGAGCCACACGATCTCCGGCTTGATGTGGCCGTGGACGACGCCTTCGGCGTGCGCGTAGGCGAGCGCCGACCCGAGCGTGCGGGCCAGAGCCGCCGCTTCGCTGCGCAAGAGCCGCCCGCGCCCCATGCGCTCGCGGAGCGTGAGGCCGCGCACGAGCTCCGCGACGACGTACACGCCGAGGTTCGCGTCCTCCCCCGCGTCGTGCACGACGCCGATCGCGGGATGCGAGAGCGAGGCGGCGGCGCGGGCCGTGCGGCGAAGATCGTCCGCGAGCTTGGCGCGTGCTTCGGCGGAGATTCCGCCGTCGTCGGCGATCGCGACGAGCGCCACCTGCCGCCCGAGCTCCGGATCGCGGGCGAGGTACGTGCGAAACGACCCTGCCTGGCCCAGAGCGAGCTCGATCGCGTAGCGGCCGGCGCGGGCGGGAACGGCCATCGGACGCTACGGGTCTACCACGGGATTGAAGCAAGCGACGCGGTGCTCGCCGCGGGACCCCTCGCCCGAGCCAGCCGTGCGTTCGAGGCGCGGCGTCTCGGTGTCGCACTTGCCGGCGAGCGCGCGGCTGCAGCGAGGATGGAAGGCGCACCCCGACGGTGGATCGACGGGCGAGGGGACATCGCCTTCGAGGACGATGTGCTTGCGGCGCTTCAGCGGATCCATGACCGGGGCCGCCGCAAGCAGGGCTCTCGTGTACGGATGGCGAGGCGCTTCGTAGAGCGATCGCGCCGGCGCCAGCTCGACGATCCGCCCGAGGTACATCACCGCGACGCGGTGGCTCACGTGCTGCACGAGCTTCAAGTCGTGCGACACGAAGAGGTACGTGAGGCCGAGCGTCTCTTGCAGGTCCACGAGCAGGTTGACGATCTGCGCCTGGATCGACACGTCGAGCGCGCTCACGGGCTCGTCGCACACGATGAAGTCCGGCTCGACGGCGAGCGCCCGGGCGATGCCGATGCGCTGCCGCTGGCCGCCGGAGAACTCGTGCGGGTAGAGGTCCATCGCGTCGCGCCGGAGGCCCACCCGGTCGAGCAGGCGCGCGATGCGCATCTCTTCGTCCGTCCGCGACGTGGCGAGCCGGTGAATGCGGATGGCTTCGCCGACGATCTCGCGCACCGTCATGCGCGGATTGAGGCTCGAGTACGGGTCCTGGAAGATGATCTGCATGCGCCGGCGGAGCGGGCGCAGGTCGCGCTGCGATCGGCCGGTGATCTCCTTGCCGTCGAACACGACGCGCCCGAACGTCGGATCGAGCAGGCGCAGCATCAGGCGCCCGAGCGTGCTCTTTCCGCAGCCGCTCTCGCCGACGAGGCCCATCGTTTCCCCGCGGCGAACGCGCAGGCTCACGTCGTCGACGGCGCGCAAGAAGCGCGGCTTGCGGCCGAGGAAACGGGCATCGAGCGGGAAATACTTGGACA
Organism: Polyangiaceae bacterium; assembly: GCA_035482215.1. GTDB lineage: Bacteria > Myxococcota_A > Polyangia > Polyangiales > Polyangiaceae > Palsa-1150. Next base: position 10,013 of record DATHQY010000086.1, on the reverse strand, counting down.
CTCCATGCGTCGCGACCAACGTCCGCGGGCGCGTGGGAGCCGCGTCGAGATCCGCCACGCTCGGCTCGGACGGGGGGACGGTGGGCGGCTCGGTCTGTCTCAAGGGGAGACCTCGGCCGCGCGGATGCATCGCGAGGTCCGTCCTGGACCGAGCTCGTAGAGATCCGGTTCGCGGACGACGCATGCGTCGATTCGCATGGGGCAACGGGCGGCGAACCGGCACCCGGGCGGTAGGGCGCGCAGGTCCGGCACGATCCCTTCGATGGCGTTCAGGCGTTCGCGCGGCGCGGGGGCCGTCGGGTCGCCGGGGCGGGGTACGCTGTCGAGCAGACCGCGCGTGTACGGGTGCGCCGGCTTCGCGAACAGCGCGTCCGCCGGACCCGTCTCGACGACGCGCCCCGCGTACATCACGACGACGTGCGACGCCGTCTCGGCAACGACGCCGAGGTCGTGCGTGATGAGCAAGAGGCTCATCGCGAGGGTCTCCTGGAGATTGCGGAGGAGCGCGAGAATCTGCGCCTGGATCGTGACGTCGAGCGCCGTCGTGGGCTCGTCGGCCACGAGGAGCTTCGGCTCGCACGCGAGCGCCATCGCGATCATCACGCGCTGGCGCTGCCCGCCCGAGAGCTGGTGCGGATAGGCGTCGACGCTCGTCTCCGGCTCGGGCAACCCCACTCGTCCCAAGAGCTCGATCGCGCGCTCGCGCGCTTGCCGCCGCGACTTCTTGCGGTGGAGGCGCAGCGCTTCACCGATCTGGAAGCCCGCCGTGTAGACGGGGTTCAGGCTCGTCATCGGCTCCTGGAAGACCATCGAGACGAGATTGCCGCGAACGCCGCGCATCTCGGCTTCCGGAAGCGCCAGCAAGTTGCGCCCTTCGAGCTCGATCGTGCCGCCGTCGATGCTCGCCGGCGGCGACGCGAGAAGGCGCATGATGGAAAGCGCGGTCACGCTCTTTCCGCAGCCGCTCTCGCCGACGATGGCGACCGTCGCCGCGCGCGGGACGTCGAACGAGACGTCTTCGACCGCGCGCAGCACGCCCGTCGGCGTGCGGAAGCTCGTCACGAGGTTTCGGACGCGGAGAAGGGGCGCGGCCTCCATCGCGAGCTATGCGTAGCACTTATGGATGCGTCCTGGCCGGCGAAGGCGGTCCTGCGGCCGCGGTTCGGCGCGGCGTGGGTCGCCCTCGGCGCGCTCCTCCCGGCGAGCTGCGTCAGCGCACCTCGCATGTGCGTGTCGGAGCCGGACTGCGGATCGCAGGCCTCTTGCGTCGCGGGCCGTTGCTTGCACCGCGGGGCGGTGGCCGCGGTCACGACCGCCAAGCGCTGGCTCTTCGCGCCCGTCGACGTGGGCTTCGTCGCAAGGGGCGGCGCCAACGGCGCCGAGCCCGGGCCGCACGCGACGCCGGTGACCGTGGCCCTCGGCCGGGGCGACGGCGCGACGGCGCTCTTTCGCTTCGCGATCGCGCTCCCGCCCGACGCCACTGTGCTCGAAGCGTACGTGCTCCTTCGCGAAGACGCGGATGTCGACGCGGATCCGGTGCCGCTCGCGCTCCACGCCGCGCGCATCACGACGCCCTGGCGCGGCGATGCGGTGACATGGGCCGAGCCTCCGCGCATCGTCGAAGCGGGGTCCCCCGTGACGCGTGTCGTTCCATGGCCGGGCCGCGCGGTTCGGATCGACGTGCACGACATCGTGGCGCGGTGGCGCCGCCGGCCGGAGGAGGACTTCGGGATCGCCGTTCTGTGCGAAGGCGCGACCGCGAGCGCGAGCGCGACAGGCATTCCGCTGGCGATGGGACCGATGGCCGCGGGAGGGGCGCCGGGGTCGGCTCCGGTGGACGGACCCGCGCTCGAGCTCTACGTGAAATGACCCCCGCCGCGTGCTACCGGAGAGCCACGATGCTGCTCCGACGGTCTCCTTCGACGGGTGTCGCCGCGCCGGCCTGGGCCTTGGTGGTCGTCGTCGCTCTGGCGGCGGCGCTGGGCTGCGGCAAAGACGAGACGACGCCTTCGGCTGCCAAGGCGGGAATGCCCGCACCCGCGGCCGACTCCGCGGGGCCTCCCGCGAAAACCGCAGCGGCGCCGGCGGCATCCGCGGCGCCGGCCGCGAGCCCGGCGGCGGCAAACGCGACGGCAGCCGCCGGCAGCGCGGGATGCAAGCATGCGGCGTGCGCCGACAACTTCTTCGTCGACACGCAAGCGCCGCCGGAATGCGCCGTCGGATCGACGTGTGACCTCGCCGTGAAGCTCACCGCGCTCGGCGACTTCCACGTGAACGACGAATACCCGTATCGCTTCAAGGCCAACGACGTCCCCGGGATCGACTACGCCGGCACCGACGCAATGGGCAAAGGCGTCTTCTCGAAGCCCGCCGGCGACTGGAAGAAAGCCGACGCGAAGTCCGGTGTCATGACCGTGAAGTTCACGCCGCGCGAGAAGGGCGACAAGACGATCACCGGCACGTTCAAGATGAGCGTGTGCTCGGCCGCGAATTGCCTTCTCGAGCAGCGCGAGCTCTCCGCGGTCGTCGCCGCGCACTGAGACACCGCGCGCGAGCTCGCGCGCGCCTGGAAAAGGGGGAGCGTCATGGCAGGTCGCAGCGAAAGCACGACCGCGATCGCCCGCGTGGTGGTGGCGGTCCTCGCGCTCGCATCGCCCGCGGCGTGCGGAGCGCGGTCCGGCCTCGACGAGTTGCCGCCCGCCGAAGCCGCCCAGCCGAGCGCGTGCCCGCAGCCCGCCCCCACTTGCATTCTCCCTTCGACGGACCCTTGCGGGGAGTCCACGGCGGAGCCCTCGACCTGCGTCGATTCGGCATGGGCCTGCCCGCCGGGAGGACGTCGGTACGCGCGCGCGCCGGCCCTGACGCAAACGTGCCTTCCGTTTCGCGGCGCGCTCGCCCAGCTTGGCCCCTGGGGCCTCGGCGACTTCGCACGCATACCGACCGACGACGGGCGCTGTCTCTGGGTCTCGAATCGCGCGGTGCTCGAAGGGGGCTCGATTGCGTACAACGTGGCCTTCGCGCCGGACCTCACGGCCCCGTTCGGAACGTGCCCCTCGGTCACCGTGATCGGCCCGATCGCCGTCACCTCTCTCTCGGTCACCCCGTCCAATGGGAACATCGTGCAGATCACCGGAGGGTACCGGCTCGGCGGAACGACCCACGTTCTCTATCGCATCTTCGGGCAGGACCGGCTTGCCCCCTACGGCCTGACCAATCTCGGGGGCGGCGTCGGCGAGTGGGACCAAGCCCAGATGGCGATCGACATCGTCTCGACCGAGCCGCCCTTGCCCTTGGGCCCGGACCTCTCGCTCGGCGATGCGATGCTGCCCGCGGGCGACGGCGAGCACGAATACGTGTGGGGCTGCGTGCCCCTGAGCGACGGCTCCTCGGGCCCGAACTGCCGTCTCGCGCGCCTCGACGCCGACGACAACGTGGAGCTCTGGTCGGCGCCGGCGGGGGTGGGAACCGCGGGAATCTGGGAGCTCGGCATTCACCCTTCGGGCGACACGCCGGCCTTCTTCAGCTCCGGGCCCTGGATTTCGTCAATCGTCCCGGCGCCGGCCGGGTTGATGCACGTGTACGACGACCCCTTCGGCAACGCCGTACTCACGCAGCGGGCGAGCACCGCCACCGGGTCCTGGACGGACGGGCCCGCGCTCACCCCGTGCGACCTTCCAATGGACGATCCGGGAATCTCCTGCGCCGGCGCAGTCGTTCACCCGGAGCTGGCCGATCCGACCGTTCCGAACGAGCTCGTCGTGAGCTACTCCGTGGGAACGACCACGCTGGCCCCGCCGACCACGAACGTCCCCGATCGCTACTGGCCGCGCCTCGTGTGGGTTCACTAGCGAGAAGGCGCGGGAACGCGGGCGCCGCGCGTTCTTCCGGAGCGCGCGATCCGCCGGAGCGGCGCGATGCCGTGAAGCAGCGCCGCGCGCCCACGCCTCGGTGCTATCGTGAACAGCTATGAGCGAGCCGCGCGATGCCGCGTCGCAGGTCCGGACCATCGCCGAACACGTCGAGCAGCGCTTCCGTGCCGGCCATCGCGTTCTGTCCTTCGCCGAGTTTCTCGAGCTCTTCGACAAGGACCCCGTGCGGCACTCGCGCGACGCGAGCCGCTACGTGCGCGACGTGTTCGATCACTTCGGTCGAACGGCCGTGCGCCACCCGTGGGGCGAATTCACGCGGTTCAATCTGTTCGACCTGCCCTGGGAGACGGCGGAGCCCCCGGTGGCGAAGGGATTGCCGCGCGGTGCGCTCATCGGCCAGGAGCACGTCCAGGAAGAGATCTACCGCGCGCTGTCGAACTTCGTGCGCGAGGGGCGTCCCAACCGGCTCATGCTCCTGCACGGCCCGAACGGATCGGCCAAGTCGACGATCGCCGGCGCGATCATGTCGGCGCTCGAGCACTACTCGACGCTCGACGTCGGCGCGCTCTACCGATTCCACTGGGTTTTCCCGTCGCAGAAGATCGTGCGCGGATCGCTCGGGTTCGGCAAGGACAAGGCGAAGGGCGACGGCTCCGGGTCGTACGCGCATCTGCCGGACGACGAGATCGACGCGAAAGTCATCGTCGAGGTCCGCGATCATCCGCTGTTTCTGATTCCGCTGCCCGAGCGGCGAGCGCTGCTCCAGGCGGCCTACCAGAGCGCCGGGGCTCTCGAGCCGCCGAACGACTGGATGGCGCGCGGGCAGCTCTCACACAAGAGCCAGCAGATCTTCGAAGCGCTGCTCTCGTCGTACGACGGCTCGTACGCCGAGGTGCTGAAGCACGTGCAGGTCGAGCGGTACTTCATCTCGCGCCGCTACCGGACCGGCGCGGTGACGGTGGGGCCGCAGCTCAGCGTCGATGCGGGCGAGCGGCAGATCACGATGGATCGCTCGCTCCAGGCGCTGCCCGCTTCGCTCCAAGCCGTGAGCCTCTACGAGACGAAGGGAGAGCTCATCGACGCGGCGGGCGGCGTTCTCGAGTTCAGTGATCTGCTCAAGCGGCCGCTCGATGCCTTCAAGTACTTGCAGCTGTCGATCGAGACGGGCGAGGTGGCGCTCGGCGCGCAGAGCGTGCAGCTCAATTGCGTGATGATCGGGAGCGCGAACGAGCTCCATCTCGACGCGTTCCGCGAGCACGTGGAATTCGCGTCGTTTCGCGGCCGGCTCGAGCTCGCGCGCGTCCCGTACCTCAAGAGCTACGAGCAAGAGCGGCTCATTTACGAGACGCACGTCGTCCCCCAGGTGCGGAGGCACGTCGCGCCGCACGCCGTCGAGATGGCGAGCCTCTTCTCCGTGCTGACGCGCATGCGCAAGCCCAATCCGGATCGGTACCCGAGACCGCTCGGGGCGATCGTCTCGGCGCTCACCGCCGTCGAGAAGGCGGACTTGTACGCGCTCGGCAAGGCGCCCGAGCGGCTCGACGCGGACAGCCAGAAGCTCCTTCGCGCGGCGGTCAAAGAAGTCTGGGCCGAGAGCGACTCGTATCCGATTTACGAGGGGCGCGTCGGCGCGAGCCCGCGCGAGATGCGCATCGCGCTGCTCGACGCGGCGCAGTCGCCTGCGTTCCAGTGCCTCAATCCGCTCGCGGTGATTACCGAGATCGAAGCGCTCTGCCAGCGCAAGAACGAGTTCGAGTGGCTGCAGCAGGACGCGATTCTCGGCGGCTACCACGACGTGAAAGCCTTCCGCGAGACGCTGAATACCCGCCTTCTCGGGGCGTGGGAATACGAGCTCTACATCGCGAGCGGCGTCGTCCAGGAAGAGCAGTACGCGGAGCTCTTCGAGCGTTACGTGCAGCACGTGAGCGTCTGGGTGAAGAAAGAGCGCCTCTACAACCGGACGACGCGGCAATACGAAGAACCGGACGAAAAGACGATGGGCGAGGTCGAGCGCCTGCTCGACGTGAAGATCGACCCGCAGGAGTGGCGCCGCCAGTTGATCAGCGCGATCGCGGCGTGGGCCATCGAGCACCCGGGGCAGAAGATCGACGGGACGATCGTCTTTCCGCAACACTTGCGGCGGATGCGCGAAGCGATATTCACCGAAAGGCGTCCCGCCGTCGCGCGCCTCGCCCGCGACCTCGCGGTTCTCGTGCGCGACGACGGCACCGGGCTCGACGCGGAAAGGCGGCGCGCTGCGGAGGCGACGATCGATCGGATGATCGCGCGGTTCGGCTATTGCCGGAACTGCGCCGGCGACGCGGCGAGCACGCTCGTGCGGCGGCGATTCCAGGATTTGGTCATCTAGCGAGCGCTCGCCCGGCGTCCCCGGGATTGGCTGTCGCCCCCGGATCGGCCGGCGCCGGCGCGTTGTCCGGCGCCGGCGCGTTGTCCGGCGAGCGCGGCGTCTGGCCCGACCTCAGGTCCGATGCGCAACGACGGCAAAGGCACGCCACGTTCCGCGCCTCGTCCGGAAGGCGCGCAAGGACGCGCTCTGCGATCGCGACCTCGAAGCACCAACAGGTGGTTCTCCCCTCGGCCATGCCGCATGCGTTGCGCTCGCCACAAAGCGGGCAAGCCAGGACATCTGCCGCCATGGCCTGTCTACTATGGTGGGCCGGACGGCTCGTCAATCGAACACACCCCGCGGGCCGCCGCCTCGGCTACCTTGCAATGTCGTCCGGCTCCTTCAAGCTGTCGGCCAGGAGATTGCCTTGAGCCCCACGAGCACCTCCGATTCGCAACTCGCTCCGCCGGTGCCCGGCGCAGACGCGCGCGCGCTTACGCCGGCGAACGAAGCGAACGGCGCTCTCGCGTCGCGCCGCAGCGCGGCCGCCGAGCCGACGCTCGAGGGCTGGGGCCGCATTCCGGCGCCGGGGACCGAAGTCGTCACCGAGAACCTCGACGGCGCGACGCGAGGCACGTCCCTCTGCCGCGGACTCGGACGATCCTACGGAGATTCGTCGCTGCCCGCGCGCGCGGCCGATCGCGTCGTCGCGACGCGCCTCGCGAACCGGATCCTCGCGTTCGACGCGGATACCGGCGTGATGCGCGCCGAGGCAGGGCTCTCCCTCGTGGATCTGAACCCGCTCGTCATCCCACGCGGCTTCTTCACGCCCGTCACGCCGGGGACCAAGTACGTGACGCTCGGCGGGATGGTCGCGTCGGACGTGCACGGCAAGAACCATCACCGCGAAGGGTGCTTCGGCGCACACGTGCGCTCGCTCCGCATGCGCCTCGCGGACGACTCGGTGGTCGTGTGCAGCCCGACGGAGCTCTCGGATCTGTTCTACGGAACCCTGGGGGGCATGGGCCTGCTCGGCCACGTCCTGGAGGTCGAGTTCGTTCTCCATCGCATTCCGAGCGAGTGGATCTACCAGGAGAGCGAGCGCGTCCCGAACATCGAGGCGTATCTCGATGCGCTCAACGACGCGGCTCCCGCGTGGCCGATGACCGTGGGCTGGATCGATTGCCTCCGCCGCGGCCGCGGGATGGGGCGCGGCCTTCTGATGGCGGGTCGCTGGGCCACGAAGGAGGAGGCTCCGCATCGTCCGCCGCGCGAGAAGCCGCTCCGCACGCTCCCCGTCGAATTGCCCAACTGGGCGCTCAACCCGGCGACCGCATCGCTCTTCAACACGGCATATTACTGGAAGCACGTGCGCAAAGAGGCGCGCGCCGTCATCTCGCCGGAGACGTTCTTCTATCCGCTCGACAGCATTCTCCACTGGAACCGCGGATATGGTTCGCGCGGATTCACCCAATACCAGTGCGTCATTCCGAGGGCCGCGGGGGCGCTGGCGGTGCGCGAGTTCATGGCCCTCCTGACGAAGCTCGGCGGCGCCTCTCCCTTGTGCGTCATCAAGGATTGCGGTCCCGAAGGCCAAGGCGTGTTGTCATTCCCGCTGGAGGGGACTTCGGTGGCCATCGACATGGCCGTCTCGCCGGACATCCAGCGGATCGTCGACCGCTTGAACGAATTCGTCATCGCCGCGAAGGGACGTATCTATCTGACGAAGGACAGCTTCACGCGGCCCGATCACTTCCGCGCGATGGAGCCGCGCCTGCCGCGCTTTTTCGAACTTCGCGAAAAGTACGACCCGGGCCGTCGCCTGCGGAGCGCGCAATCGGTACGCTTGTTCGGAGATCGAGTATGAAGACAGCCGCATGAAGGCTGTCATTCTCGGCGGAACGAGCGGAATGGGGCGCGCCATCGCGCGCCGGCTCGTGGAACGCGGCGACACCGTATTTCTCCTCGGCATCGGCGAAGACGATCTCGCGCGGAGCGCCGCCGACCTCCGCGTGCGGAGCCGCCGCGACCAGGAGGTCGGGCATGCGCTGCTCGATCTGGAGCAGCCGAGCGGGTTCGCCGCGGCTCTCGACGCCGCGGATGCCTCGCTGGGCGGGTTCGACACCGTGATCGTAACGGCGGCGCTCTTCGCGACCCAGGCCGCGCTCGAGGAGGACGAGGAGCTCACGCGGCGCCTCCTGACCGTGAACTTCGCGAATACCGTGGTCTTCTGCGAGCACGCGCGAAAGCGCCTCCTTGCGCGCGGGGGCGGCCGCCTCACCGTGTTTTCCTCGGTCGCAGGCGATCGCGGGCGAAAACCGGTGGTCCTGTACGGCGCGAGCAAGGCGGGGCTCTCGACGTACCTCGAGGCGCTCGATCACAAGTTCTTCGCCGCAGGTCTCCACGTGCTCTGCGTGAAACCCGGATTCGTCAAAACGGCCATGACCGCCGGCCTCAAACCGCCGCCGTTCGCTGGCGAGCCCGATCAGGTCGCGCGCGACGTCCTGCGCGCGATGGATCGCAAGAAGCCCGTGCTTTACACGCCCGGCCCGTGGGCGCTCGTCATGCTCGTCATTCGCTGGCTCCCGCGTTTTGTCATGCGGAAGATCAACTTCTGACGGTAGCGAATGTCCCCAGCGGCCTTTCGTGGCGTGGGTGGGCAAACCGCGCGGCGTTGCGCGAATACCGCGCCTGTCCGTAGGACACTCGTTGCCGGCCCGGGACACCAACCGGCGCCTCGGGGACAACCCCGCGGCCCGATGGCCCGGCTATAGGCACTTCATTGCCACGGCAATGAAGTGCCCATAGATCGGCCATTTTCGCGCGGGTTCGAGGGGTTGCAGGCGGCGGGCGCGGGTTTCGGGAGGCGCTTTCCTCGCGTTGGCACGAGATGTGTTCCTGGGCTGGGCATGCACCCCGTATTCTTCGGTTTGAAGCGCGCGTACTACGCCACCCTGGGGTTGACGCGACGGACGCTCCGAAAAATGGGCCTCACCGCGGCGCGCGTGGATATGCTCTACGTGATCCACAAGAGGGGGCGATATCCCACGCCGCAAGGCGCGCTCTGGCGCACCCTCGGTGTTTGCCCCTCGGTCGTCAGCCGCATGCTCAAGCGGCTCGAGGAAATGGGCTACGTCGAACGCGACGTCATCACGAACGACACACGCAAGCGGACGGTCACGCTGACGACCACGGGGCGCGCGCGCATCCTCCGCGCGATACGGCAATTCATCGGGTGGGGCTACGCGGAGCTGGCGCTTCGTTCGGCGCTCGTGCCCGACCGTTGGCATAGCGAGTGGCACGCGCACGTTGCCGTGTCGCGAGCCGAAGAGTTTCTCCGCCTGATACGGGTGGCCTTCGGCGACCGCGCTTCGTTCGTCGTCTACACGAGCGGGCTGCGCGACGACCAACTCCCGCGGGAGACTAGCCTTGTCTTGCGGTGGGGGAGCTAGGGGCGCTTCGTCCGCCTCGCGGCTTCCGAATTTCGTCCGAGCGCGAGGCCGCCGGAAGGACCAAAGACTCCCGCTCCTATCGGCCCGAGAGAAACGACAGCCGCTGGAAGAGGCGCTCCGGGGTGTTCTTGACGATGGGCATGATGAGCGCCCAGATCGAGGGGAGGTACGCCTCCGCGACGCCGCGATCCATCGCCCGCACGATGCCGCGCGCGACGGCCTCGGGTTTGCCGAAGAGAACGTTCTTGGGATGGTCGCGCGTCATCGGCGTGTCGACCGGCCCGAGCTTGAGCGTCGTCACCCGCACCCCGGCGGCATAGAGGCGCGTTCGCAGGCCCTGCAGAA
>DATHQY010000085.1:0-10074 GCA_035482215.1 Polyangiaceae bacterium | reverse complement strand
GCCGCTTCCAGGTCCTTGCCCAACGCGCGGAGCATCCGGTGCGCGACCTCGGCGACGTCGCTCTTGCCGAGGGGCGCGAACGCGATCACTTCGTCGATGCGGTTGTAGAGCTCCGGCGGCAAGGCGGCGCGGGCCGCGGCGCAAACGGCGTCTTCGTATGCGGCCCTCTGGGGCTCGGCCGCGTCGCGCGCACCGGAGCGCGCACCAAACCCAATCGGCGCCCGCTCGCGCACCGCCGGCTTGGCCACGCCGGCGCCGAGGTTCGACGTCATCACGATCACGACGTTGGTGAAGTCCACCACCCGCCCGCGTCCGTCCGTCATGCGCCCTTCGTCGAACACCTGCAAGAACGCTTCGAGGACGTCGCGATCGCATTTCTCGATCTCGTCGAGCAAGAGCACCTGGTAGGGGCGCTTGCGGACGGACTCGGTGAGCTGGCCGCCCGCTTCGTGGCCGACATACCCGGGCGGCGCACCGACGAGGCGGGCGATGGCGTGCGCCTCGGCGTACTCCGACAGATCCAGCCGCGTCATGGCGTGCGGCGAATGAAAGAGACACTCGGCGATCGCCTTTGCGGTCTCCGTCTTGCCGACCCCGGTCGGCCCGAGCAGGAGGAAGGACCCGATGGGCCGCCGCGATCGAAAGCCACTCGCGTTGCGGCGCAGAACGCGCGCGACGCGGGCGAGCGCGTCGCGATGACCGACGATGCGCTCGGCTAGGGCCTCCTCGAGGTGGAGCATGCGCTCGCCGTCGGTCTCGAGCAGGCGCGAGGTAGGGACGCCGGTCGTCTCGCTGACCACGCCGGCGACCTGGTCGCGCCCCACTTCGGGCTCGCCCCGCCGCTTCGCGCGCGCTCCGGCAAGGTCGAGCAAGCTCACGGCCTTGTCGGGCAGGGCGCGCTCCGGCACGTACCGCGCGCTCCAGGCGACGGCCGCCGCGATCGCTTCCTGCGAAAAGCGCACGTGATGGTGGCGTTCGAGGGCGGGGGCGACGCGCTCGAGCGCGAGGACGGCTTCATCCGGCGAGAGCTCCGCCACTTCGATCACGGTCATGCGCCGCGCAATCCCCGGATCCGCCGCGGACGCGCGCTTGTAGTCCTCGGGCGACATCGCCCCGATGCAAGCGATCTCGCCGCGGGCGAGCGCGACGCGGAGTTCGGCGGCCGCTTCGTCGTCCGACGCGAGGAGCGAGTGCATTTCGTCGAAGAACAGAATGACGCGCCCTTCGGTCCGCTGCGCCTCGGCCCTCATCTGCGCCATGCGCTCGCCGAGCGCGCCGCGTACGCCGGTGCCGGCCACGAGGCTCGCCGTGTCGATCTCGACGACGATGCGATCCTCGCCGGCCGCGTTGCCGCTCGCCATGCGATGCGCGAGGCCGTGGACGACGCTCGTCTTGCCGACGCCCGCCGGACCGACGAGGCAAGGGCAGTTGCCTTTGCGCTTCGCGAGGACATCGAGCGCGCGATCGATCTCCACCTCGCGCCCGAGCACCGGATCGAGCTCCCCGCGCGCGGCGGCGAGCGTGAGGTTACGCCCGACCGCGGCCAGCGTGGGTGCGCGCTTCGGATCGAGCTCGAAGCGCCCGAACGACGGGGCGCCGCTCGAGGCCGGCGCGGCCTTCAGCGCGCGCTTCGGTCGTGGCGCGGAAGGAGGTGCCGTCAATGAGGAGGGCGGAGCGTGCATCGGACGCGCGGCCTTCGGAGGCGCCGGGCCCATGGCGGGAGCGGGCGACGGTGCCGAGAGAGGCGCGTGCGACGACGCAGGCGCGTGCGACGACGCAGGCGCGAGTGGTGCCGCCGTGAGCGGCAGCTGCGCGCTCGCCGGAATTCGCCTCGGCGTGGCGATGCCCATCGCGATTTGCATCGCGGCGGTCCGGAGCTTCGCCACGTCGGATCCGCACTGCGCGACAGCCCGGTAGGCCGCCGTTTCGCGTTCGTGGCAGAGCGCGAACAAGAGGTGGAGCGCGCCGGCTTCCCGCGCGGGCGATCGGGCCGCGAGTTCGCGCGCGCGCTGCACCGCCCGCGCGATCGCGTCGGAGTGATCGTCGACGAGCACGCGCGCGGCCTTCAAGAGAACCTCGGCCGAAAGGCGCCGCTCGCGAAGGAGCGCGTGCGCGTGGCCTTCGCCCGACGCGATGGCCGCGAGAAGGTGGCCCGTGGTCGTTCGCTCGCCGCGACCCTTGGCCAGTTCGTCCGCTAGTCTCCGCAGCGCGGGCAGCTCCGATTCGCGGATGCCGGTCATCGGATGACGGCTCGCACGACCGCTCCTACATGGCCAAGAAACCGGTCGGCTCCGTGGCTGTTCCGGCTTCTCCATGGCTGGCACGTCCTTCGCTCGTCTTGGCGCGCGCGTCTGTCGCGGTTTCCGTTGCCGCCATCGGCAACGGCCTCCGCGGGCGACCCTAGCGACGCGGGGCCTTCGGCGTCTCCCCCCGGGGCCCAACCGGGCAACGGTGCCCCTGCTTCCCCCGTCGTTTCGACGTCCCCGCCGCCCGACGCCGGCGCGTGCCCGGCTTCGCACGCGGCCACAGAGCCTTTCGTCGCGTCCCCGAGCGATCCCGTTGCGGTCGACGCCGCGACCCTGCTGAGAGCCACGGCGTCGGCAATGGCGGGGACATGGGTCGGGCAGGCGCAGGCTCCATGGGACAACGGCACCGCTTGGGCGGTCACGATCACGTTCGCGGCGAGCGACGACGTGCTCGCCCTTGGCGTTGACCGACCGGCGCGTACGGCGGGACTTACTCCGCGGTAGGCTCCGTCGGTCCCTACGGCAACGATGTCCCCGCATTTTATTACGGGAGTGACCTCGCGTGCGACTTGAAACAATGGAGCCTCCTCGGCGTGCAATCCGACGGGATTACCGGAAGCATCAACGTGACTTTCGAATACCCGCCGATGGCGTGTTACTTGCCGACGTGGCAAGGGACGTTCGGATCGCTCGCGATGGACGCAGACCAGACGCGGCTGCAGTTTGCTTTCGTGGGGGCCAGTAGCCCGATTCAGCACGATCTCACGCGCTGCGAATGAGTTGACGATGCGCCTTCGGGAATCCGCTGGCCTGGCCCCCGCGCATCGGACCCGGGATCCGAGCTTGGCTGTCACCGAGCGCCAGTGGTACCTCTCGGGCGCTCGCGCCGCGAGCGCGCGCACCGCCAGCTCATCGCCATGCCCGACGCCCCGCCCGCTTCCTACTTGCCCGACTTCGTCGCCCTGCGCTCGCTGGCGGAATCCGTGTTCCCGTCGTTTCGCGACGCGTTCGATTGCACACCGATGGCCGGCGGCGGCGGCACCCGGAAATACTTTCGCCTCCGGACCGCGGGCGCCGCGCAAACCGTGGTGGCCATGTTCGTGCCGGAGGGGGCCAAGCCGGAAGAAATCGCCAAGGACACCGCGGATACGGCGCGTTGGCCGTTCCTCGAGATACGCGACCTGCTCGCTGCGCGGGGCATCGACGTCCCGCAGGTCTATGCGGAAGACACGCCGCACGGGTGGGTGCTTCTCGAGGACCTCGGGGACACGACGCTCGCGGAGGTCCTGCTCCAGAAACCCGAGACGCGGGAACAGCTCTACGTTCGGGCGGCGCGGGACGTGGCGCGGGCGCAGTCGCTTCTGGCCAAGCTACCCGCCGACAGCATCGTCGCTTCGCGCGCGTTCGACGAAGACCTGCTCCATTGGGAGATTCAGCACTTTCGCGAGTGGGCGATCGCCGGGCGCGGCATCCCGATGACCGCCGACGACGGGACGACGTTCGATGCGCTGGCGTCGCGCATCGCCAAGCGGATCGCGGCGCTGCCGCGCGTCTTCGTGCACAGGGACTTCCAATCGCGTAACCTCATGGTCCGGCCGAGCGGCTCGCTCTGCTGGATCGATTTTCAAGATGCGCTGCTCGGTCCTCGTGTTTACGACCTCGTGGCGCTCTTGAACGACAGCTACCAATCCTTCGACCGGGCCTTCGTGGCCGCACGCCTCGCCGACTACGCAACCGCGGCGTCGCTGGACGCGAGCGAGCACGCCGCGGTCCTTCGCGAGTTCGATAGCGTGACTGTGCAGCGAAAGCTGAAGGACGCCGGGCGGTTTGTGTTCTTCGATCGCGTCAAAAGCAACCCCGCATTTCTCAAGTTCGTCGAACCGACGATCGCCAAAGTCCGCGCGAGCCTCGCCCGTTTGCGCGACGACGACGACATGCGCGCGCTCGAAGCGCTTCTCGCGCGCGTCCTTCCAGGGTGACCCGTGCTGCGCCGCCGCCATTCGATCACGGTTTCGACCGCGCCGCCCCGGGTGCGTCTCTCCGCCCACGGCCTCGACCTCGGCGCCGGCGAAGTGCTGCCGCTCTGGGCCGGGGCGATGCACTACTGGCGTCATCCGCCGAGCGAGTGGCGCACCTGCCTCGAGGCGATGCGCGCGATGGGCCTTCGCGTGCTCGACACGTACGTGCCGTGGGGCGTGCACGAGATGCCGTCTCGCGAGTTCGACTTCGGCGAGCGCGATCCGCGCCTCGACGTGCGCCTCTTCCTGGAGATCGCGCACGAAGTCGGGCTGCGATGCCTTTTGCGGCCTGGCCCGCACATCAACGCGGAGCTCACGTTCTTCGGTCTGCCCGAGCGCATCGTCTGGGATCCAGAGTGCCAGGCCCGCACCCCGGGCGGCCACCCGGTCATGCTCCCGATGGTGCCGGTCGCGTTCCCCGTGCCGAGCTACGCGAGCGACGCGTTCCTCGAGGAAACGACGCGCTGGTACCGCGCCGTGGGCGAGCGCCTGTCGCATCTGTGCTGGCCGTCGGGCCCGATCGTACTCATCCAGGTCGACAACGAAGGCGCGCTCTACTTCCGCGACGGCCAGTACGATCAGGATTACCACCCCGACGCGGTGCACGACTTCCGGGAGTTTCTGCGCACGAAGTACCGGCGCAGCGTGCGGGGTCTACGGGCGGCGTGGGGCGACGAGACGCTCACGTTCGCGGGCGTGGAGCCGCCGAAGAAGTTCGACGCGCGCGAGACGAAGCACCTTGCGCGGCACATCGACTGGGCGGAGTTTCACGAGCAGCTCCTCTCGAGCGCGATGGACCGCATGGCCGTCGCACTCCTCGACGCCGGCTTCGAGGGCTTGCCCACGACGCACAATCTGCCGCTCGGCGAGAGTGCGACGCCCCTCAACCCGGCGCGCCTGCACGCGATCGACCTCGTCGGACTCGACTACTACCACAAGGCCACCCCCACCGATCACTGGGCGATCCTGCGGCGCACGACGGAGCTCGCGTGCCGGTGCGAGGGGCGCGAGCGGCCCGCGTTCGGCGCCGAAGTGGGCGCGGGTTTCCCGCCGTTCTTCGCGCCGCTCGACGAGCGCGACTCGATGTACACGCTCATGTGTGCGCTGGCCTACGGGCTGCGCGGGTTCAACCTGTACATGGCGGTCGAGCGCGATCGCTGGATCGGCGCGCCGATCGATTCGCACGGGCGGCCGCGGCCCATGGCCGCCGAGTACGCGCGGCTCCTCTCGGCGCTCGAAGCCACCGCGCTCCACAAGTGCCGGCGGCGGGCGCCCGTCCGCCTCGTCGTCCCGCGCGCGCTGCGGCGGCTCGCGCGCGTCACGCACGCCTTCGGGCCGCTGACGCCCGCGCTGTTCCACGTTGCAGGCGCGGGGTGGCGTGAGACGATCATCGAGCGCGACTTCGGCCTCGACGCCCCCCCCGTGATGGCCGCGGAGGCGTATCTCCGTGCGTTCGAGCGGGCGCTCCACGCGCGGGGCGTTCCCTTTGGGTACGCCGGCGGCGAGACCGTGGAGCTCTCGACGATGGGCGCGTCGTGGATCATTTGCGCCAGCGCGGGCGGCCTCCGCCCGCACCTCGTCGACAGCCTGCACGTCGCGCGCGAGCTCGGGCGCATCGTGACGATCGGCCCCCGCATTCCGGAGCTCGACGGCTCGATGCAGCCGCTTCGCCATCCGGTGGACGTCACGGACCTGGAAATCGAGCCGCTCGACGACCTCGCCCGCGCGGACGCGCTCGTGGCGCGGCGCATCGACGAGCTCGCGCTCCCGACGTGGCCCGTGGATCCCATCGACGCGTTCGTGACGGTCCACGAGGACGAAACGGGGGCCGCGCGTGTCGTCTTCGTGATGAATCCCTCCGAGAACGACGTCGTCGTGCGCGTCTCGCTCGCCGGTGCCGGCGCATTGGTCGACGCGCTCGGGTCCGAGCGCATCGCGCGCGTGGGTGGTGGGTTCGACGTCAGCGTTCCCTCGCGCGTCGTGCGCATGATGGCGGTCGAAGCCTCGCGCGATGCTGTTCAATAGCCCTCTCTACGGCGCCTTTCTTCTCGCCGTCTGGGTCCTCTTTTGGTGCCTGTCGCGCGTGCCGCGCGCTCGCACCGCGGCGCTCGTCGTCGCAAGCTACGGATTCTACTTCTACGGCACCTGGGATGCGGCGCGCGGCGAGCCGGTGCCGCTCCCGGCGGCCGCCTGGGCGGTCCTTTGTCTCGGCATCATCTTCGCCGGCAGCTCGCTCGACTTCTTCGTGGGCCTCGCGATGGCGAAGACCGCGAACCCCGCCGCGCGCAACGCGCTATTGCTCGTTTCCGTCGTGTACTACCTGGGTGTCCTGTCGGTATTCAAATATTGGAACTTCGCCGCCGACTCGATCGCCATGCTGTTCGCCTCCCTCGGCGTGCCGGTGCGGGCGAGCCACTTGCGGCTCGTGCTGCCTTTCGGGATCTCGTTCTTCACCTTCGAGACGATGAGCTACACGATCGACGTCTGGCGGCGCGAGATCGAACCGTCGCGCCGGTATCTCGACTATCTCCTGTTCGTTTGCTTCTTCCCGCATCTCGTCGCGGGCCCGATCGTGCGGCCGGCGCAGATGCTCCCGCAGCTCGCCGCGCCGCCGCGCGCCGACGCGGCAATGGAAGCGCGAGGCCTCTTTCGCATCGGCGTCGGCCTCGCGAAGAAGATCGTCATCGGGGATTACCTCGCCCAGGCGATCGTCGATCGCGTCTTCGCTACGCCCGAGCGCTTCACCTCGCTCGAAGTCATGGTGGCGGTCTATGCGTATGCGGCGCAGATCTACGCAGATTTTTCCGGGTACACGGATGTCGCGATCGGGAGCGCCGCGCTCTTCGGCTACGAGCTGCCCGAGAACTTCGACGCGCCGTACCTCGCCGTCAATCTGCAAGACTTCTGGCACCGCTGGCACATCTCGCTGAGCTCGTGGCTCCGCGATTACCTCTACAAGCCGCTCGGCGGGTCGCGTCGGGGCGCGTTCAACACGTACCGCAACCTGATGATCACGATGGTCCTCGGAGGGCTCTGGCACGGAGCCTCGTGGACCTTCGTCGTGTGGGGAGGGTTGCACGGCGCGGCGCTCGCGGTCACGCGCATGGTCCAGCGCACGCGAAAAGCCCGCAACGCCGCGGGCCGCCGCCAAGGGATCGTCACGGTCCTGACCACGGTGGCGACGTTCCATTTTGTCTGCTTCGCGTGGATCTTCTTTCGGGCGCCTACGCTGGCGCATGCGACCCTCGCGCTCTCGCGGATCGCACAGATCACGACGGCCCGGCTTGCTCTCGAGCACGTCACGCCGCGCGTCCTCGTCGTCCTCGGCATTGCGGCGGCGTCGCACCTCGCGCCTCGCGCCTGGGAGCTTCGGGCGCGTGAGCTCTTCGTGCGGACGCCCGCGCTCGTGCAGGGAGTCGTGCTCGCCGCGCTCGCCCTCGGCCTTCACGCCGCCGCGGGCGCCAAAGCCGAACCGTTCCTGTACGGGCAATTCTGAGCTCGCGGCCCCGCCCGTTCCGGCGGGAACGAGCCGTGTGTCGCCAACTCGCGCGGGGCCTGTCAGACTGGCGGTACCGCGCATGCGCCTCCGCCTCCTTTCGTTTCCACCGGGGCTGCGGCTTTCGGCGATGCTGCTTTCGTTGGCGCTGGCGTCCGCAGCGTGCGAGCGCGCGGCGCCGCCGCCCAACGTGGCGCCGCGGCCCGCGCGGGCGCCTGTCGTCACGGTGGCTGCGTCGCACGTGCTTTCGCCGGCAGACATTGCCGCGCGCGCCCTGCCGTCCGTCGTGACCATTCGCACGGCGGGGTCGCTCGGCACGGGGTTTCTCGTGAAATCCGACGGCTGGATCGCGACGAACATGCACGTCGTCGTGGGCGGCCCCAAAGTCCGAGTGACCCTGCGCGATTCGCGCGAGCTCGACGTGGTCGAGGTCCTCGCGGCGAGCCCGGAGTACGATCTCGCGCTTTTGCGGGTCGAGGCCCACGGGCTCCCGGCGCTCGCGCTCGGCGATAGCGACGCGATGCGCCCCGGTGACCCTGTCGTGGCGATCGGCAATCCGTTGGGTCTCGAAGACACGGTGTCGAACGGGCTCGTGAGCGCGCGCCGCAAGGTCGACGGGGGCGCCGAGGTCCTGCAGATTTCGGCGCCGATCGCGCCGGGTTCGTCAGGAGGGCCCATCTTCAACGAGAAGGGCGAGGTCATCGGAATCGCGACGGCGATCGTCCAGGGCGGCCAGAACATCAACTTCGGCGTACCGGCGCGGTATCTGGCGCCGATGATCAAAGACCCGGCGCCCATGCCTCTCGCCGATTTCGCGGCGCTCATTGCCCAGCTCCGCGCAGCCGGCACGCCCAAGTCGACGCGCAAGATTCCGCACTATCCGGCGTCGCTTCTCGACGGGTGCTCCATGGATGCCCAGAAGCTCCTCGTCCGCATGATCGGCGATGCGGTCGATGCCGGCGCGCCGCTCTACAACGCGCACAACCCCGAGGCCTGCTACCACATCTACGACGGCACCGCGGCGGACCTCTTGCGGAAGCTCGCGCCGAGCTGCCGCGGTCCCGTGAAGTCGCTCGCAGACGCGCAAAAGCACGCCGCGCAGGTCGGCGGCGCGAGCGACAAAGCGTGGATCATGCGCGACACGTTCGACGCGCTGGTCGAAGTCGTCATGCGCAAACACCACGGCGCAGGCGGCGCGGCCGATCACGACGACTCTCTAGGCGGCCAATAGCAGGGTGCTAAAAAGAGAGTCTTGCCCGCCAGGACGCCAAGGACGCCAGGATCAGAGCAACGAGATCCCAAAGATCTCTTTCCTGCCGCCCTGGCGGTTTTCTCCCTCTCGAACCGACGACGCAATCGTCCACCTCACCGGTAGACTCCTCCGCCTTCCTGGCGTCTTTGGCGTCCTGGCGGTCCTTCTCTCTCATGGTCTCGCGCGCGCAACACGTTGCGGAGCACAACGTTGAGCCCGACCCGCCGAAGAGCCTCCGCGTCGCGGTACTAGTTTCGCGCGGTATGCGGTCTGTGGTACTCCGCTCGCGGTCTATGCTCTCGCGAAACGTGGCGTTCGTGTTTGCCGGGATCGACGCGCTGACGGCGATGCTGGTCGGATTCGGCGTCTTCGTCGCGCTGCCGAGCCGCTACTGGCCGATCGATCTCCCGGCGATCCTCCTCGTCCTGGCCCACCTGGGCGCGGCCGGTGCGCTCTTCGCGCAAATGCCATGGGCGCGCCGTCTGGCTGCGGTCACGTCCCTCGTGACGCTCGTCGTGGGGCTCGCGCTCGTGTCGGCGCTCGCGCTCACCGCGAGCTGGCTGAGCGGCGTTTACGGCCCGGTGGGGCGCGGCGGTGGAATCATCCTCGCCCTCGTTGCGCTCCTTTCGCTTCCGTACCTCGTTGCGCTGCCGCTGGTGCAGCTTTTCTGGATGCGTCCCCGCGATTCGGCCACGCCGTGAGAGGCCGCACTCTGCTCTGGGCGATCGGCGCGTGGGCCGCCTCGCTCTTCCTGCTTTGCCTGATCGTCCACGCCAGGTTTGCGCTCACGATCGACACGGCGAATCCGAAAGCGGTGATCGCCAGCGTCTGGAGCCGCGGGGAGCTCGTCGGCCGGGCGGTGCTCGCTCACGCCGGCGATCGCGACGGGGGGCTCGATGCAGCGATGGCGGCGCATCCCGGCGCGACCCTCGTTTACGAGAGCGTCGTCGGCGCCGGGCCGGTGATGCTCTACCCCGAAGCCGCGCTGGCATTCTCGTTCGTGCCGGGGCGGGACGGTTTGGGCGGAACGATTGGCGGGCGCACGGCCTACGTGACGCCCGA
>DATHQY010000084.1:0-3216 GCA_035482215.1 Polyangiaceae bacterium | reverse complement strand
TCGACGGCCGCCCCGTCGACGAGTACATGGAGTCGAACACCGACGAGAGCCTCGCCAGGGCGTCATCCGAGAGCGCCTTGATGCGCCGGATCGGGTGCGTCGCTGGCACCCGCTACTCCGGTGATATCAGCATCAACATCGACGATTGCTTCGAGTTTTGTAAGCGTCCGGTCGACCACGTCCTGACGCGCGTGGGCCGGAGGAGGCAGGATGCTCGTCGTGGCGCGGCGGGCGGCGAAGCGATCAGACGGAGGGCGCCGGCGCGCTTCGCGCAGCGTCGAGGTCCTTCAGCTTCTGCTTCCAGGCTTTGGGATTGAGCTCGAGGACGTCGCGCGCGGGGTGGCTGTCGACGCGCATGATGACGTCGCGCAGGTACTCGAAGGGGTTGACCCCGTGGAGCTTGCAGGTGGCGAGCAGCGAGTAGAGGACGCAGCCGCGTTCGGCGCCGTTCTCGCTGCCGGCGAAGAGCCAATTCTTGCGGCCCACCGCGACGCGCCGGAGCTGGCGCTCGGCGATGTTGTTATCGAGCTTGAGGCGGGCGTCCTCGACGAATCGGGTGAGCGCATTCCACTGATTGCGGGCGTACCCGATCGCGTCCGCGAGGGGCGCCTTGGGCAGCACGACGAGGGCTTCAGCGTCGAGCCAGTCCTTGAAGGCGTCGAGGACGGGCCCGCAGAGACGTTGGCGCTCGCTGGTCCGCCGCGACGGCGGGAGCTTCATCGCGACGCGATCCGCCTCGTAGAGCTTCTTGATGAAGCCCAGGCCGACGAGGGCTCGGTCGCGATCGGTCAGCTGGGCGTCGAAAAACCGCCGCCGGGCATGGGCCCAACAACCGACTTCCTTCGCCGCCGTGTTTTCGCCCGCCCCCTCGGCATCACCGAAGAGGCGGTCGTAGAGGTTGGCGGCGTCCGCCTGGACGTAGCCCGTATAGCCCCTGAGGAATTCGCGCGGCCCATCGCTCTTGCGACGCGGCGTGTACCGGAAGACGACGTAGTCGTCGTCGGCGACGTACACCCAGACGTGCCCCTTGTGCGTCGACCCCGGCGCCAGGATCGGGATGCCCGTGTCGTCGGTGTGGACCCGGTGCGCGCGAAGCGAGGCTGTGGCCATCGCGTCCGTGATGGGCCGGAGCAAGTCGGCGACCTGCTCGACCCAATCGCACATCGACGAGCGTGCGATATGCACGCCCTGACGCTCGAATCCTTCTTCGAGCCGATTGAGCGGGAGATGGTCCGCGTACTTGCTCACGACCACGTGAGCGAGCAGTCCCGGCCCGGCTAACCCTCTGTCCACCGGCGCCGCGTCGGGAACCGACGCTATCACAACGCCGCCTTCCTCGCACTTGCACGCGGGCGCGTACTTCATGCGCGCAATCTGCACGTGCACCAGCGATGCCGGACGCCAATCGAGACGACTGCTCGTCTCCTCGCCGATCTTCGTCTTCGCCTTGCCGCAGCACGCGCACGACCGAAGACTCTCGGGCGGCTCGAGCTCGATGCGCTCGACCGGAAGATGGTCCGCGATCTTCCCGCGTCCGTGCGGCCCTCGTGGCTTGCCCGGCTCATGGCTGGGCTTCTGCGACTGCTCGTTCTCTTGATCCGCGATCGCTTGCGCGAGATCCGGCGGGACCACGAGCTTGGCCACCTCGGCGAAGGCCAGCTGCACTTGCGCGGCGTCGACGCGCTCGCTCTTGTTTTGCGCGCGCAGGTGGCGCTTCACCCGCTCGAGCTCGAGGGCGATCAGCTCGTAGAGCTTCTTGTACTCGTCGCGCTCATGCGCGGCGCGCTCTCGCTCGGCGCGCTCGCGGCCCAGCGCGGCGCTGAATTCCGCCAGCTTCGCCTCGAGCTCCTGGATGCGCGCGTCGCTCTCGCTCACCGCGAGCCGATGCTTAACGCGGCCCGCGGCCGATGGAAAGTCCGATCAGGTTGCGCCCGCGATTTCTTCGGACGCCGCCTTCGTGCGACGCACGATCCCGATGTCGGAGCTCGCTCGCGAGAGGTCGAGGCCCTCGAGGATCTTGGCGAATTCCGCCGCCTCGATCGTCACGCTCATGTCGCCCGGACGCATCGCGCTCGGGAAGCGAAACACGCCGCGCTCCAGACGCTTGTAGAGCAGGCAGTACCCGGTGCGATCCCACCAGAGCGCTTTGAGCCGGTTGCCTGCCTTGTTGACGAAGAGAAATAGCGCGCCGCTGCGCGGGTCTTTGCCGAGCGCCTCTTTGGCCGATGCCGCGAGACCATCGAAGGAGCGCCGCAGGTCGACGGGCGTCGTCGCGCAGTAGATCGGCATCTTCGCGGGCAGCATCACGCGCCTCCCAGGACGGTCAGCAAACGAAGAAGCGCCGTCTCATCGAACTCGCGACGCACCCGTACCGTGTGCCCCGAGCGCGTCACCACCTCCAGCGCCTCGCTTATGGCAGCCTTGGACTCCATCGGCAGCACCGCGACTTTGGCGAACGACACGCCGGCGACAGCCACCGCCGAACTCGCGCGCAGCCGGCGCTTCCAGAAGAAGAGCCGCTCGGGCCGCAGCCCCTCACGTGCCGCAAACTCGCGCGCACTCAGACCGCTCGAAGCCCACAGCTGTACGCGCTCCTTCCAGAACCGCTCGTCTCGCCGCTGACGTCCCATCCGCGATCCTCCGCGGACGCAAACCTACGTCGCCTTCTCTCGCCATGGCAGGACGCGGTTGGCCGGACGGATACGGTTGTCCTCCCAATGGCATTTGTGACCCGCAAGGCGGGGTCGCATCCGAGACCTTCTGAAATAGCAGGCTCTGGGACGCGTTTCCCGCGACCACGCGTTGCTCGCCGCTCGATCCGCACTCGGGACCGGACGCCGTCACCCCGACAAGCGCGGCGTACGCACTGGACTGCGAGCTGAAGTCCTGGAAGGAGCCATCACCGCCCGGCGTATGGCAATCGCTGCACACGGGTCCGAGTATCATCGTGTACACCTCGGTGAATGTCACGGTTGCCACCGCCGAGTCACCGATGTCACCGGGGTCGGCCTCCGGTGCGGTGTGCGAGCCACCGCCGCACGCAAGCGTGCCGAACAAGCAGACAGCGATCCATGCGGCGCCGCCGATGGTAGACCTCGAGCGCAAGGACAAGAGTCTTGTGCCGCAGCAGCCGAGTGGTCTCGCCGTGCATACCCCGCTGCGCCTGCGCGTTTCTATGATCAACATGGGCTGGGTCTCCGATGGTGCCGGTGACTG
>DATHQY010000083.1:0-12689 GCA_035482215.1 Polyangiaceae bacterium | reverse complement strand
CGCCTTCTTCTCGTCGACCGAGACGCGAACCGTCGCGTACATCTGCGGCCGGAGCAGCTTGTCCGGATTGTCGAACGTGCAGCGCACTTTTGCGGTGCGCGTCGACGGATCGAGGGCGCCGCTCACCCAGTCCACCGTCCCGAGGAACTCCTTGTTCGGATAGGTGAGCACCGTGACGACGGCCTTTGCGCCGACGTGAACGCGCGCCATGTCGATCTCGTAGACGTCCGCGAGGACCCATACCTTGTCGACCTGGCCGACCGTGAAGAGCTCGGGCGACGCGCCGCCCGCGTACTGGCCCTGGACCTCGGCGCCCGGGCTGATGTTGCGCATGAGCACTTCGCCGTCGACCGGAGACGTGAGCGTGTACGTCTGCGTGACGACGTCGACGTTGCCCACGTGAAGGAGGACCTGCTTCTGCCGGGCGCGCTGCATTTCGGCCTTCGCCTGGCGGTAGCTGTCCTCGGACGTCTCGACGTCGGCCGCGGACGCGGCGCGCTGTTCGAAGAGATCGCGCTTGCGTTTCAGATCGTGCTCCGCCGCGATCAGGTTCGCTTCGGCCTTGTGCGAGTCGCTGACGGCGCTGCCGATGTCGGGCGACTCGATGACGGCGAGCGCCTGCCCCTTCTTGACGTGCTCCCCGAGCTCCGCCGTGATCTTCACGACGCGGCCGGTCACCGGCGAAAAGACGTGGCCCGTCAGCTGGTCTTCCAGCGTGACCGTGCCGCTCGTCACGATCGCGTCGTCGACGTCTTGGTCGCGTACGGCTTGCACCGCGATCTTCGCGCTCTGCACGTCCGCGGGCGAAAGCCAGACCTGGCCGGGGGGCGGCGCCGCACCGGGCGTCTGCTCGGACGCGGCGCGCGACGGACGACATCCGGCCGCACAAGCCGTCCCCAGCGCGGCGAGGACGAGAGCCCCCGCCATGCGGAGCCTCTCGTCTCCGCGCCGATGCGCGAGGCGCGTCGCTCGATGCATCGTCGGGCGCGTCGGCCCCGTCGGCGCCGCCGCCACCGTCCGCTCCTCCCCGCGACGCGCTCCGGTTTTCATGGTCAATGCAGCTCCACGCCGACCGCTTGTTCGAGCTGGAACACGGCCGTCCAATAGTTCGTCAAATCGGCGAAGTATTCCACGTTGGTCGCGATGTACGTCCGCTGGGCGTCCAGAAAGTCAGTCAAACTCGCCGCGCCCTTCTCGTACTGGAGACGCGTGATGTCGCGCGCCGTCTTCGCGCTCGCGAGGAGGCCCCCGGCCTCCATGCGCTGCACGAGCTTTTGCGAGGTCGTGTACCCGGAGTAGCCGGCCGCGACGTCGTCCACGACTTGGGCCGTCGTCTTCGCCTGCGTGAGCGAATTGCTTTCGTACTGCGCTTCGGCCTGCCGCTGTTCACCTTGAAGCTGATAGAACACCGGGAGCGGCCCGGTGATTCCGAACGTAAGCAGCGGCGGCTGCAGAGCGCCGCCGCCTTGGTTCGCCGACGTGCCGATCTGCGAGTAGTTGACCGCGAACGAGATATCGGGAAAGCGATTGCGCTTCGCGAGCGCGATCGCCGCCTCGGCCGAGGCGCGCTGGTAACCGGCGGCGACGAGATCAGGCCGGTGCTCGAACGCCATCCGCAGGAGCCCCTCTTCGGACGCGCCCGTGAGCGGTCGCGGCTCCGCATAGTCGAGCGTCTTCACCTCGACCTCGAAGTCGGGCACTCTTCCGCGCACGCCGATCAGAAACGCGAGCGCGACGCGGGCCTGGCGGAGCGTCAGCGCCGCCTGGTCGAGCGCCTGATCCGACTCGAGCTTCTGCGTCTGGATGCGCGCCACGTCCCCCTCGTTGATGGCCCCCGTGCGATAGCGCGTTTGAAAGAGGTCGAGCGTTCGCGCGTTGGTGCTCGCGACTTCCTTTGCAAACTTGTATCCAAGCGTGGCTTGCGCCGCTTGTAGGTACGCGCTCTTGACCTGGAACGCGATGGTGCGCTCGGCGTCGACGCGCGACAGCTTCGCCGCCGCGAGGGCATTGCGCGCGACTTTGAGCCGCAGGTCGCGCTTTCCCGACAAGCTGTCCTCGATGGCGGCGGAATCGGAGATGCCCACGGCCCAATAATCGTTCGAGCATCCTTGGCAGCCGGTCGTGTCGTAGTCGAACACCCTGCCCCAGGCTCCATTGACGACCGGGTTCGGTACGGCGCCGGCAATGCCGACCTGCCCTTCCGCGTTTTTCACGGCCGCTTGCGCGATCAGCAGATCGAGCCCGCGCGAACGGAATATTCGCACCGCCTCGTCGAGCGTCAGCGTGTCGGGTAAGTCGGTCGGCGGAGGGACCACACCGTCCGCCCTCGCGACGTGCGCCGATAGCCACAACCCTGCGGCCCACATCGAAAGCATGAGAACAAATCGAAACCGCATTGGTCGCGTGCGGCTAGCAACAGTTGCACCATCTCGCAACGGCCTCGTTGCGTCTCGGGAAAAGGCCCGCGACGTCAATCGTCGCGAAATGCGCACGAGGTGTCCGGACCAGCCAGCCGGGGCGGCACGGACAGCGGGCGCACACGCAGAGTTCGATGCGTCGAGCCACTTCGATTCGTCGGATGTCGGGACGGGAACGATCACTGTGCCCTCGGCGCTGCGGCACGATGACCCGTATTTCGAGGCTCGCGTTCATGACAGCGCGCCCCCGCGACTGCCGCCGCCACGGCCGCCGACAGTACGCCGAGCGAAGCCGCGAGGCTATCGGACGAATGACCGGGAGCCTGGAGCGAGGTCGAGCATGTCGCGCGCGTCGAATCGCAGAGCGCGCCTGCGCACGCGATCGGCTCTTGGGGCCCCGTGTCCGTGCTTTGGGCGGATCCGTCGTCCGAAATGGACGCCTCGTCGCCGTTTGTCCCGCGGCCGTCGTTTTCTTCTGCGAATGCGGTCGGCTTTGGACCGAAGGCGATGCCGAGAAACCTGGCTGTGAAAGCAACCGTCATCCGCGTGCGCCGCATGCGCGGGCGGTTAGCACGGACCTTGCCAAGGACACCGGTTCGACCCGGCCATTCCCAAGGCATGCGCGCGCGCCGTGCAACGCCTGCATGCACCCCTCGACCGAGTGTGACGAATCGACCAAGACCATGAAGATTTCCGATCCGATCGACGAACTTACTCCGATGATTCGCCGAACGTGCGACACAATGGCAAACACACTATCGCTTTTTATTAAGCGTTTATGGTTCCGCGGGCTCGCGCCCTTATCGTCCTTCGCGTTCGTCGCCAACCGAGGTGCAAAACCTCGCCTTCTATTCGTGCTGGGCTATGCCGTCCTAGAATCGCGGTGCCGGCCAATCCCAGGATCAGTCATGCGAGTGGAGAAATGATTGCGATGAACGCGACGGACGGGCGCTGTCGGGGGAATTCTTCGAAGAACCGCGCGCGGGGGCGCGGCGCGAGCGCCGTGGCCGCGGGGGTCGCCGTGGTGGCCATGGTCGCGTTTGCCGCTTGCGCGAGCGAGTCGGTCGGGCCGCCGCCGGCGCCGCCCGTGAACTGGGAGTCGTTTCGCGCCCGTGCGGACGTCGACGCAGGGGGGGACTCGCTGACCGCCCGCGAGCGGGACGTCGCCGCGCGCTACGTTGCCGCCCTCGCGGCCCCCGACTTCTCGCCGCTCGCCGCCGAGCTCGAGGACGACGCGCATTTCACGTTCCCGGGGCGGGACGACGTGCACGGCCGGACGGCCGTGGTGCGGGCGCACGATATGCTCATCGGAGCCTTCGCGAATCGGCAGGTGACGACGACGCGCATCTTCCGCACGACCAGCGAGCAGACGGTCGAGTGGACGATGACCGGCACGCAGACGCGCGACTGGATGGGGGTCGCCGCCACGAACAAGCCGGTGACGATCCGGGCGCTCTCGCTGCTCTTCACGAAGGACGACGGCTCGGTCACCGACGTCCACGTCTACTTCGACGTCGCGGCCGTGCGGGCGCAGCTCGGCGTGGGCCCGAAGGAGCTCTTG
This sequence comes from Polyangiaceae bacterium, assembly GCA_035482215.1. Lineage (GTDB taxonomy): Bacteria > Myxococcota_A > Polyangia > Polyangiales > Polyangiaceae > Palsa-1150. The sequence continues at coordinate 8,711 of DATHQY010000083.1, read as the reverse complement.
GCGGCGCTCGGGCCGATGCCGCAAGCGCCACCGGCGCTTTTCGATGCGGGGGCGGCGCCCGGCGTCGAGGCGCTCGATCAGGCGGGCTCGCAAGACGAGAAGATCAATTTCGCGATCCTGCGAGGGGCGCTCGATGCGCTCGAGACGGACAACCTCGCGGCCTACGAAGGTGCCTTCGCCGACGACGTGCGCATCGTCACGAGCGAACGCGCGCAGCCCGCGGGCAAGGCCGATGTCGCGAGCTACTTCAAAACGATGCGGCGCGCGATCGGGCAGCTCGATACGACGGTGACCGACGGCTGGGGCGTCGGTTCCTACGCAGTCGCCGAATACACGATCGCCGGCGAACAGCGCGGCGCCATCGGATGGATCTCCGCGAGCGAAAAGGCGATCCGCTTCCACATCGTCGACGTGGCCGCGATCGCCAACGGCAAGATCGTCCGCATCTGGCGCTACGAGAACCCGCTGGAAGCCGTGGCGGCGCCGCCGACCTAGAGCACGGGAGGGGACGGCGGTTCCCGCTTTACTGGAGGTAGTCGTTGTCGCGGAGTTTCTTGGGAATGTACTCGTCCGTGATGAACGAAATGGCCTTCGTGAGCAGCGAGTCCACTTCCATCTTGAAGCCGTTGTCGATCGTCCCCTGAATCTCGCGCTGCCACTTCTTTTCCTGGAACCAGGGATACGCCTTCATCTGCTCGGCGCGCGTCACGTCTTCCTTCGTGAGCTTGATTTCGGCCGCTCGCGGCATGGTGAATTTCTTGTAATCGAAGGCGCTCATCCCGAGGAAACGCACGTTCGGCACGGCCATGCGCATCGACTCGTACGCGAGGTTGATGCTGCCCTGCTTGAGAACGGAATAGATGTAAAGTCCCCACGGATCGTTGTCGACGAGGACGTAGACCGGCAGCTTCAGCTCCGTCGCCATGCGCTGCAAGAGGCGCCGCGCGCCCCGCGCCGCCTGGCCTTCGCTCGTCATCAGGATGCAGTTGTGCTTTTCCCAGAAGCGGTCCTCGTTCAAGCGGTGCCAGACGGCTTGCTTCTCGACGCAGAGGACGAATTCGGCCGAGTTCTTGACGAACTGCAGGGCCTCCGGCTCGCAGATACTCGGGATCCCCCAGCCGCCTCGGCCCATGCGCGAGAGGTCGATCACGTCGCCCGCGTCGTTGACCGTCAGCTTGCCGACCACCGTGCCGCGCTTGTTCGCGAAGAGGTGCAGCTCTTCCCGGAGCGCGTCGATGCCGACTTCGAGGTCCTCGATGATCGGATCGCTCTCGCTCTGGTCTTCGAACGTGTTCTCGCTCGTGCCCGTGAGCGTGTGTTTCGTCATGTAGAACATCTGGCGGATGCTGATCGTCTTGCCCTCGTCGAGCAGCGTCTTGCATCCGTTGGCGACGAGCATCGTCTGCATGAACTTGCGCGCCATCGCCGTATTGAAAAACTCGCGCGACTGCGTCCTGTCCCCCAGCTCGATGATCTTGCGCTTCTGGTTGAACGACACGTTCGACAGCGTGCGCGTGCGGATCTCGAGGGCGGGGTTGTTGCCCTTCGTCACTTCGCCGAGCATGGTGCGGGCGAGCTTCTCGATCTTCGCCTGCGTCTGCTCGTCGCGGGGCGTCTTCTTGCTGCCCACCGACGGTTTGGGGGCGTTCTTCTTCGCGGCCATCGGTTACTCCACCAGCGTCATCTGCCGGTCGCCCGGTTTTTTCGGCGTTCGAGCGGGCGGGCGCGGGGGCGCCGTCGGCTCCTTTTTGGCCGGCGTCTTCGGCACCGGCGCCTTCACAAGAGGCGGCGCCTTCGGAGACGGTCTTGCCGCAGCGGGCGCCTTCGGCGGGGTCTTCGTCGCGCCCAGTCCTTTCGGAGACGGCCTTGCCGCCGCGGGCGCCTTCGGCGGCGGCTTCGCTAAAGCCGGAGCTTTTGCCGACGATGTCACTGCATCCGGCACTTTCGGGGGCGACTTCGCTGCAGCCGGCGTTTTCGGGGGCGACTTCGCCGCGCCCGGCCCTTTCGGAGACGGCTTCGCCGGAGCAGCCGCCGCCGGAGCGGGCGTTCCGCCTTCGGGCGGCGGAGGCGGCGATCCGTCGTCGTCCTTCTCGAGACCGCGAACGAAGGTCGGCAGCGTTGCGTAGAACGGCTTCTCCACGGCGTCCTTCGCCATTCCCAGGATCGACGAAATCGCGCCCGCCACCTCGGGGATGTAGCGCTCGAACAAGCTCCGTCGCCTGAGCTCGCGATCCAAGTGGGCCCGCGCGCGCAAGTGCGCGCCGAGCTTGCGGCCGCACTCCTGAATCGCGAGCTTCATCTCGCGCATCAGATCGTCGTAGTGCGCGACCGCCTCTTTCGCCTCACTCGTGAAGGGCACCCACACGCTCGCGAGGTGCACCGCGATGGCGAGAGGCGCTTGCGGCAGGCTCCCCTTCGATTGCGTCAGCTCGTACCCGCGCCAGTTCGTCTGGTACACGGCCTCGCTGATGGCGCACGCCTTCGGCTGGTATTGCAGCGGCACGCGGTTCGCGAACCGCATGATCTCCGCCAGCTCGTCGAGAGGTAGCTCGCCCCCGTACGCGAGCCCCGCTTCGACGACGAACGGATTGCCGCGGTACACCGAAGGTGGACGCGTCGTCGACACGTAGAAGTCCGCGCGAGGAAAGCGCCGTTTCAGCCCCTCGATGAGGAGCTCCTCGCCGATCGGCACGACCGCCGTGGCCGGCGGAGCCATGACCTTCACTTCGCCGAGCGCGTGGTGCAGCCGCTCCAGATCGTCGCCGAGCACGCGATCGGCCGGCGTCTTCGGGTTCACCTTGGCGCGCTGGCAGATCTCCTGCGCGACGGCGGGCGAGATGCGCGAAAAATCGTCGACCAAGACTTGCTTGACCGATTTGTCCGGCGAGTCCGCAAGCATGGTGTGGAGCATCCCGAGCTCCACCCCGCGCGGGTGCGGCTTGATCTCCTGCGCTTCGCGCGGGAGATCGTTCGTGACCCGCGGGAACTCCGACCTCTCGCCCTTGGGCGTGATGAAGGTGAGCGCCATGTGCGGATTGGCGACCACGGTCTGCTCGAGGTACTCGGCGACGCCCGTGCGGCCCCCGCGATATGCCGCGACGAGCTCGATCTCGACGCGGGTGCCGTGCTCCCCGGCCCACTCGACGGTCTCCTCGGAGACGACGTCGGGCTGGTTACGCTTCGTGTCGATCCGCAAATGGATCTTGAAGGCGGGGCGCCCCTTGCCCGTCTTGCTCGTGATGACCATGGGCTTGCCCGTGGTGAGCTGCCCGTAGAGGCCCGCCGCGCTGATGCCGATGCCCTGCTGCCCGCGCGACTGCTTGAGGCGGTGGAACTTGGAACCGTAAAGGAGCTTCGCGAAGATCTTCGGGATCTGCGGCTTGACGATGCCCGGCCCGTTGTCCTCGATGATCACGCGAAACCGCGACGCACCCCCGGGCGGCGAGCGGTCCGAAGCACCTTTCGCCCCCCCCTCGCCCGCCTCGTCCGCGCCCTGCCCTTCTTTCGCGCCTTGCGTCTTGCGCGCGTTCTTCGCCGCGTCCGACGCGGACACCACCTCGCGAATCTCGACGAGAATCGCAGGGAGAATCCCCGCCTCCTCGCAAGCGTCGAGCGAGTTGTCGACCGCTTCCTTCACGGTCGTCAGAAGCGCCTTCGCGGGGTTGTCGAAGCCGAGAAGGTGGCGGTTCTTCGTGAAAAACTCGCTGACCGAGATCTCCCGCTGGCGCGTCGCCATCGACTCGGCAGTGGCGCGCCGCTTGGGGACCTCGGCCCCGCCTTGCTCTTCAGCGTCCGTGGTCGGCGTTGTCGAGTTGCCCATGGGAAGTCTCCAACCCGCCGGCTCGTAGCCGCTCGGGTGAACAGGTGTCAAGCCAAGGGGCAGACTGCCCGCGTGCGAAAACACTGCCGGTCTTTCGCCCCGCCGCCCACCGAGACTGGCTAAAGTCGCGCTCCCCGTGGCTCCCCGCATCCGAAGCCCGAAGCTGATTCTGGCGCTCCTGACCGTCCTCTGGCTGCTGAACAATCTGGACCGCTACGTGCTGGCTGCTGTTCTCGCGAAGGTTCAAGGAGACCTTTCTCTTACGAATTTCGTCGCGGGGTGGCTGCCCTCCATCTTCCTTATCGGCTACTTCGCGACGAGCCCAGTTTTCGGCAGGATGGGCGATCGCGGCCGCGCGAGCGGATCCGCGGCCAGCGGTGCCGCCGTTCGCAACGCGCTGCTGGCGGGCGGCGTCGCCGTCTGGAGCGCGGCCACGGTGGCGTCCGGCCTGGCGCAAAATGCGGCATCGCTGATGGCGGCGCGTGCCTTCGTCGGCATCGGGGAGGCCAGCTACGGGACGCTCGCCCCTCCCCTCATCGACGAGATTGCGCCGCCCGACCGCAAGAGCATGTGGATGTCCATCTTCTCCGCCGCGACCCCGATTGGCGCGGCGCTCGGGTATCTCGCGGGTGGCGCGATCCTGCACGCCTACGGGTGGCGCGCGGCCTTTTTCGTCCCGGGAGTGCCCGGCATCGCCGCGGCGGTGCTTTGCCTGCTCCTCTATCCCGAGCGGTCCACGAGCGCCGCGGCGGATACGACGCGGCAAGAGTCCACCGCGCGCGTCGTTCGGAGTCTTCTTTCGATCGGCCTTTACAGGAGCGCGCTCGTTGGATACTGCGCCTACACGTTCGCCATCGGGGGCTTCGGCTACTGGGCGCCCAAGTACCTCTATGCGCGCTACGGCCTCGACGCGGGGGCGGCGAGCTTCAAGTTCGGCCTCGTGACCGTCGCCGGCGGCATCGTCGGTACGCTCCTCGGCGGTGCGCTCGCGGACCGCGCGGTGCGCCGCGAGCGCGCACGGCAGTCCGCCGTTCGGGGCAGCGCGGGACTCACTGCGGAAGCCGCCGAGCGCGCGGCGGACGACGCCACGGCGCGCGCGAACGCGAAAGTGTGCGCAATCGCGTGCGCGGTCGGCACGCCCCTCGCCCTCGCCACGATTTGTGCGCCGACAGCCGGCGCTTTCTTCGCGCTCGCCCTCCCTTGCCAGATCGCCCTGTTCATATTGAGCGGCCCGATCAACGTGACGCTGCTACGGTCTGCGCCCCTCGCGCTTCGCGCAAGCGCGATGGCCGTATGCATCTTCGCGATCCACGCCTTCGGAGACCTTTGGTCGAACCCATTCATCGGACTCATCGCCGACCACGCTCCGATGCAGACCGCCATGTACGCGGTACCGGTCGCCTTCTTGCTGGCGGCAATCGTCTGGTGGAGGGGCGCCCTCGCAAGCGCGCGATTGACCTAGCCCCGACGCGTGCGCTAGGCAGCGGGGACTTTTTGCGCGCCCGTGGCGACGATCGCCGGCCCGCGACCCCGATGCGAACCGCACGCTTGCTCGCCACTTTGGCCGCAGTGCTCGTCGCGCTGCTCAGCGTGCGAGCGGCACGAGCCGCCGCCCCCGACGCCGGCGCAGGCCCTCCCGCGGCCGGTCCGATACCCGGCGCCGGGCCCGTGCACGCGCCACAGACGACTCCCGCAGGAGCTCCCGTCGCGGCGCCGCCCGCCGCGGACGCGGACGGCGGCGCAGCCGTGTCCGCCCCTGCCGCTTCGGACGCGGACGCCGCAAAGGCCGCGGCCATGGGCAACGAGCCTGTCGTGCGGCTGCCTCCGACCGTCGCCGACCAAGCGGAAGGCCTGCCGATCGCGACGCTCGAAGTCGTGGGCAACCGGCGGGTCGCCCGAGAGGACGTCCTCGGGTACACGCACGAGAAGCCGGGACATCTGTTCAAGGTCGCGAACCTTAGCGCGGACGTTCACTCGCTCTGGGACTCGGGCTTCTTCGAGGACATCCAGGTCGATCTCGTGACGCACGACCGCGGCGTCGTGCTGCGCTTCATCGTGCGCGAGCGCCCGAACATCAAGGACATCCAGTACGAGGGCAACTCCGAGATCGAGAACGACAAGCTCTCGGAAGCGGTGGAGCTCAAGCCGAACACGATTCTGAGCGTGCCCGCCGTTCGCAGGAGCGTCCAGAAGATCAAGGACGCCTACGCGGAGAAGGGCTTCTTTCTCGCCGACGTGCAGTACCAGCTCGAGCCGCAGCGCGAGAACGAAGTCATCGTCAAGTTCAAGATCACCGAGCACCAGCCGGTGACCGTGCGCCGGATCACGTTCATCGGGAACACGCATGTGAGCGACGCGGAGCTCCGCGACTCGATGCAGACGGGCAACGGCGGGTTCTTCGCGTTCGGATCGGGGGGCGCCTACCGGCAGGACGTCTTCGAGCGCGACGTGCTGATGCTCAGCGCGCTCTATTACGATCTCGGCTATCTCAGCGTGCAGATCGGCACGCCGCGCGTGATGCTCACGCAGGACCGGCAGGGCATCGACATCACGCTGGCGATCCACGAAGGGCCTCGTTACAAGATCCGGCAGCTTCGCATCTACGAGCGGGACAACGAGGGGCGCGAAGTCATCCCCCTCGGCGGACGCCGCAAGCTCGCCGAGATGGTGGGGGCTCACTCGGGCGACTACTTCAATCGCGCGCAGCTCATCAAAGACCTGCAGACGGTGCGCACCCTGTATCGCGACGCGGGGTACGCGAACGTCGAAGCGGAGCCGGAGACCGAGCTCGATCCCGTGCACCAGGAGGTCGACATCGTCGTGCCGATCCGGCGCGGACCGCCGGTGCGCATCGAGCGCATCGAAGTCAAAGGCAACACGAAGACCCGCGACAAGGTCATCCGGCGCGAGATGGAAGTGCAGGAGGGCCAGCTCTTCAACGAGACGGGGATCGAGAACAGCAAGCGGCGCATCACCGCGCTCGGCTTCTTCGATCGCGTCGACGTGTCGACGTCGGCCGGGTCGACGCCGGACCGCGTGAACATCAACGTCGAGGTCGCGGAAAAGCCGACGGGCACGTTCCAGGTCGGCGCCGGGTTCAGCTCGATCGAGAGCTTCATCGCGACGGCGCAGGTCCAGCAAGCCAACTTCTTCGGCAACGGGCAGGCCGCGTCCCTCCAGGCGCAGGTCTCCGCGCTCCGCCAGCTCGTCACGCTTCGGTTCTTCGAGCCGTACTTCCTCGACAGCGACTGGAACGCGAGCGTCGAGCTCTACGACACGCTCTACGTCTTCCCGAACTTCGCCCGGCGATCGATCGGCGGGTCTCTCACGTTCGGGTATGCGCTGATCCAGCCGTGGCTACGCCTCTCGCTGACCGCCACCACGGAGTGGGACTCGGTCGATACCTCGTCGACGACGACGGTGTTCGGCACGAGCACGCCCGGCTTCACCGCCTCGTTCCAGCAGCTTCCGCTCGCGAATCTGTTCAACTCCGGCCGCGTCTTCTCGCTCCGCCCGACCATCACGTACGACACCCGCGACAACCGCCTCTTCCCGTCGGCAGGCATCTACTTGCAGGCGTCGACGGAGCTCGCAGCCGATGCGTTCGGGAGCGAGTTCAATTACCTGCGCCACCGCTTCACCGGCCGCTTCTACTACCCGCTCGGCGGCCAGGTGCCGGGCAAGCCCGGCTCGGGCTTCGTCCTCAAGCTCAATACGGAATGGGGGCTCATCACGAGCCCCGACTCGCAAGGCGTCCCCATTTTCCAGCGCTACTTCCTCGGTGGCATTCTCGACCTCCGAGGCTTCTACTTGCGAAGCATCGGTCCGCGCCTGCCGCTGACGCCGTCGCTCGACCCCAATTCGACCCCGATTCCGAACGGCGCGAACATCGGCGGCAACATGGAAGCGTACGAGAACCTCGAGGTCGAGTTCCCGATCCTCGACGCGGTGGGCATCCGCGGCGTCGTCTTCTTCGACGCGGGCAATACCTGGAACCTCGAAGACCAGTTCTGCCGCACGACCCCGGCCCCTCAATTCGACAAGGTCGTGCAGCCCTGCTTCACGTTCCCCAACAGCCTCGCGTACCTGCGGACGTCGACGGGCTTCGGCATCCGCTGGTTTTCGCCCCTCGGTCCGCTGCGCTTCGAGTGGGGCTTCCCGCTTATGCCCCTCCCCTACGAAAACGCGAGCGACTTCGAGTTCACGATCGGCAACTTCTTCTGATCGGCTCGAACGCGTCCGGCCCCGCGTGAGAATTGCCCGCCCGGGCGGCGGCACATATCGTGCTCACAAGGGGGCACCGCGCGCTCTGCAGTGCCCGGTTTCCTGATGGGCACGGCGAATGGGCATTGGAACGACTTCTCGCGACGCGGCAGCTCTTGGCTTCGCGTCGGGCGATGGGGCGCGCTCGCCTTCGTCTCCGCGATGGCCCTCTATCTCGCCCTCGCGAACGTGTTCCTGATGACGGGCCTCTTCCGGCGCGTCATCAACTTCGACACCGAGCACCTGCGCTTCGAGTACGTCCGCGCCTACTCGATCGTGCCGGGATGGTTTCACTTCGAGGGCGCGGCGGTTCGAGGGCGCGACGGGTCGGTCGAGTGGATCCTCACCATCGATCGCTGCGATTTCGTCTTCCATCCTTTCGACCTTGCCATTCGCAAATTTCACGCGAGCCACGTGCGCGCGGAGGGCCTCTCGATGCGCGCACGCCTGCGCGTCGACGCGGCGTCGCCCGAGCATTTCGCCGCGCTGCCGCCGATCCCGGGGTTCGACTACCTCCCCTGGAGAGACCCGGGGCCCGAGCAAGCGCCCGCGACCGACGCCAACTACTCGCTGTGGGGCGTGGAGCTCGACGACGTCCTCGCGGATCCGATCCCCGAAATATGGATCG
>DATHQY010000082.1:0-5792 GCA_035482215.1 Polyangiaceae bacterium | reverse complement strand
GCCCTCATGGCGACCGGGTATCTGTTCACACTGGTGAAGTGCACCGAGATCGTCTCCGGCGCTCTTCTGCTCGCCGGCCGCTTCGTGCCTCTTGCGCTCGCTCTGCTCGCGCCCGTGCTCGTCAACATCATCGCCTTCCACGCCTTTCTCGAGCCGGCGGGCCTCGTGATTCCGCTCGTCCTCCTCGCGCTCGAGCTCTACCTCGTGTTCGCGTACTGGAACGCGTACCGGCCGATGCTCCGCGCGAACGTCCGCCCGTTTTGATCGGAGAGGCGCGAAACTTTCTCTATCGGGGAGTCAGGGTGCGCCCATGATTTGTTTCTCTTCCTCGGACACTTCTTTCTGTTTGGGGTCGACGGGAAACGAGTGGGCGCGCCGCGCTTCGGGGTTGTCGAAAGCGAGCGACACTTTGTAAAGCTCGTAGCGGCCATCGCCCGCAGGCACTTTGCACTTCGCGCGGAGCGCATCGGCTTCTTCCGCCGCCATCGGCTCGAAGTGCGATGCCACCTGCACGACCTGGTCGAGGATGGCGCGCGAATCGATCCCGCAAATCGTGGTGGCGACCGGGAGGCTCATCGCATAACGGAGCATCTCGGGGCCGGTCACGAGGCCTTGTTTGATCGCGTCGGCCTTGCCGGCGCACGGCTTCATCCCGAGCGGAGCGATGCCGCGGCGCACGAGCTCGGGGAGGACCATCGCCTCGAAGCTCCGAAAGCTCGCATCGAAGACGTTGAGCGGCATTTGCACCGCGTCGAACGGAAACCCCATCTGCACCATCCGCAGATGGACCTCCGGGTCCTTGTGGCCCGTGAATCCGACGAAGCGGACTTTGCCGTCCCGCTTGGCTTGTTCGAGCGCCTCGAGCACGCCGCCTTTCCGGTACGCAAGTTCCGGATCGTTGCCGAAGCCGACACCATGGACCTGCCAGAGATCGAGATGGTCCGTCTTGAGCCGGCGGAGCGACTCCTCGAGCATCCGCATCGCGAGCGACGCGTCCCGGCCGTGCGTGCAGACCTTCGTCATCAGAAATACCTTGTCGCGCCGGCCTGCGAGCGCCCGGCCTAGCCAGTCTTCGCTTTTGCCATTGTGGTATTCCCAGCAATTGTCGAAAAAGTGAATTCCGGCATCGACGGCGTCGTGGACCACACGTTCGGCTTCTCCGTACGTGGCAAAGTCGCCGAGATGGTGGCCTCCCAGGCCCACGCAGGAAATCTTTTGATCGGTGTGCCCGAACGGACGAAGCGGGATGGGCATGAGTCTCCGGTTTGGGTCCTTCGAAGGTCCCTTCAAAGAGGAAGGTTCTCGTGCGGCGGGTAGCCGTGCTGCTCGCGACCGACCTTGCCGTCGTAATACGTCGTCGTCTTGTAGAGCTCGAAATGCCCATCGCCTGCGGCCTCGGCCAAGCGCGCCCGCAGCGCTTGCCGCTCCGCCTCCGGCATCGGCGTGAAGCCACGCGCGATGGCGAGGTTCTGCTCGAGGACCTCCATCGAGTCGACGCCGCTCACCGTGACCGAAACGCCCGGAATGCTCATCGCGTAGCGAATTGCCTCCTCGGGCGCGACCGCACCTTGGCGCACCGGCTGACCCTGCCCGCCGAGGCTCTTCATCCCGATGACGCCCATGCGGCGCCGCACGAGCTCGGGTACGACCTGCCGCTCGAAGCTCCGGAAACCGGCGTCGAACGCGTTGAGCGGCATCTGCGCGGTGTCGAAAGCGAACCCGCGCTGCAGCATCTCGAGATGGATCTTCGGATCTTTGTGCCCGGTGAAGCCGACGAAGCGGACTTTGCCCTGCTGCTTGGCGCGCGCGAGCGCATCGAGCACGCCCCCTGCCGCGTAATGGAGGGCCGGATCGTTGTCATAGACGCACTCATGCACTTGCCAGAGATCGAGGTGATCGGTGCCGAGGCGCCGCAGGGAATCCTCGAGCTGCGCGAGCGCGACGTCCGCGCCGCGCCCGTGGGTGCAGACTTTGGTCATGAGGAAGACCTGGTCGCGCTTGCCCGCGAGCGCGCGGCCCAAGATCTCTTCGCTGTGCCCGTCGTGGTACTCCCACGCGTTGTCGAAAAAATTGATCCCCGCGTCGATCGCCGTGTGAACGACGCGTATGGCTTCCGCGTCGTCCGGCATGCCGCCGAGATGCGAGCCGCCGAGGCCGAGAATCGATACGGAGGCGCCCGTCTGACCGAGAGTCCGGCGCGGAACCGGCGCGGTGCGAGGGGCTGGGCTCGAAGCGGCGCCGGCGACGTCGCGCTCGATGCGCCCATCCGTCCCGGAAGCGCGGCCGCGGCCGCACCCCGCGAGAGCGGCCGAAGCCCCCGCGAACCGAAGGACGTCGCGCCTCGTCGTCATGAACGGCAACGGGGTTGCAATCGCCGTGCACGGCGGGCCCCGCGCTCTACTCCGAGGGGGCGACCGCCATGCGCGAGGACTCGTACCGACCGCGCCCTTCGAGCGCTTCCCGCACGCGCCGTAGCAGCGTCTGCGGCGAGAACGGCTTTTCGAGAACCGCGACGGCGCCGTCGCCGCTGGTCGCTCCGCCGGCTCCGTCCGCGTGACGCGACGACTTCACGTCGTGACCGGACATCAAGAGCACCCGTGTCTCCGCATCGCGCTGGCGCACGACGGCCGCAAGCGCGCGACCGCTCAGCTTGGGCATCACGATGTCGGCGACGAGCAGGGCCCCGCGAAGACCCTTCTGAATCGCGCCGAGCGCCTCTTCGCCGTCGGCGAACGGCGCCACGTGATAGCCCGCTCCGCGCAGCACCTCGGCCACGAGGCGGCGCAACCCGTCGTCGTCCTCGACGACCAGGATCGTCTCGGAGCCGCCGTTCTGGAGCGGCGGGACGATGGAAGGCCGCGAGCCTTCCTCCGCGGCGTCCGCGTCCTCCGCGCGGGGAAAGTACAGCTCGAACAGGGACCCGGCGCCCACCTGCGAGCGCACGACGGCGTGGCCGCCGCTCTGCTTGACGATGCCGTACGTCGTCGCGAGCCCGAGGCCGGTGCCTTCGCCGAGCGCCTTCGTCGTGAAGAACGGTTCGAACAAGTGCGCCAACACTTCGGGCGGCATTCCCGCGCCCGAGTCGCTCACCGCAAGCACCTCGTAGACGCCTGCCGCCGCCCCGTCGCGCAGCCGCGCCTGTTCCTCGTCGAGCCAGACCTCGCGCGTCGCGACCACGAGCCTTCCTCCGCCGGCCATCGCGTCGCGCGCGTTGAGCACGAGGTTCAGAATCACCTGCTCGATCTGCGTCTTGTCGGCGCGGATCGAACCGGCGTTCTCGCCGAGCTCGAGCGCGACCTCCACGTCCTCCCCGACGATCCGCCGCACCATCTCGAGCATCGGGACGATGACGTCGTTCAGGCTGAAGACGAGCGGCTGCATCACCTGCCGCCGGCCGAGCGCCATGAGCTGCCGCGTGAGGGACGCCGCGCGGGCTGCCGCGTCGAGCGCCTCGGAAACGTGCGATCGATCGGCCGGAGCCAGGTCCGCGGCGCGATCCAAGAACTGCAGCCGGCCCAGAATCACCGTCAGCAAGTTGTTGAAGTCGTGGGCCACCCCACCGGCCAGCCGGCCGATGGCGTCCATCTTCTGCGAAGCCCGAAGTTGCTCTTCACTCGCGCGAAGCGCCGCCTCGGCGCGGTGCCGCGCGGTCGTGTTGCGGACGACCGCGGTCACCTCGGTCGGTCCACAGGGCACGAAGCGCGCTTCGAATTGGTCGTCGCCGCTCGGCGTCTCGAGCGTGTACTCGACGACCACGAGCGTGCGTTCGCGGAGCGCGCGCGCAACCGAAGCCACCATCTTCGAGGCCACGTCGGGCGGCAGGACCTCCTCGGCCTTCTTGCCCAGGAATTCTTCGGGCGGAACATGCAGCTCGGCCTGCGAACCCGCGTGCCACGCGAGGAAGCGCGCTTCCGCGTCGAGCCGGAAGTAGATGTCCGGCAACGCATCGAGCAGCGATCGAAGCTCCAGCGCCGCGCCGCCCGCACCCTTTTCCTCGGGACCGCGCCCGTCCATTCCGACGACCCCCGCGCGGGAGCGTAGCCGAGGTCACGGACTCGCGCGAGACCCAGCCCGAACACGGCCGCCTGCGAGCCGCGCGACGGGGCAACGCGGCGCCGTGCCCGGGATCGCGGCGCTCACCCCGAGACTTTCCGCGCGACGCTGCCGGCGGGATACCGATACCAGCCCGGATCGTCGTACCGCGTGATGCCCTCGCGCACCTTGAGCACCGTGAACATGCCTCCCATTTGGATGTCTCCAAACGGGCCACGCCCCGTCATCATGGGCAGCGTATTCGGAGGCTGGCCCATATCCATTCGATCGCCCATGCCGTTCGTGCCCATGGCCATGTAACCGGGGAGGACGCTCTTCACTTTGGCCCCCGCGTCCCCCATCGAGACGCCGACCATGTTGGGCAAATCGTGGCTCATCGCGTTCATCGTATGATGGGATTTGTGGCAGTGAAATGCCCAGTCTCCCGGCGCGTCCGCGATGAACTCGATGTCGCGCGTGGAGCCGACGGGCACGTTCACGGTCGCCTCGAAGCGGCGCGCCGCCTGCGGGACGGGACCGCCCTCCGTGCCGGTCTCCTCGAAGCGATACCCGTGAAGATGAACCGGGTGGCTGTCCATGGACAGATTTCCGAAGCGCACCCGGATGCGCTGCCCCTGGCGTACGACGAGCGGGTCGGTGCCCGGCCACACGCGGCTATTCAGCGTGAAGAGGTTGAAGTCGGTCATCACCGCGGGATTCGGCCGCGACGTCCCCGGCGCGACGAACCACTCGTGCAGCATCAAGCAAAAGTCGCGATCGACGCCCTCGGACGAACGCACGCGCGGATGCACGATGAAAAAGCCCATCATCCCGAGCGCCATCTGCACGACTTCGTCCGAATGCGGATGGTAGAGGAGCGTGCCGTGCTGCCGGAGGGTGAACTCGTACGCATACGTTTCCCCGGGTGCGATGTGCGGCTGGTTCAATCCGGCGACGCCGTCCATCCCGTTCGGGAGAAGACACCCGTGCCAGTGCACGCTCGTCGGCTCGGGCAGCCGGTTCGTGATCAAAATACGGACGCGATCGCCCTCCACGGCTTCGATCGTCGGGCCCGGCGTCTGCCCGTTGTAGCCCCAGCAATCGACGATCATCCCCGGAGCGAATTCGCGTTTGACCGGCTCGGCGATCAAGTGGAATTCCTTGGCTCCGTCTTTCATCGTCCACGGCAAGGTCGAACCGTTCGGCGTGACGACGGGCAGGTACGGGCCCGGAGACGCGCTCGCCGGCGTGGAGGTCGCCGCGTCGGCTCGGGCGCTGCGATTCCGAAGAAAGCCGGCGCTTCCCGCAAGGAGGGCGACACTCGACAAGACGTTCCGGCGGCTCATCATGATGGAGTCCTCGAGGCTGTCGCGACGGGCGCAGAGACCCGCGCGGGCGCACCGTCGGAGACCGGCGCCGGCGGCAATGGCAGCGGCCCGGCGGCAGCGCGTTCCAGATCGGCGCGCGCGATCCAGTAATCGCGCAGCGCCTCGATGAATTCGCGATAGGCGTTCGTCTCGCTCTGTTTCGCCACGATGAGCGGGAACACGCCGAGGAGCATGGCGTCGTATTGCTGCTGCGCAAGCGCCACCACGCGCTCGCGGAGCGGCACGATCACCTCCGCGTAGCGCTTGACGATCGCGCGCGTCGCGAGCGCGCGCCCGCAGGCCTCACGCACTTCAGAGCGAATGCCGACCGTGAGGGCGGCCTCGCGTGCACGCGCCGCGCGAAGCTGGCCCTCGAGGCGTGCGATCGCGGCC
>DATHQY010000081.1:0-11716 GCA_035482215.1 Polyangiaceae bacterium | reverse complement strand
TTCGCACCTGGTCACGAAGGTCACGGCCTCGGCGTATCGCGCGGAAGACGTGCAGGACACCTGGTTTCAGCGCGACTCCCTTCCGCGGTTCTCGGAAGAGTGATGCGTCGCCCTGCCGCGGTCTCGGCCCTGGCCGCCATCCTCGCGCTCGCGGGGAGGTCCGCGGTGGCCGACGATGTGGATCTCATTCCGGCCGGGGTGCTCGCGCCGAGCGGAAACGCCGTGAAGCCCGCCACCTCCTCGGGTGTGCTTCCGGCCATGGACACCCGTTCTCGACTCCGGCTGAAGGCGTTCGCAGAGGACGCCTTTTCGCTCGGGTCGGAGCCGCGGCATGGGCTCGTCCCGTATCCGGCGCCGCTGCCGGTGGACTGGCAAAATCGCACGAGCGCCGATCTCCTTGCCACGTGGAAGCCGAGCTCCGCAGTGACATTCGCGTGGAGCGACCGCATCAACGTCTTCGAACAGCGCGGAGAGAAGGTCGTCTCGGCCGATACGATTCGAAACGACCTGCGCGAAGCTTCGGTTACCTGGGAGCCCGGGCCTGCCACATACCTCGAGGCCGGTCGAATCAACGTGCGCAACGGCGCCGCACTGGGGTTCAATCCGACGGACTTCTTCAAGACGCGAACGCTCGTCGGCCAGGCGGCACTCGATCCGTCGGTCCTTCGGCAGAATCGACTCGGGGCGCTCATGGTCCGCGCCCAGTCGATCTGGCGCGGGGGCTCGGCGAGCGTGGCTTACGCGCCGAAAGTCGCCGGTCCGTCGCCGATCGCCCCGAACGATCCGGTCGGCGTCGATCCCCACTTCGATGCGACCAACGCGGCCCATCGCATCTCGTGCACATTGAGTTTCGACCTGTTGGACTTGAGCCCGCAGCTTCTCGGCTACTTCGAGCTCGGTCGCTCCAAGGCCGGCGCCAATGTCTCCCGCTCCATCGGAAACGCGGTCGTGGCCTATGCCGAGTGGGCGGGAGGCCCCGAACAGAACCTCATCGCGCGCGCGGCCGCCTTCGGGAGGGAAGTCGGCACCCTTCCGCCTTCGACTCCGGCGCTCCCACCCACCTCGACGAACGTTGCCTTTCGCAACGATGTCGCGGCGGGCTTCTCCTGGACCCTCGCCGCCGCGGTCACCCTCAACGCGGAGTACCACTTCCACGAAGCCGGCTTCGCGCGCAGCGACTGGAGCCGGTGGTTTCGCCTCGGGTCCACACCGGGCGCCCCTCCGCCGTTGACGGGTACCCTCTGGTTCGTGCGCGGATACGCGAGCGATCAGCAAGAGCCGGTCGCGGCGCACCAGGCGTTCATCCGTGTCGCATGGCCCCAGGCGATCGTTTCGGAGCTCGAGATCGACGCATTCGCCTTCGTCAGTCTCCTGGATGGATCCGCACTGAGCCAGGTCTCGGCGAGCTATTTCGTGTCGGATGCGTGGACCGCGGCGCTTTACGCCTCGGCCAATCTCGGCAACGCGCGCTCCGAGCACGGAAGCTCCCCGCAGGAAGGGAATTTGATTTTGCAGCTGACTCGCTACTTATGAAGTGAGCCGCCGGACCCGCTCGGGTAGGCTGTCGCCGTCATGCGCGTCTGCTTTTTCGGCGACAGCCTCGTGAACGGAACGGGGGACGACGACGCGCTTGGCTGGGTCGGACGGGTCGTGGCGAAGGCCCGCCAGGGCGGCCGTGACGTCACGGCGTACAACCTCGGCATTCGCCGCGACACGAGCGGAGACGTTGCGGCCCGCTGGAAGCGCGAAGCCAGCGTGCGCATTTCGTCGGAGTGCGACGGGCGCCTCGTGTTTTCGTTCGGGGTCAACGATTGCGCCTCGAGCGGGCTCGATTGGGCGCCGCGCGTGGGGCACGCGCAGTCCGTCGCCAACGCGGAGCTGATTCTGGAAGCCGCGCATCGATGGCTGCCCACCCTCGTGATCGGCCCGGCGATCCTGGCCGACGACGCGAAGGCCAACGTTCGCGTCGCCGCGCTCTCCGCGGATTACGCCCGTCTGTGCGGGCGGCTCGGGATTCCGTACTTCGAAATCTGTCACCTGCTCGCGGCGTCACCCGTGTGGGGACGCGAAGCCTTGGCGGGTGACGGTGCCCATCCGAATCGAGGTGGATACGCCGTGATCGCCGACGCGGTCGCCCAGTGGTCACCCTGGCAGCGGTGGACGGGACCGTTGCCGTAGCCAATTTCTCGAAGGCGCAAGGTCCGCGTTCGGCGCCGGTAAGGAGAGACTTTTTTTCGTGTGGATCCGCCGGCGGCGACGGCGCGTATGTCCCAAGGAATCGGACAACGCCTTCTCTTTGGCGAAAGGATCTCTTTCATGGCAAAGATCGCTTGGAGTGTCGGCCTCGCTCGAGGCTCGGCGACGGGGCTCGCTGCATGCGCCCTCGCCTTTGGAGCCGGGCTCGGTTGCGGGGACGATACGATTGGACCGAATCCGTCGAATGACGCGGGAAGCAGCGCCGATGCCACGACGAGTGACGCCGACGCGGGCCCGCCCGATTCGGGCACGACGACCACTCTTTATCAGCGCCTCGGCGGGCACGCGGGCATTCGCAACGCGGTCAACGCGATCGTCGCCGCCGAACTGATGAACCAGGACATCGCGAGCTACTTCTTCTTTCAGTCCGGGGCGCCGGGCAACGGACACCCCACCGCTGATCAGATCGAAGAGTGCTTCACCGACCTCGTCGGGTCGGCCGCCATGGGGCCGGAGACCTATCCGACGACCATCACCACGGACGCCGGTGCTTACACGTGCCGATCGATGCAAGCGATCCACGCCCCGCTCCTGATCTCGGGCGGCACCTTCGATACCTTCGTGATGATCGCGGGGAGCACACTCGCATCCGCGGGCGTCTCGTCGGACGATGTCGCCACGCTCGCGTCCGTGCTCGACAGCACGAAGCCCGCCATCGTCACGAGCTCGCTCGCCGATGCGGGCCTCGAGCCCTACCCGGGCAACGACGCGGCGGGGACGGGCGGCGGGAGCGACTCCGGAACTGCGACGGACGCGGGCGCCGACGCCGCGACCACCTTGTACCAGCGCCTCGGCGGCCACGCGGGCATTCGCAACGCGGTCAACGCGATCGTCGGCGCGGAGCTCCAGAATCAGGACATCGCGAGTTACTTCTTTTTCCAGTCCGGAGCGCCGGGCAACGGCCACCCCACCGCCGACCAGATCGAAGAGTGCTTCACCGATCTCGTTGGGTCGGCCGCCATGGGGCCGGAGACCTATCCGACGACCATCACCACGGACGCCGGTGCTTACACGTGCCGATCGATGCAAGCGATCCACGCCCCGCTCCTGATCTCGGGCGGCACCTTCGACACGTTCGTCATGATCGCGGGGAGCACGCTGACCTCCGCGGGGGTGTCGTCCGCCGACGTCACCACGCTCGCCTCGGTCCTCAACGGCGCGAAGACCGACATCGTCACGGGCTCGCTCGCCGATGCGGGCCTCGAGCCCTATCCCGGCAACGACGCGGGAGACCAATAAATGCAAGCCGCGCGAAAGGGCGTGCGAATGCCCACGAAGAAGTCGCTGCTCCTCGCGGCCGGATCGCTCGGAGCCGGCGTTGCGCTCATCGGAGTGCTCCACCTGCCGTTTGCACGGGGCCTTCTCATGCGAATGGGAGGATGCCCCTTCGGGAACGCGTCGCTGGCCGAGGTCGAGCCCGCCCGCAACGCCGCCGTCGCGGCCGAGCGAGGGGCGACGCGTGCTCCTGTGCGTCCCGCCCTCGGCTTCGACCTCGATCGCACCACGGCTGCGGACGTGCGCCGCTGGGCGGAAGCTGCCGGCGTCGCGTGCACCGACGTGCGCGAGGGCCTCATGAGCTGCAAGAACGTCCCCGCCCACGCTCTGGGCCTCTCCGCGTCCGAAGGCCCCGTCGGCGAATTGAATCTCGGGTTCTCGACCAAAGGGCGCCTGGTCGACGTCTCGACGATGCGGATGCACGTCCCCAGCGCCCAGGTCGCGCGCGACGTGGAGAAAACGCTCGCGAGCAAAGTGGGGGCGCCGCAGCAGACAACCGGGAGCTTCGAGGACGCCCACCTCGCGCTCGAGGGCGCGCAAAGCCTCGCGACCGTGCGCTACCGCTATCGCGACTATTTCGCCGACGTCATCGCCATGCGATTCGGCGCCGACGGCCTCGTGCTTCGCGAGCACTATTTGTCGGCGATGGATTGAAGACGCACCCTACTGCAGATACGTCGAGAACACGTAGTCGTTGCCCTTCTTGGGCACATGGCAGCCAAAACATTGCTTCGGCGGGTCATCGGCGATGGGCTTCGTCGGATCGCCGCCTTGCCACGCCTGAAAGCCCCAGCCGCCAGTCGACGCGTACTTCTTGGAGTCCTTCACCATGACGGTGAGGAATTTGCGCCCCCCCTGCTGATACGCGCCGTCGTCCGCGGAAAACTGCCGGACGTCGTCGACGAGAACCGTCCCGTCCGGATAGGGCGCCGAACCGCCGCGCTTGAATCGGTCGAGGCCGACCGCGTTGACGTAGATGAGGTGGGTACCGGTGAGGAGCCCCGTCTTGTTGGGCTCCTTCGTCACGAGCATCGCATTCGCCAGGTAGCCGTGCTGGAAATCGGTCGGTATCTTGGGCCCGTCTTCCGTGCCGGCGAAGAGCGTTCTCGTCGCGACCGACGCGACCACCACCGCCGCTGGTATGAATAACCGTGTATCCCGCATACTAAAGGGCTTCATAGCGTATCCTTTCATGGGTGCTGCAATCCGCGACGGCGGCGGCGTTCACGCGCGCGCCGGGAGCTTGGCCGCGAGCACGTCGACCCGCTCGATGGACGGCGGCCTGGCCAGAAGGGCCGGCGCCCTCGCGGTCAGCGCCGCGGCGATAGGGCCCGACAGATGCTTCTGCCGGGCAGCGTCGTCAGGAAACGAATCGTAGATACCAAAGGTGGTCGGTCCGAGCCGGAGAGCGAACCAAGAAATCGTCCCGGGTTCGTTCTCTGCGGCCGGCAGTGCGCCTTTCAAGAATTCGGCGAGCTCCTCTGCTTTTTCGGGCTTCGCGTCCAACCGTATGAGCAATGCGACGTGTGACATGTCCATGTTCTCCTCGGCAGCCTCCGGGCCGCCTGCCATGGGATGCGCCGGCGGCGGTGGCCACTCGTCGCGCTCCAGCATGGGAGAGACGTACGCCGGCGCTCTCGGCCCCGGAAGACACGTCTTGGCCAAGATACTCTTCCAAGGGCCGGAAGAATCTCGCTGACCGGGTCGTGAGCCCATACTTCCGATTCTTGGAAGAGTCTGTGCGCGCCCGCGCGTCTTCCGCGGACGAGAGCGGAGCCATAATCCTCTCGTGATGAAAGAACGACGAGTAGCCATCGTCACGGGCGCATCGCAGGGCATCGGAGCCGGTCTGGTCGCGGGCTACCGCAGTCTCGGATTCAACGTCGTTGCCACGTCGCGATCGATTGGGCCGTCCAACGACGAGCACGTGTTGGCGATCGCCGGCGACATCCGGAACCGCGCGACGGCGCGGGAGATCGTCGCGGCGGCGAAGGATCGCTTCGGGCGCGTCGACACGTTGGTCAACAACGCCGGCGTCTTCGTCGCCAAACCGTTCGTCGAGTACACGCAAGAGGACTTCGACGCGGTGGCCGAGACCAACGTCGCCGGGCCCTTTTTTATCACCCAGCTCGTTCTTACGGAGCTTCTCGCGCAGCAGAGCGGTCACGTCGTCAACATCACCGCGGCGCTCGTCGATCAGCCTCTGGCTTCGGTCCCCGCGGGCCTCGCGGCGCTCAGCAAGGGCGGTCTGAACGCGCTCACCACGTCGCTCGCGATCGAGGTCGCCAAGAGAGGCGTGCGCGTCAACGCCGTCGCACCCGGCATCATCAAGACGCCGATGCACGCGCCGGGCACGCACGACTTTCTCGCCAAACTGATGCCGATGGGACGCATGGGCGAAGTCGCCGACATCGTCGAGGCCGTTCTTTATCTCGAGTCCGCGTCCTTCGTGACCGGCGAGATTGTGCACGTCGACGGCGGCGAGGCGGCGGGCGTGGGCTGACGACCGTTGCGCGCACATTGCGCTCGCCCGGCGCAGGCCGGAGAATACTCTCTCGCGAAATGAGAGAGTTCCCATCCGACGTCGCGAAGCTCCACGACTACGAAGCCTTCATCGCGATCGTGGACACCGGGAATCTGACCCGAGCCGCCGCGCACCTTCGCCGCTCGCTCCAATCGATCAGCCGTTCGCTGTCGGGGTTGGAGGCGCAGCTCGGCGTCGTCCTCATCCGCCGCACCACGCGGACCGCGCAGCCCACCGAAGCCGGCGTCGCCTTTCATCAGCGCATCAGCGCGGCTTTTCGCGAGATCGCGCTCGCGGAAGCGGAGGTCGCCGACGCATCCGCAACATTGAGCGGATCGCTCCGCGTCGCCGGCTCCGCCTTTTTCGTCAGCCACCACGTCGTTCCCGCGATTCGCGATTTCTCGCTGCTGCACCCGAAAGTGAAGTTCGACCTCCGCATCTCGGAGGAGTTCGCCGATCCGGTCCGCACGGGCGTCGATCTCATGATTCGGGTCGGACAGCTTCCGCCTTCGCAAATGAAGTCGCGCAAGCTCGCTTCGCTTCGCCGCGTCGCGATCGCCTCGCCGTCGTATCTCGCGCAGCGCGGTCGCCCCGGGACTCCGGCGGACCTCGCGCGGCACATTTGCATCGTTCGAACGTCGGCGCAGGACGCTCGCGCGTGGACATTCCACGCGCAGGACGGGACGCCCCATCGCATCGCCGTCCAGGGTGTCTTCGAGGCGGACAACGCCTATTTGACCCTGTACGCCGCGCTCGCCGGCATGGGCATCGCGGTGATGCCTTTCTATTACGCGCGCGAACGCATCGAGAGCGGGCTCGCGGAGATCGTGCTGGACGACTTCACGCTCGCGCCGGTTGCGGCCCACGCGGTATTGCCCGCGGGCTCGCGGACACCGTCGCGCGTGCGGCGCTTTGTCGACCTCCTGACCCAACGCCTCAAGAAGGAAGTCATCTGACATTGACGTAAACGGGCGGCGGGGGCACAGCACTGAAACGGCATGACGTCTTCCGAACGATCCGACGGCGTTCTTCTCGCCTGGCTCACGCGACTGCGCTGGGGGTCGTTCGCTGCCCAGGGGGTTACGGTCCTGATCGGCGTCGTCGCGCTGAACTCCCCGTTTCCGCCTGCTGCTCTTCTCGTGTTGGGGATCACTCTCGTCAGCAATCTGGGTCTTTGGGCCTTGGTTTCGAAGCGTCGAGACCTGGAACCGGGCGGCGTCGGCGCGATCCTCGCGGCGGATGCCGTCGCGCTCACTGTATTGTTGTTTCTCTGCGGCGGCCCGTCGAATCCCTTCAGTTGCGTGTACCTCGTCTACGTCACGCTCGCCGCCCTCACGCTCGGCGCCCGATGGGCCGCGGTGCTCGTGGGCGTCTCGAGTCTCGGCTACGCGATTCTTTTCCTGGTCGGCGACGACATGGCTGGCATGGCGCACATGCACCATGGTTCTTCGGTCTTCTCGGCGCACCTTCAGGCGATGTGGGTCGCATTCACCGTCACTGCCGCCTTGATCGCCTACCTGGTCTCGCGCATGGCGCGCGAGCTTCACGCACGCGATCGCGCGCTCGCGCAAGCGCAGCGACTCGCCGCCCGCAGCGAGAAGCTCGCGTCGCTCTCGGCGCTCGCCGCGGGAGCAGCGCACGAGCTGGGCTCTCCGCTGGGCACGATCGCCGTCGCTTCGAAGGAGCTCGCGCTCATTCTCGGCAAGCACCCCGAGCTCGCGGCGCTCGCGGAGGACGCGCACCTCATTCGCGCGGAGGTCGATCGCTGCCAGCGGATCGTGCAAGAGATGAGCGGACGTTCCGGAGAGCCGATGGGGGAGGTGCCCGAGCCGATCGCGCTCGACACGCTTCTCGGAGAGGTTTGCCAGCGCTCCGGCGCGCTCGGACTTCCCGTTCATGTGGGGTCGGACGTTCCCCAATCCGTGATTGTCCCCGTACGAGGACTCGTGCAATCGCTCGAGTGCCTCGTACGCAACGCGCTCGATTCGGGCGGCGAGCGCACAGCCGTTTGCCTGCGCGTCGACCGGGATGCCCAAGCGGTGCGCTTCGAGGTCATCGACCGCGGAGCGGGGCTCTCGCCGGACGCGCTCGCACGCGTGGGAGAGCCCTTTTTCACGACGAAGGCGCCCGGCAACGGGATGGGTCTCGGCCTCTTTCTCGCGTCCGCGTTCGCCCAACGGTGGCAAGGACGTCTCTGGCTCGACTCCCAGCCTGGCCAGGGCACGCGCGCCGTCCTCGAGGTCCCCTTCGTGAAGCCGGAGGCCGCGCATGCCCGCTGACGAACCGCGCACCATCCTCGTCGTGGACGACGATGACGTATTCCGCTCACGTCTCGTCCGCGCGTTTTTGGATCGCGGATTCGACGCTCGCGGAGCCGCGAGCGGCGCGGAGGTGGCGGCTCTCGTGTCGAGCGACAGCCCGGAGCTCGCCGTTCTCGACCTGCGGCTCCCGGACGGCTCTGGCCTCGATGTCCTCCGCGTGATCAAAGAAAAGGACCCCACGACCAGCGTTGTCGTTCTAACGGGGTACGGCAGCATCGCGACGGCGCTCGAGGCCGTTCGCCTGGGAGCCACCCATTACCTCACGAAGCCCGCGGACGCCGATGAGATCCTGCGCGCCTTCGAGCGCGGCAAGAGCGATGGCGCGAGCCCACCCGAACACGCACCGTCGTTGGCGCGTACGGAGTGGGAGCATATTCAGCGCGTACTCACCGACTGCGGAGGCAACGTCTCGCAGGCTGCGCGCATTCTCGGCGTTCATCGGCGGAGTTTGCAGCGGAAGCTCTCCAAACGACCCGTCCTCCGCTGACAGCGGGCACAGCACGGCGGCAACGTTCCGCTCGAAAAAGCGCCCCATGATGCCGCGGGACTTTACGCCTGCGACAATTCGCCACGCGCCGGCAACTAGCGAGGCTGACTAGGATTGACGCACGAGAAGGGGGCGACCCCTTCGGCCCGGAGGCAAACGTCATGAGCTTTCGAACCGCGAAGTATGGTGCATTGGACTCCATCTTTATCGTCGTCGGCTCGGCGGGGGCCCTCCTTGCGGCGTGCAGCTCCTCGAACAGCCCCAACACGCCGAATGCGCCGGCAGGCCTAACCTGTGTGTCCCCCGGCGCAGCCACCGCCGGCCCGCAGGACATGCATTGCGTCGGAGTGACTCCCCAGGTCGTCAATCCGGCATCGTGCGCAGGGCCCGAAGCGGGAGCCTCGAGCGACGATGGCGGGTCGACGGACGACGCGAGTGCGGCGTCTTCCGGCGACGACGCGGGCACGGCTTCCTCGGACGACGACTGCGACTACGGCGCGACGATGTTCGCGGGCAACGCTACTGCCGGCCAGCCGGTCGAAGGTGACGACGACGATTGCAAATACCACGTATCGTGGGCCTCGACGCCGATCTGCGAGTCTTCGACGCTGGGCGTGACGTTCACGGTCACGGTCACGAACCTGACGACGGGCGCGCCGGTGACGGACATTCCGGCGGCGGAAGGGATCCTCCCGGAGGCCTTCATTCCCGAAACACTGGATGCATCTTGCGACACCATGACGGAGCACGAGAGCCCGACGGGGTTCGGGAGCGCGCACCTCTTCGAAACGACGCCGACGTCCGGAGTCTATGTCGGGAACGTGATCTTCGATCAATCGGGCCAGTGGACCGTGCGCTTTCACATTCATGAGGAGTGTTCCGACGCCCTCGACGATTCGCCGCACGGGCACGCGGCCTTTCGCATCACGGTGCCTTGAGCACCCTCGTGGGACTCGGGCTCCGCGCGGATCGGCGACGAGCGGCATGGCGTCTCGGGGCCGGTGTTCTCGCGGTCTCGCTGGGTGCTTGCGCCGACCCCACCGGCAACGACCCCAACGTTCCGGACTACGAACCCCCGGGAACCGTCACGAACCTCGGCGGGCCCGCCGCGTGCCCTCCGGCGGCGCCATCCTCGTGCCCGGAGGCACCGAGCTATGTGGATGCCATCGCGCCACTCGTGAAGCGAAGCTGTCTTCCTTGCCACTCGCCTGGGCAGCAAGCCGCCGACCGCGACTTGACGTCGTATGCGAACTTCGTCCGACTCGAGACCACGGATTTCGTACAGGTCGAAGCGTGCCTGATGCCGCCGGCCGACGCGGGCCCGGACGCCACGATGTCTTTCGCCGACCGGACGGAGATGTTGCAATGGTTTGTTTGCGGCTCCCCGCAAAACTAGGCCTGTTCATGGGCTGCGTCGCGTTGACCGGCTGCGTTCGCGTGGCGGCCTACGAGCGCGGCGCGGTGGCCAGGCCCGACATGACGACCTCGGATATGAACGGGCGCGGAGCGCGACACGCCACCCAGGTCCATGAAGGGGCGACCGAGGGTGCCGCGGCCGCGGAGGCTGGCTGCGGATGCAATTGAGGTGCGTTGCCGCCGCATGCGCTGCCGTCACTCTGAGCATCGCAAGCCCTTCGGCGGCGGCCGGTCCGTCGCCCGAGGGACGCGTGGCCACCGAAGTGGCGGGCTACGCGGACACGGACCACGTCGCGGTGCTCACGCCGAGCATCTCGGGCCATGTGGAGGATCCGGCCGCCGGCTGGTCCGTCGATGGGAGCTATCTCGTCGACGTCATCTCCGCGGCATCCGTAGACATCGTCTCGACCGCATCGCCCCGATGGACCGAGGTGCGCCAGGCCGGCGACGCGACCGCGTCCTACAAGCCCAAGGACTTCGGAGTCACGGCGTCAGGCTCGGTATCGAGCGAACCGGACTACTTCGCCTACGCGGCCGGCGGCGCGATCACGCAGGACCTCGATGACCGCAATCTGACTCTGCTCCTCGGTTATGGGTACGGTCACGACACGATCGGGCGAACCGGAACGCCATTTTCGGTTTACTCGCATTCGTTCGATCACCACACGATCGACGCCGGGTTTACGCGCTTGCTCGATCGAAGAACCGTCCTTGCGCTTACCGCGGACCTCCGGCTCGAGAACGGCGACTCCTCCAAACCCTACCGCTACATTCCCCTCTTTTCCGTCCAGATCGCCCCCTCCGTGCCCGCGGGCGCCACGGTCCAAGAGGTGAGTCGCCTCCGGTTGCCCGAGACCGTCATCGAGCGTCTTCCGCTTTCGCGCCAGAGGTTCGGATTGACCGCCCGGCTCGCGCACCGGCGGCCCAGAGCGACCACGCGCATCGAGAGCGCGCTCTATGGCGACACATGGGGGCTCTTTGCCTTCACCGCGGACGGCCGGGAGCTCTTCGACCTTGCCCCTCGATGGTCCGTCGGCCCTCACGTTCGCTACTATGTACAGTCGGCGGTCTCCTTCTGGCACGCGGCTTACGTCGGCACCGCCTTCGCCGTTCCGGCCTTTCGAACCGGAGATCGCGAGCTCGGACCGCTCATGAATCTCACTGGCGGAGGCACCGCACGCTGGGAGATCGGGCCTGCGGAAACGCCCGAGAGGTACGTGCTCGGCCTCGCCTTCGACGCGACATACACACGGTTCTTCGATGACCTCTACATCAGGCGGCGCCTCTCGACATTGGGTGCGCTCACGGCGGAGGCGGCATGGTGACGGAGCGGATGCGGGCGTGCTTGTTCGGATTCGTCGCGCTGTCAGCGAGCTGCGACCTGAACCCCGTGCACGACGACGCAGTCGCCGATCTCGGTGCGGAGGCGCCGGGCGT
>DATHQY010000080.1:0-2423 GCA_035482215.1 Polyangiaceae bacterium | reverse complement strand
CGAAGCGAGCCGCCACGGTTTCGTAGCTTCCTTCTCCGGCCTCGTACGCTCGCACGGCTCGCTCTCGAATCTCGATCGAATGCGGGTTCGGCATGACCTCCGCAGATCACGCCCGCGGCGCGAACGCAAGCGGATCCCGGGTTTAAATCGGAATCCGCGGCACCAAGTCGGGGAGCAGGTCAGCGCCTCGAGCCGACGTTCTGGGGCTCTTCGCCGACGCGACGAAAGATAGTCGATCGCCCGTGCACGTCGCTCGCCGTGGCCGCCTCGAGAATGCAAGCCGCGCGCGCCCAGGCGGCGTCTTCCGTTGGTCCGAGGATCGGCCGCAGCGAGAGGCTAAAGCCGACGCTTTGCTCGCGCCCGAAGCGAGCCGCCGAAGCGCGGACCTTCATGATGGTCTCGCGTGCCTGGTCTAGGGTCTCGCCCCAGAACGCGTAGACGTCGGCGTGTCGCCCCGCGACTGCGATCGCTTTGTCGGAAGGGCCGCCGAAGTACACGGGGATATGCGGTCGCTGCGCGCATCGAACCGCGGAGAAGCTACCGATGACCTTGTAGAAGACGCCTGCGTGATCGAAGGGCCCCTCGCTTGTCCACGTCTTCTTCAGAAGCTCAATGTACTCGTCAGTCCGCTCGTAGCGCGTTGCTTGTCGAGAAAATCGCCGTCCTTGGCCTGCTCGTGATCGGCCCCGCCCGTGATATGTGAACCGCAAGGCGCCCGTCGATGAATTGGTCCAGCGTTGCAAGCTGGCGTGCGCGACCGTCGGCGCGACGATCCCGGACGATGCGCCAATAAGAACTTCAAGCACTCCGTTTGCTGCGCCGCATACGCAGCAATCTGGAACACGTCGGGGGCCGAGCTGAAGTATCCGATCAGCACACGATCAAACCCCCGCATTTTCGTGCGCTTGGGTAAACGCACGAACGAACGACTTGTCGACCAACGGACTTTGAGCCAGACGACCTTCGGCGGCATTTTGCGCGCGGATCGCTCCGATGAATTGCACGGGCATCGCCGATATGTCGTATAGAAGAGGGATCGTTGTCAACCCGCGCGGCGAGCAACGCACCTCCCTCCGCGACTGGATTCGAGCCGAAACTGTGTCTCTACAGAAATAGTCATAGAACGCTGCGATTCATGAGCGTTCCTCGTGAGAGAACGTACCTCAACAATCGAGACACGCCCGTGACACTGAGCGCTCCAGGAGCGCGGGCATCAAATCCGTCGTTAAACTAGACGCCGGTCTTGCATGTCGGCCTATGAACGCGCAAAGTCGTCTCGTGAACGGCGGGAAACGATGAGCGTTCAAACTCCCATCGAGGTTTCGGAGCGCAATCTACCCAGGCGGGTGCCGCAATCGCTCCTCGACGACCTGACACGCCGCTTTGCCGCCACGGCGGAGGACTACGACCGGCGCGCCGTATTCCCCACGGAGAACTTCGTTGCTTTGCGTGAGGCCGGTCTCTTGGGCCTGACAATCGCGAAAGAGCACGGCGGCGTCGGAGCACCCCTCTCGGAGGCGCTCCGGGTGCTCGGAGCCGTCGCAAAGGGCGAACCGTCGACTGCCCTCATTCTCTTCATGACGTATGCGTTCTACGCAGGCGCCTTCGGCCGCACGGACACTTGGCCGCGCGCTTTGTTCGCGAGGCTCGCGCGCGAAGCGGCCACCGATATCTCTCTGATCGGTGGGTTGCGCGTCGAGCCCGAGCTCGGAACCCCCGTTCGCGGAGGCCTTCCGGCGACGATCGCGCGGCCCGCCGCCGATGGATGGAAAATCGACGGTCGCAAGATTTACTCAACCGGATCCACGGGACTGCGCTGGCTCTCCGTCTGGGCCAAGACCGACGAGCCGGAAACGCGGGTCGGAAACTTTCTGGTGAGAGCCGACAGCCCCGGCATCCGGATCGAGCCCGCTTGGGATCACTTGGGCATGCGGGCGAGCGTGAGCCACGAGGTTGTCTTCGAAGGCGTGTGGACGCCGGCGGAGCACGCGGTCGACGTCCGGGTGCCTGCGTTGTGGACTCCCAAGCCTGGCGAACGGACGTCGGGCCTTTGGAACGCCCTGTCCATTTCGACGATCTACGACGGGGTCGCCCGCGCGGCGCGCGACTGGCTCGCCGGATATCTCAAGACGCGGGCCCCGACCAACCTCGGAGCGTCCCTGTCGACACTGCCGCGTGTCCAGGAGAAATTCGGCGAGATCGAAGCGCTCCTCTACACGAATCGGGTGCTCATCGAATCGGCGGCCGCACGAGCGGAGGCCGGGGCCGTACCGAGTGCCGTCGAGGCCAACCTCATCAAACATACGGCGACTGCCAACTCGATTCGCGCCGTGGAACTGGGTCTCGAGCTGACGGGCAACCCCGGCCTCAGCCGCCGCAACCCGCTCGAGCGCCACTATCGCGACGTCCTCTGTGGTCGAATC
>DATHQY010000079.1:0-4837 GCA_035482215.1 Polyangiaceae bacterium | reverse complement strand
CCGAGCTCGTGTCGAAGGAGGCGGTCCTCACGCAGAGCGACGCCTTCACGCTGACGAGCCTCCAGGGGAACACGGGCTCGCTCGACGACGTGCTCGCGCAGACGGCTCCCCCGCAGGTTTTGCGGGGCCCTGGCGTCCCGGACGGCGCGGAGGCGCGGATGGAGTCGATGCTCGCCTCGGGCCAGGCCAAGACCCGCTTCGATCTGGCGCGCCTCATCCCGCAGACGAAGTTCGACGGCACGACCACCATGGTCCTCTCGGGCGCCGCCCCGCGCGAAGAGGCGCGACGGATCACGATGAGCCTGCGCATCGGCATGACCGTCTCGGGGACGCTCGACTGAGCGCGCGCGGGGTAACCTGCACGCGGCGCGCGCATGACCGACGGCAATCTCGAGTTCGTGCAGGTCATCGTCTCGTTGTTCGCAACGGCGCCTCCTTTCGCGGCCATCCTTCGCTTCGACGAGCGCCGTCTGACCGGAGAACAGCGGTCGCGTGGGTGGCCGCCCTCGTCGCGCGACGCGGCGGTTCTCGGCAGCTTCCTCTTCGGTCTGCCTTACGCGCTCGCCGGGCTCGTCGTTTACTTCGTGCGGACGCGATGGTCCTGGCGCGGCGCCCTCCTCGGCCTCGCGGCTGCAGTCGGCCTCTTCTCGTTGAACCTCGGCGCCGAACTGGCGGTCAGTGCGCTCGTCGACTCGTTCGGACTCTAGTCTTGGCGCTGGGACGAGGGCTCCCCAACCGGCTTCCTTAACGCTGGCAGGCGCGGTATTTACCGCCGCCATGCACCCCTCCCCCCTCGCGCGCATCGTGCACCTGTGGCTCACCAAAACGTCATCGGCTCGCTCGGGCATCGCACTTTGCATCGCGGCGATGGCGGTCGGCGCGGGGTGCGGAAAGCCCGCGCCGGAGGTCTCTTCGGACAACGCGGCGACGACCGCGCAAGCCGCCACGAGCGCGGCCGCGGCGACGACGGTGTCCCCGGCCTCGCCCGCGGTCTCGGCCATGCAGACCGCGGCGCCCGTCGCGTCGGGTCCGCTGGCGTCGACGGTACACCCCGCGCTCCTCGATCCTTCGAAGGCCACGGCGAAGGCGCCGGACAGCTACAAAGCGAAGTTCACGACGGCCAAGGGCGACTTCGTCATCGAAGTGCACCGCGACTGGGCGCCCCTCGGCGCCGACCGATTCTACAACCTCGTGAAGCTCGGATTCTTCGACGACGTGCGCTTCTTCCGCGTGGTCGACGGCTTCATGGCGCAGTTCGGTTTGAGCGGCGATCCGGCGGTGAGCGCGAAATGGCAGAGCGCGAACATCGTCGACGATCCGGTCAAAAAGTCGAATACGCGCGGATTCGTCACCTTTGCGAAAACCGGCATGCCCAACAGCCGGAGCAGCCAGATCTTCATCAACTTCGGCGACAACGCGCGCCTCGACGGCATGGGCTTCGCGCCCTTCGGCGAAGTCACCTCGGGCATGGAAGTCGTGGACAGCATCTACAAAGGGTACGGCGAGCAGCCCAACCAGGGCCTCATTCAATCGCAGGGCAACGCGTACCTCGATGCGAAGTTTCCAAAGCTGGATCGCGTCACGAAGGCCGTGATTCAGTAACCGGTATGGCGGGGCGCGGCGCCGCGCGAAGGACGCAAAGGAGATCACCCCGATGAACCCGAAGGTCGATGCGTTCTTGAAGCGGGAGGACCAGTGGCGCGCGGAGTTCGTGAAGCTCCGCGCGATCCTGCTCGACTGCGGCCTCACCGAGGATCTGAAGTGGGGGCAGCCCTGCTACACGAGCGACGGGAAGAACGTCGCGCTCATTCACGGCTTCAAGGAGTATTGCGCCATTTTGTTTCCCAAGGGGGCGCTCTTGAAGGACCCGAAGCACGTGCTCATTCAACAGACCAAGAACGTGCAGAGCGCGCGGCAGATCCGGTTCACGAGCGCCGAAGAAGTGACGAAGCTCGCCAAGACGGTGAAGGCCTATTTGCTCGAGGCCATCGCGGTCGAGCGCGCCGGCCTGAAGGTGGAGCTCAAAAAGACCGAGGACATGGAGATGCCCGAGGAATTCGCGACGAAGCTCGCCGCGAATGCCAAATTGAAGAAGGCCTTCGCCTCGCTGACCCCGGGCCGGCAGCGCGGGTATATCTTCCATTTCTCCCAGCCCAAGTTGTCGAAGACGCGGTCCGCGCGCGTCGAAAAGCAAATCCCACGAATCCTCGACGGCCTCGGGATCAACGACGAGGACGATTAGCGCCCGAAGCCCGGGTCCGGAACGGGGCTCGGGGCACGATCCCGGGGTCTCCAGGGTTGCGCTACGGACCTGCCGCGAGTCGCACGGTCGCCGTACCCTCCGCGCGGTGTGCGGTGACGGCGGCGCGCGTGGTCGGCTTCGCCTCGTTGCCCCAGTTGTTGCGCACGAACGTGAGCGCGTCGGCGATCTCGTCGTCCGACAGGCACGCATGCGACGGCATCGACGCGGCGTACGCCTGGCCGTTGACCGTGACGGCCCCTTCCAAGCCGCCGAGCACGATGCGAATCGCGCGGTCCTCGTCGGCCATCAGAAAGTCCGATCCGGCGAGAGGCGGGAAATGGCCGGGGAGGCCCCGGCCCGAGGGCTGGTGGCAGGTGACACACGTGCGCGCGAAGACGCGGAAGCCCGCCTCCTTCTGGTCATCGAGCGGGAGCGGCGCATGCAGCGGCGGGGTCGGGGCGTTGCCGCACGCGTCGATCGCGACCGGCGGGGGTCGTGGCTTCGGCGGGGGCTCGGCGCGGGTCGGCTCTTCGCGGCTGCACCCCGCAAGGACGAACAGGGCGATCGCTGTCGCTACGAGCCGATGCACCATGGTTGCGCCGTTCCTCGACGAGGGCACGCCGGCACCCCGTGGGCAGGAACGGCCCGGCGCGGCCCGACGATAAGGCACGCGCATCCGGGGCTCGACCGCGTGGGTCCCCGGGCCCTCCGCCGCGGGCCGAGCGTGCGGTGCGCGGCTCCTTCGTTCGGACCCGCGTACGCGAAGCTCGGAACCGCGTACGCGAAGCTCGGAACCGCGTACGTTTCGCAAAAAAACGCGCTTCGGCCCCGCCAACCGCCTCGTTGTCACAAACGAGGCACCCCGAGGAGCCACAACCCCGCAGGACCGAGCCTCACCCCCGCGCGAGCCTCGCTCCGCGACGCGCGGCGGAGCGAGGCGGGCGGACGGGCGTCGTCAACCGGCGTCCGCGAAGACGTCCCGCAGCGCGATCGTCTCGTCGCGACGGGTACCCACGCTCACCAGCACCGCGGGACACCCGGCTTCGCGCTCGATGCGCTCGACGTATTTGCGTGCGGCGTCAGGCAAGTCGCCCATGGTCCGCGCCGCGCCGAGCTCCGCGGTCCATCCGGGCACCGCCTCGTAAATCGGCGTCGCCACGTCGAGCTCGTCGATCGGGAAATCCTCCGTCGTCCCCCGCGGGGTCCGGTATGCCACGCACATCTTGATCTCGCGCAGGCCCGTCAGGATATCGAGCTTCGTGAGCGCGAGGCCGTCGAGCCCGTTGACGCGCACGGCGTAACGCAACGCCGGGAGATCGAGCCATCCCGTCCGGCGAGGCCGGCCCGTCACGGAGCCGAATTCGTTGCCGCGCTTGCGAAGGCCGTCGCCCACATCGTCCGTGAGCTCGGTGGGGAACGGACCGCCGCCGACGCGTGTGCAATACGCCTTCACGAGCCCCACGACGAAGTCGATGCGCGACGGCCCGACGCCGGTCCCCGCGCACGCCCCGCCCGCCGTCGCGTGCGAAGAGGTGACGAACGGATACGTCCCGTGGTCGATGTCGAGGAGCGTGCCTTGCGCCCCTTCGAAGAGCACGCGCTTGCCGCCCCGGACGGCGCTCTCGACGAGCCGCGACGTTTCGGCGAGCAGCGGGACGACGCGCGGCGCCAAGGCGCGGAGCTTGTCCATCACGTCGCTCGTCTTGGGCGCAGGCCCGCCGAGAGAGGCGATGACGGGGTGCCAATGCGCGAGCGCCCGCTCGACGAGCATTTCGGTGCGCGCGAGATCGCGCAGCATGCCGAGCGTAATCCCGCGGCGGGCGACCTTGTCCTCGTAGCAAGGACCGACCCCGCGCTTGGTCGTTCCGATGGCGCCCGGGCCCTGCTCGCGCAGGCTGTCGACCAGAACATGGTACGGCAGAATCGCGTGCGCCCGGTCGCTCACGACGAGCGATCCGGCCGTGCGTACGACGCCGCGCGCGGCCAGATCGTCGATCTCGCCGACCAACCCGGACGGATCGATCGCCATGCCCTGGGCGAGCACGCAGACCGTCTTGTCGCGCAGAATTCCGCTTGGGATGAGACGCACGACGAGCTTCTCGTCCCCGACGACGAGCGTGTGGCCCGCGTTGGGCCCTCCCCCGTAGCGCACGACCATGTCGGCATGCTCAGTGATGATGTCGACGACTTTGCCCTTCCCCTCGTCGCCCCACTGCGCTCCGACCACGACAACCGCGGTCATCTCCCGATCCTTTCTAGCTGCGGCTCGCGTGCGGGCCGCTCCGTCGATTCCAGCCCACCTGCCAGCGGCGATGCGACGACCGCTCCCGTGACGGCGTCGAGCCAGTCGGCGCCACTCGGGCCGGCCGGTTCCGCCGCATCGGCGACGTGAGTGAACCCCCACGCGCGAGCCCACGCAAGCGCAGCCGCCCGGTCCGCCGAAGCGACCGCAGCGATACCGCGGCCACGAAGCTGCGCGAGGCGCGGGTTGTGCGGGGGGCCGACGACGACGACGCGCACGGGCGCGCGGCCGCCGACGCCGGCCGCATGCAGCGCCTCGCCGAGCCGATCGAGATCCAGCGCGAACCCCGCCGC
>DATHQY010000078.1:0-5885 GCA_035482215.1 Polyangiaceae bacterium | reverse complement strand
CCCTCGTTGGATCGTGCAGTTCGTGCGCTTGGTGATCCCTTCGCGGGTCTCGTGGATCGTCTTCGCGCTCGGCTCGGCCATTTTCGGCGTCGCGGTCGCCCGCGCCGACGAGCCGGGCGATCTCGAGAAGGCGTATGGCGCCTACGCGGGGCATCACTACGAGGAGGCCGAGTCGCGGCTGCGCGCGCTCCTCGACGTGAAGCCGGGCGCGCCGAAGGACCCGGACCGCATCGCCGACGTGCGGATGACTCTTGCCGCGGTGCTCCTCGCCGAGGGCAAGAAGGACGAGGCCGGGGCGCTTCTCGAAAAGCTGCTTCTCGACAAGCCCGAATACCAACCTGACCCGCTCCGCGTCTCGCTCCCGGCGCTCGACGCGCTCGTCGACGCGCGGCACCGGCTGACCGACAAGCTCGTGGCGACGCAAAACCGGATGGTCAAGGAGGCGCAGGAGCACGAGGCCAAAGCCGAAGCCGAAAAGCGGCAGGCGGCGGCGCGGCTCGAGACGATGCGCCGCCTGGCGAGCGAGCGAATCGTCGTCGAGCGCCACTCGCGCTTCGAAGCGCTTCTGCCGTTCGGCGTCGGGCAATTCCAGAATCGGCAGCCGACCCTCGGCGTCGCCTTCCTCACCGGCGAGTCGCTCCTCGTCGCGGGCAGCGTGATCGGCTTCGGCCTGACGATCTACAACGAGTCACTCGCCTCCCAGGCGCTCCAGCAGCACGCGGGCACGGCGGGGGGCTACCAGACGCGCGCCGACGAAGCGGCCGTCGTCGGCAATATTTTCGCGGCCGGGCTTGCGGCCGGCGTCATCGGCGGGATCCTCCAGGCCCAGATCGCGTTCGTGCCGCAGCACGTCCACATCGAGCACGGCCCGCTGCCGCCCTCGGTACCGCCGGCGCCCGCGGGCGTGTCGATCGCGCCGGTCATCGGGCCCGGCGCGATTGGACTCGCGGGTAGCTTCTAGTCGCGTCCAATCATGGACACGTTTGGCGGCCCGAGGCTGCAATCACCGGTGCTGGTGATTTTTGCCCTTCTGATCGGCGTCACGAAGCTCGGGCCCCTTCGGACCCTCGAGGTCGCGCTTGGCCTTCTCCGCGGCTTCGGCCACGTGCTTGGGGTCCTTCGCGGCTTTCTCCGCGCCCTCGTCGTAGCGGCGCGAGGCCGAGCGGCTCCCTTCGCCCTCATTCTGCAGGTTCTTGTCGGGATTCGCGCTCGGCTGCGCGTCCTTCGAATGCGTCGTCTGGCCCATGGGATGTGTCTCCTTCGAACGGTGTGCGACCCGCGTGATGAGCACCGCGCGTGCCACGACGCCGTGCCCGTTCGCCACGTTCTGGATGAGCCGTGCGGGCTGCGGTAGACCAGAGGCGGAGTTGCCCCAGTGGCCGAACCCAGTGACAAAGCCTTCCGTGCCGTTCTCGAGGCCACGCGCCGAATCGTCGGCACCTCCTCGCTGGACGAGGCACTTGCGCACTGTGCCACGTCCGCGCGGACGCTCCTGGGCGCGGCGATCGCCATCGTGAGCCTGGATGAGGCGCCGGACTCGTCGGCGCCACCCGCTCCAGTCGTGTCGAAGGATCCTTCGTCGGAGGCCCTCGACGTGCGGACGCTCCAATGGCTCGAAAAAGACATCCGCGGAGAGAGCGGCGCGCGGCTTGGGAGTCTCCGGGTCGGCGCGCCGCCCGGCGTCACGTTCGAGGGCATGCTTGCGGTGGGCGACGGCGGAGTCGTCGCTGACCTGGCCGAAGCGGTGGCGATTGCAATCCGGAATGCCGCGCGGCTGCAAGCCGCGTCCGAGGCTCTGCTCCAGCGGGAGGATATCCTCGCGATTGTCGCCCACGATCTGCGCAATCCGCTCAATACGATTTCGATGAGCCTCGCGCTCTTGCGGCAGGACGCGACGCCGCGCGATACGCCCCAGCTCGATCGCATCGGCCGCGCGATGCACCGGATGAACCGCCTCGTCGGCGATTTGCTCGACGCTTCTGCGCTCGACCAGGGCCGTCTGCGGGTCACGCTCCGCCCGGAGCTTGCGGCGGGGATCGTGCGCGAAGCGGCGGACGCCGCGGCGCTCGCCGCAAGGGCGTCGGGGTCCCGCATCGCGCACGACCTGCCCGAGCCGGACGTTCGCATTGCCGCCGATCGCGACCGGCTGATCCAGGTGCTCTCGGCGATCGTCGCCAACGCGTTGAAGTTCTCTCCGGAGGGCAGTCAGGTCCGTCTGGCGGTCTCCCGGCAGGGCGACTTCGCGGTCTTCGCCGTGGCCGACCAGGGACCGGGCATCGACCCGGCGCACGCCCAGCGCATCTTCGAAAGGCACTACAAGGCGAACCCCGCCTCGCGTGACGGCGTCGGGCTCGGGCTCTTCATTGCGCGCGGGATCGTCGAAGGGCACCGGGGAACGATGCGCATCGAGAGCGAGCCGGGGCGCGGAACGATCGTGTCGGTCGCGATCCCGCTCGCGCTCTGACCCTTTCCGGGCCTACTGGCCGCGCGACTCCTGCGAGCCTTCGCCGGTCGCCGCTTCGTCCCAGCGGCCGAGCTTGCGGTGGAGCGTGCGCCGGTCGATGCCGAGGACCTCGGCGGCGCGCGACTTGTTGCCGCCGAGCAGCGTGATGACCCGATGCACGTAACGCCGCTCGATCTCGGCGAGGGGCACGACTTCGTCGGCTTCGTTGGCCGACACCACGAAGTGGTCCGCCCGGTAGGCGCCGATCTTCTCGGGCAGATCGTCGACGACGACCTGGTCGAAGCGCGCGAAGGCGACCGCCCGATCGATGCAGTTCTCGAGCTCGCGCACGTTGCCGGGCCAGCGGTAGGCGACGAGCTTGTGCGCCGCCTCCGCCGAGATGGCGAGCGCGGCCTTGCCGGTGCGTTCGGCGTGGCGGCGAAGGAAATAGTGGGCGAGCTCCAGCACGTCCGACGCGCGTTCGCGGAGCGGCGGCACATGGATGCGGACGACGTTGATTCGGTAAAAGAGGTCTTCGCGGAAGCGCTTCTCCTCGACCTCTTCTTCGAGATCGCGGTTCGTCGCCGCGACGATGCGCGTGTCGAACGGGATCTCGGAATTCGCCCCCACCGGCCGCACTTTGCGCTCCTGAAGGGCCCGGAGCAGCTTGGCCTGGACGTCGAGCGGCATCTCGCCGATCTCGTCGAGAAACAGCGTGCCTTTGTTCGCCTGCAGGAAAAGTCCCGTTCGCTCGGACTTCGCGTCGGTGAAGGCGCCTTTGGCGTGCCCGAAAAGCTCGCTTTCGAAGAGCGAGTGCGGCACCGCGGCGCAATTGATCGCGACGAATCGGCCCTCGCGCCGCGGGCTCATCGCATGGATGCGCCGCGCGACGAGCTCTTTGCCCGTGCCCGTCTCGCCGTTCACGAGCACCGAGGCCTCTCCGGTCGCGATGCGGCCGATCATCTCCTGCACGCGCTTCATCGACGCGCTCGACCCGACCATTCCGGAGGGGGTCTGCGTGAGGTCGACCGCGTCGCGAAGCCGTTTGAGCTCGACGCGCAGGCGATGGTGTTGAACGGCGCGTCCGACGGAAAGCGCGATGAGCTTGGGTTCGATGGGCTTCGTCAGAAAGTCGTAGGCGCCCGCGCGCATGGCGGCGATGGCCGTGTCGAGGCGGCCTTCGCCCGTGACGACGATGACCGGGAGGCCGGGGCGCGCGCCGCCGATCCGCTCGCACAACTCGATGCCGCTCATTCCGGGCATGCCGAGGTCGGTCAGGACACAGTCGAATTCCTCGTTTTCGATGTGTTCGAGCCCCTGCTGCGCGGATGTGTACGCAACCACGGTGGCGCCCTGCCGTTCGAGCGTGAGCTTGAGAAGCTCGCATACGTCGGGCTCGTCATCGATCACGAGGATGTGCGCTTCCATCGACTCTCCGTTCGCGACCCCCGCACACGGGCGCGGGGGCGAAGGCGAGAGCCTAGCAGACCGGAGAGCCGGCCCCGTCTATTCGATGTCCTTCTCGTCGCGGGGTCTCTTGGCCGTGGCGGCGTTCGGCCGCCGAAAGAGTTTCAGCGACCGCGCTTCGACCTTCGTCGGCTCGTTCGAGTGGGCCACGTTTTTCCCGTTCGCCGCGTCGTCGTTCGCGGTGTCGAGCAAGAGCTCCCACGCGCCGACGTTGAGGTCCGGCATGGTGAACGTCAGCGCCTCATGGTTGCCGTTCACGAGCATGAGCAGATCGTCGTCGACGACGGGTCGGCCCGTGGGGCTGACCGCGTCGAGCCCCTGGCCGCCGAGGAACATGGTCAGGCTCTTGGCCCACTGCGTGTTCCAGTCGCCGTCGTTCATCGGTTTGCCTTCGGACGTGAACCACAAGAGATCGCGCGCGTCGGTTCCGTAGATCTTGCGTCCCTTGAAGAACTTCGCGCGCCGCAGCGCGGGGTGCCTCTTGCGAAGGGCGATGACGCGCTTGGTGAAGGCGAGCATGCGCTTGCGGTCGTCGTCGAGCGACCAGTCGTACCAGCTGATTTCGTTGTCCTGGCAGAACGCGTTGTTGTTGCCGTTCTGCGTCCGGCCGAACTCGTCGCCTCCGCAGATCATCGGCGTCCCTTGCGAAAGGAGCAGAGTGGCCATCAGGTTACGCATTTGCCGCTGGCGGAGCGCGCGGATCGCGCCGTCCTCCGTGGGGCCCTCGGCTCCGCAGTTCCACGACTTGTTGTCGTCGGTGCCGTCCTTGTTGTCTTCGCCGTTCGCCTCGTTGTGCTTGTTGTCGTAGCTCACGAGGTCCGCGAGCGTGAAGCCGTCGTGGGCCGTGATGAAGTTGATGCTCGAATAGGGGGCGCGGCCGTCGTTTTGATAAAGGTCGCTGCTGCCCGTGAGGCGATACCCGAATTCCCCCATGCCCGCGCCCTGGCCTTTCCAGAACGACCGGACAGCGTCGCGGTACTTGCCGTTCCACTCCGTCCACCGAATCGGGAAGTTGCCGACCTGGTAGCCGCCGTCGCCGATGTCCCACGGCTCGGCGATGAGCTTCACCTGGCTCAGGACGGGGTCCTGGTGGATGATCGTGAAGAAGCTCGACAGTTGATCGACCTCTTTGAGCGACCGCGCGAGCGCCGAGGCGAGATCGAAGCGGAATCCGTCGACATGCATCTCGACGACCCAGTACCGCAGCGAATCCATGATGAGCTGCAGCGTCTGGGGGTGGCGCACGTTGAGGGTGTTGCCGGTCCCCGTGTAATCGAAATAGAACCGCGGGTTGTCCGGACTCAATCGGTAATACGTCTGGTTGTCGATGCCCTTGTAACAGAACGTGGGCCCGAGATGATTGCCCTCCGCCGTATGGTTGTAGACGACGTCGAGGATCACTTCGATGCCCGCGGCATGAAGGTCTTTGACCATCGTCTTGAACTCGCGAACGCCGCTCCCCGGATAGTCCTTGCGGCGGTAGCGCGTCTCGGGGGAAAAATACGCGATGCTGCTGTATCCCCAGTAGTTGCGGAGACCGCGATCGAGGAGAAACTTGTCGTCCACGAACGCGTGGATGGGCATGAGCTCGAGCGCCGTGATCCCGAGGTCCTTGAAATGGCGGATCATCGGCTCGCTCGAGAGGCCGCTGAAGGTGCCGCGCGCTTCGGCGGGCACCTCGGGGTGGCGCATGGTCGCGCCGCGCACGTGCACCTCGTAGATCACGGACTTGTGGAACGGCGTCTGTGGAGACCTGTCGTTGCCCCAGTCGAACGACGGATCGATGACGACCGACAGCGGCACGCCTCGCGCGTCGTTGGCGCGCATCTTCAGGTCGCCCTCTGGATCGCCGACCTCGTAGGCAAAGAGCCCCTTCTCCCAGGTCTCGTGCCCGTCGATGGCCTTGGCGTAAGGGTCCAGGAGCATGTTGTTGGGATTGAAGCGCATGCCCTTGTTCGGGTCGTACGGACCGTCC
>DATHQY010000077.1:0-4958 GCA_035482215.1 Polyangiaceae bacterium | reverse complement strand
GTCCCTTCCGAGTGCGCCACGGTCTGGGACGAAGCAGCGAAGGACGTCTGCTTCGGGCACGCCGCCATTGGCGTCATCGCGCGCGCGCCGCTCACTTGGGTCGCGCGGGCTCCGTCGAAGATCGCGATGACGCTCGATACTCTCGGCGCCACGCCTTGGTACCTGCACGCAAGCAACGCCGCAGCCTTCGACGAACACGCGCAGTTCGCGCTCAGCGCCGCCGAAGCGATCGCGAGCCGCCTCTTCTTGCTGGGCGCGCTCGTGACGGT
This sequence comes from Polyangiaceae bacterium, assembly GCA_035482215.1. GTDB lineage: Bacteria > Myxococcota_A > Polyangia > Polyangiales > Polyangiaceae > Palsa-1150. The sequence goes on along the minus strand of DATHQY010000077.1, from coordinate 4,689 downwards.
CGCACGCCTCGGTGGGGCATGCCCTCGTCTGCGCAAGGTCGCCGCCGTACTTGGCGCGGCGGCGGCGCTCACGCTCCACGGCTGGCTGGGATATGTCGCCGTGGCGTTGGGGGTGGGCCTGACCGGTCCGCGCGCGCTAGGCCGATCGCCCGCGATCGTTCTGGCTACTCCGGCCGTGATCCTGGCGACGGTTGCAGTGCACGCCGTGTTCTTCGGTTCGGGACGCTACGGACTCCTGGTGGCGCCGTTTGTTGCGGGCTTCGCATTCGTACGGCCGCGGCAAGCGCAGCGGGCGGGCGCGGCCGGCTTGCGCGCTTAGCTGGGTCGGTGCACATTCCCCCCCGTCGACGCCGCTCGGGTGATCGTCCGTTCGCTTGCGAACGGGAGGAAAGTCCGAGCTCCACAGAGCACGATGCCGGGTAACGCCCGGTGACGGAAACGCCGAGGAGAGTGCCACAGAAAAGAGACCGCCGTCGTTCGCATGCTCGCATGAGAGGTCGACGGCAAGGGTGAAACGGCGGGGTAAGAGCCCACCGCGCACGCGGTAACGCGTGTGGCTTAGGCAAACCCCATCGGGAGCAAGGCCGCATAGGCAAGCGTCACGGCGAGCGGGAGGCGACTCCCGTTCGCCGGGGTAAGGGCTGCTCGCCCGAGCTTGCGGGTAGGCTGCTGGAGACGGCGAGCAATCGCCGCCGGAGAGGAATGATCGCCTGCGCATGCGGGAAGACCCGCGTGCGACACAGAACTCGGCTTACAGAGCGACGTCGACCCGAACGCCCGCCTCGTGCTTCGTCACGGGCGCGGGCGTTCGGCTATTTGGATGCGACCCAACCGGGGTCCCGTTTACGCCGCTTCGCTTGCAAAATCGGATGCGTAGCCTTCGAGCTCGTGGCGGAGCTTGTCTTTGGCCCGCGCCTCCAGCTGGCGGGCGCGCTCGCGCGACACCCCGAGGCGGCGGCCGATCTCGGCGAGGGACAGCTCCTCGCGCGGGTCTGCCATGATGCGCACTTCGACGATGAACCGCTCGCGCGGGTCGAGCTTTTCCATGGCCTTCCGCACGTGAGCGCCGACCGCCGCGCCGCGCTCACGCCCGGAGTACGCCTCCTCCTGCGTCGGTGCGCCCGCGGCCAGGGTATCGACCAGGGTCGCAGTTCCGTCGTCGAACACCTTGGCGTCGAGCGAGACGTCGCGCGCTTCGAGCCGCTGCGCCAAGAGAAGGATCTTCTCGGATGTCGTGCCGAAGCGCTCGGCGAGGCGCGCGGTCGCTTCGGCGGCGTCGTTCGTCGAGGCCAGGATGCGAGCTTTCTCGCGACGGAGCCGGAAAAATACTTTGGATCGAAGCGGGCCGGCACCGACGCCCACGATGCTCCAAGCACGGATTACGTGGCCCAAGACGTAGGCGCGAATCCAATGCGCCGCATAGGTCACGAACCGCGTCCCGCGGGACGGGTCGAAGCGTCGCAGCGCGATGACGAGGCCCACGTTGCCTTCCGCGACGAGGTCGGCGAGGCGAACTCCGTAACGCCTGTGGCTGAGCGCGATCGCGACCACGTAACGCAAATTTGCCTCGATGAGACGGCGCGCCGCGTCTCGATCGTTCGAGTCTCGAACGCGGCAAGCGAGGTCGACCTCCTCTTCCCGGGACAGGGTCGGGATGGCCTGGACGCGCGCGATGTACTCGGACAGCGTCGCGCCCGCCGACGACCTACCGCCGGCCGAGGGATGGCCGGCCGAGCGAAGCGATGCGATCTTCGAGGGATAGGACGTGAATGCAGAAGAGGGCATAGGGTGCGCTGCGCCGCGCAAAGCGACGCTCCTTGCTTGCTCCCTTGCACGCCCTGTGCGCGCGGGCGTCACCGACGCCCGGGCTGGAGAACGCTAGGCGGAGAACGACGAACCGCAGCCGCAAGATCCCTTCGAGTTCGGATTGCCGAACTTGAAGCCCGCGCCGTGCAGCCCTTCGACGTAGTCGATCTCCGTGCCTTCGAGGTACTGGTAGCTCATTGGGTCGACGTAGAGCTTCACCCCATTCGACTCGAATTCTTCATCCATTTCGCCGATTTTGTCTTCGAAATAGAGGTCGTACGTGAAGCCCGCGCAGCCGCCGCCGATGACCCGGAGACGTAGCCCTTGCCCCACGAGGGCCTCGGCCTCCGCAATCTCGCGAACCTTCAATGCCGCCTTGTCGGTGATCGTGATCATGCCAGGACTATAAGGGCGGAAAACTTCGTGTGCCAGTCACTGCGCGCCGCGAATGGACAGTACCGTTCCGTTGGCGCAAGCGGCGACCACCGTTCCGGCGTGCGTAGCCACGAGCCCAACGATGGGCGGATCGGGCGTCCGGTTGCCACGGGTTGGCTCTCGGGCTCCGCATACATCGGCCAGGAGATCGACGGAGGCGTTCGGGGACCGGACGTCGCTGGCGGCACCGATGTCTCCGCCGGGCGTCGCGAAAAAAAAGGCTCCTCTTGCGTCGACGAGTGGCGGCGAGTGGGGCGGCAGGGCGAGGGGGGTCGCGCCCGCGTCGGCTGCCAGCTTCGCCGTTCGCCCGGCCAGCACCGTACGGCTCGTTTCATTGCCCGCGCGGTCGATCGCCACCACGACCTCGGCGGCGGTCGTCAACAGCGGCACGAACGCGAGGTCGGCCGCGATCGACGGCGGGCCGAGCCAGAGGCCTTCGGATGTGGTCGTGCGAACGGCAGAAGTGCCGCGCCCGAGGTCGACCGCCACGATGAGGCCCTGCTCGGGGAGGACGGCGAGGAGCGTTCCATCCCCGGCGAGGGCCGGGGCGCCATCGATGGGCCCGCCGAAGGCGCCGATCCGCTCAGGCGACAAGGCGCCGGGCCGCCAGGACCAGACGGCCCCGCTGGCCGTAACGGCGAAAATGTGACCATTGGCGGGCACGAGCGGCGCCTGGATGAGGTCCACGAGCGTCGTCCGCGCCCGCTCGCCCCCTGCTGCGTCGAGCAGGGCGATCTCATGCTCCGTTGCGACGATGACGCCTCCATCCTCCAGGGCCAGCGGTGCTGGGCCGACGGCACCCGCGCGTCCGAATCGCGAGCGAAACGTGGTGTGCCCCGCGCGGACGCCGACGGCTTCGCCCGCTTGATCGACGAACACGAGGTCGCCCCCGGCCAACAGCGCGACGGCGCTCGGATCGTTCGCTCCCGTCGCCAGGCGTGCGCGCTCCGTCCCGTCGCGGCCTAGGGTGACGACTTCGCCCTCGGTGCTGACGACGTCGATTTCGTCGTCGGGCCCCATGATGGGCGCTCTTCGCAGCGGGACGCCGAGGGCCGCGCGCCATTCGACGACGAGCCGACCCGCCGGCAAGCTCTCGTGCCCGAAGCTGTCGACTGCCTCTTTGCCGAGGGCACTTCCTCGTGGGCCCGCCGCAGGCGCTGCGCCAGCAACGAACGTGTGGGCCCGCGCCACGTCGATCGCCTGGCCCTGGGCATGGAGCGCCGCGACGAAGACCGCGCCGAACGCCGCGCCCGCCGCTGCGACGGCGAAATGCGGCTTGCTCATCGACGGCCGGAGACGACGAAGTCTGCCTCGACTTCCGGTACCGCCTGGCCCGACGGAGCGGCGAATGCCCGTGCGATGCGGCCGTATGCATGAACAATCGCGCCGCGCGCGAGGTTCGGGTCTTCGTCGAGCAGAACGCGAGCGACGCAAGGACCTTTCACGCAGCCTCGCCGATCGTCCACGAGGAGCACCGCCCCGTAGCCGAAGCGGCGGGAATCGATGACTTCGCCGTCGACGATCATCGCGCGGCCGGCGTTGCCCGTAAGGTCCTTGATGGCGTCGTCATAGCCGACGGTCTTCTCGCGCTGCTCGAAGGTCTTCGCCTCGTCCCGCAGGCTCGCGACGCGTTTGATGGAGAGATGCACCGATCGCGGACGGAGGACGCTGGTCTCGGTGCGTACTTCGACGGTGTGCTCGCCAGGCGCCGGCAGAGCGACGTTCGTGGTGAAGATGCCCTCCGGGCCCACGGCGACAGGCGTACCGTCGACGGTCGCCGTGGCGCCTTTCGCGGCGCGACCGGCGAGCAGCACGTGATCGGCCTCGACGACCGCGTGCGAACCGGGCGCGTCGACGTGGAGGGGGGCAATGACGACACGCGCAGTCACCGCGCCCTTCTCGACCGACGCCGCTTGATCGATCGCGCGCGCGCGATCGGGAGGCGGCGGCGTGACGGCGTACGCGACGTCGACGCTGACGGTCTTCGATTCGTCCGCTGTCCCTTCGGTCGCCGCGGATTCATCGACCGCGTAGTTGCCCCGGCCGGCTTCGTCGAGCGCCAGAGGCTTTCCGTCCATCGTGACCTGGCTGCCGGGCGCCGCTTCGACGCGGATCGTGATGCTCGGCGGCGACGCGCCCATCGTGCTCGGATCGGCGCGGATGCGAAACGCCACCGGGACGATGAGCCTCATCGTCTGGTCACGCGACCAGCCCCCGCGCGTGAGGCGAAGGGAAAGCGCGTTCGACCCGATATGGAGAGGGGCGGGAAGCGTGAGCTCGCTTTCGCCGGCGGCGAACGTGCCTTTGGCGCCGTCCAAGTCGACCTGCGTTCCATCGGGGCAGCGACTCGGATCGCAACGCAAGTGGAGGACGTCGTCGCCGGCGGGCGAAGACTTCGCTTGTGCGGTAATGGCCGGCGGCGCGCGCCAAAACCATGCGATGGCGCCG
>DATHQY010000076.1:0-8030 GCA_035482215.1 Polyangiaceae bacterium | reverse complement strand
CTTTTCGTGTTCGCCTACGGGCTCTTCCGCTTCTTGCTCGAGCTCGTTCGCGACGACGTCGAGCGCGGGAGCTACGGCCCCACGCTCGATGCGCACATCTACGTGCCGTTCTGCCTCCTGCTCCTCTCGGTCGGCTTCCTCTTCGGGATCTCGCTCGGCATCGAGAACCTGCGCGCCCGCGCGGTGGCGCGGGTCCTCGCGTTCGTACCGCCCGTGATGGGCTACGTCGCCCTCGCGCCGGCGAGCTTCGCCGAGCCGGTGCCGTATCAGCTCTCGACGAGCCAGCTCATCGGGCTCTTGAGCGCGCTCACCGTCTCGTACTTCTATGCGAAGTTCTGGACCGACGCGGGCAGCCACCCGGCGCTCGCGATGAGCCTCGGCGATGCGGCGGCGATCCGCGAGCAGAAGGGTGAGCCCGAGCCGGACGAAGAGGAAAAAGAGGAGACGGAAGAACCCGGGGACGAGGCGCCGGAGGAGGAGAAGGCACCGAAGAAGATTCGTCCGGTGTCGATACCGCCTCCCCAACCCGAGCCTGGGACGACCTGAATCCGCCGTTCGCCGCGACGACCGTGGCGCTCCGCACGCGACGCGACTCCCGCAAGCTCGCCTCCGCCATGGCGCGCGTGCTCGAGCCCGGGGACCTGGTCCTTCTCTCGGGAGGTCTTGGCGCCGGCAAGACGTTCATGACCCGCGCCATGGCGCGCGCGCTGGGGGTCACCGCGCGCGTGACGAGCCCCACGTTCACGCTCGTGCACGAGCACGCGACCGCGCGCGGTGCACTCGTGCACGCGGACCTCTATCGCCTGCGCGAGCGGGAAACGGGAGGCGCGACGCTCGCCGCGGAAATATCGCGCCTCGGGCTTCGCGAGCGGAGGAGCGACGGCGCGATCGTCGTCGTCGAATGGGGGGAAGAGGCGGTCCTCGCTCTCGGCGGAGAGCCGCTCCTCGCGGTGTCCCTGGCCATCGTCGGTCCGCACGAGCGTTCGGCGACGCTCTCCGGAAGCCGCGCCGATGGTATCGTCTGAGCGTCGATGGCGTTGGGCAGATCTGCCGTGGAGCGGCTGGCGATGGGGCTCATCGCCGGGCTCGTGGCGTTCGGCCTCGCCTACATGACGCGCCCGCGCGGCGCCGGGCGAACCCACAAGCACGTGCCCAACGCGCTCGAGTCGCGAAGCGCGACGTTCGAGCTCGTCCCGGGTGCCGCGCAGCTTGCGGTCCGAAGTCTGGACGGCAAGTTGAGCCGCGACATCGACCTCGAAGTGGTCGTCGACGGAGCGGCGCGGCCGCTCGTGATCGGACGTGGCGACATGCACCCGACGACCGGTGCGGCGGGCGCGATGACGGTGACGTTCCCCCTCACGGTCGACGATGGGATCGTCGACGCCGACATGGAGCTGCGCGTCGATCGCCTGCGCAACGTGCTCGACATTACCCTCGCGCCGCCTGCAGGCTTCCTCGAGGCCGGGCACACGCTCGCCTTGCGCGCCGACCTCGCGAGCGCGGGCCAGGTGGTCTTCGTCTCGGGCGTCGGCCAGCTGGCCGATCGGGCGACGGTCATCGGTGCGTCGCTCCTCGTCGACGCCGACCCGCATCCGCTCGCGCTCGTGTCTTCGGCCGGCCCCATCACCGTCGACGCGGTGCCTGACGACGCGTCGCTCGCCGTGCAGCCGATGCGGCTCTCGGTCCAGAGTCCGCCGATCGCGATGCCCTCCGTCGCTTCCGTCGACCTGCGCGTCGTCGTCGGCGATTCGAGCATGAGCGTGTGGCAGGTGCTCGCCGAAGTCGCCTCGGTCCCGACGGCGCACGTCGACGGGCGCGTCCTGGGTCAGCAGGCGGGGTCGCTCGTCTTCGGCCGCGACGCGCAGGGCAACCCAGCGGTGCGCGCGCGCGCCGGGACGGGGGGCGCCTTCGCGCTCGACGTGCCGACCTCCGTCGTCGAGTGGTACGCCGCCGTCGATCCCGGCCGCGCGAGCAGCCTCGTGTCGTTCATGCCGGGTACGCCGCACGACCTCCTGCTCGACATCGCGCCGGGCGGCGACCTGCATGTGACGATCAAGGACGCCGACACGCGGACCCCCCTCACCGCGCGCCTCCTCGTGCACGGCGAAAACGGCACCCTCGATCCGAGCTTCGGCCCCGACTACCGCGCGTCCGGCGCGGGCCCCGTCATCGACGCGCTCCGCGGCGACGTGACGACGCCCCTTCCCTCGGGCCGCTACCGGGTAGCCGCCACGAAGGGCATCGAGTGGAGCATCGACGCCAAAGTCATCGACATCGCGCCGGGCCGCGTGACCGACGTCGAGCTCGCGCCCCGCCACGTCGTGCCCACGCCCGGCGTCCTCGGGTGCGATCTCCACGTGCACGCGCGCCCGAGCTTCGACACGCCCGTGACGCCGGAAGACCGCGTTCTCTCGCTCGTCGCCGCCGGGATCGACTTCGCGGTGCCCTCCGAGCACAACGTCGTCGGCGACTACGCCTCGTCGCTCGACACGCTCGATCTCGGCAAAGAGCTCCTCAGCGTCCCCGGCGTCGAAGTGACGACCTACAGCAAGGGTTTCGGGCATTTCGGCGTCTTCCCTTATCCCCCTGGATCGCCGGTTCCGCCGTACAAGCACACGAACATGGCGTCGATCTTCCGTGCGGTGCGCGCCGGCGACCCGAACCGGTACTTCCAGTTGAACCACCCCCGCCTGCCGAAGGGGCTCGGCTACTTCAACAACATCGGGTTCGACCCGAAGGGCCCGCGTAACCGCATCCACAATCGCATCGACTTCGACGGCATCGAGGTCTTCAACGGGTACGACTCGGAGCTGCCGGAGCGCGTCGAGCAGGTCCTCCACGACTACTGGGCCCTCCTCGGCTTCGGCTACCGGTACACCGCCACCGGGAGCAGCGATTCGCATCGAATCCAGTTTCACTGGGCCGGCTATCCCCGCACGATGGTCACGGTCGACCCCCAGGCCACCGTCGACGAGGACAACCCGCCCTCCGATCCGCTCACCGTGGTCGCACAGATCAAGAAGGGCCATGCCACCGTCACGGACGGCCCGATTCTCGAGTTCGAACTGCACGGCGTACGACCGGGGGACGAAGTCGTGACCCAGGACGAGGTCGTGCACGCGCATCTTCGCGTCCGGACCGCGCCTTGGGTGGACGTCGGGCACGTGGACGTCTTCGCCGGCGAGATCGGCGGGACGTACCGCGTCGTGCAGTCGTTCGAGCTCCCGCCGCGCAAGCTCCAGCTCGGGCCGGAGCCCGGCACGCTCGAAGAAGCCCAGGCGCGAACGATCCGCTTCGATCAGGACTTCGACGTCGCGCTCGGCCCGGCCAACGCCTGGGTCATGGTCGTCGCCCGCGGTGACCGCCCGATGGACGACATTCTGCCGTTCATGCCCTTGCCGCCCATGGGCTTCACGAATCCGGTCTACGTGGTCCGCCATCGCGTTCCCGCCCCGCCGTTTCCGGGTGTGCCGGGCGCACCGGTCGCGCCCGTCCCGGCGCCGCCGCCTTCGCCCTCCCCTTGAATGGGCTCGCGAACGAAGCCGAACGAAGCCGAACGAAACTACCGTTCGCCGAGGCTCGTGCGAAGAGCGGAACGGACGGCGCGATTCGCTCGTGGTAGAAGTCGACCTACCGTCCGGACCCAGAGGGGCGGGCCCGACACCGCGCGAAGCTGGCAATCGTGACGTAAATGACCCAAGAGCGAACAGCCTTCGGCCGCTACCGTTTGCTCGAACGACTCGGGCAAGGTGGAATGGCCGAGGTCTTCAAGGCGAAGAGCTACGGCGTCGAAGGTTTCGAGAAGATACTCGTCATCAAGCGCATTCTCCCGGAGCTCGCCCGGAGCCCGGAGTTCGTGGAAATGTTCATCCACGAGGCAAAGCTCGCGGTGCGCCTTTCGCACGCGAACATCGTCCAGGTGTTCGACCTGGGCAAGGCCTCGATCGGCGACGGGCCGGCCCTCGCCGACGCCTACTACATGGCGATGGAGTTCGTGCACGGGCTCGATCTGGCGAGCGTCCTCGCGCGCGCGCGGCGCCAGCAGGTCCCGCTGCCGATCCACATGGGCGTGTACGTCGCGTGCGAGGTGGCGAAGGGCCTCGATCACGCGCACCGCCGCCGCGACGAACAGATGCGCGCGCTCGGTATCGTGCATCGCGACGTATCCCCGCAGAACGTGCTCCTGTCGTTCGAGGGCGAGGTCAAAGTCACGGACTTCGGGATCGCGAAAGCGCGCGGCGTCCTCGAGAACACCGGCCAGGAGGACACCCAGGCGAGGGCGCTGCAGGGCAAGTTCGGGTACATGAGCCCGGAACAAGCGGCCGGCGAGTCCGTCGACGCGCGGAGCGATCTCTTTTCGCTCGGGACAGTGCTCTACGAGTGCGTCGCGGGAGTGAATCCGTTCAGTGCGCCCACCACGTTCGAGACGCTTCGCCGCGTGCAGGCCTGCGAGTATCCGCCGGTCGAGCTCCTGCGGCCCGACGTGCCGCCCGAACTCGTCGCCATTCTCAAGTCGGCGATGGCCAAGTCGCCTGCCGATCGATACGCCGACGCCGGCCGCATGTACGAAGCGCTGCTCGCGTTCCTCTACGCGCAGGGCAGCCGGTACGGCGCGCACGACCTCGCGGAGTTCCTCGCACGTTTTCGCGACGGGGTGGATACCGGCAGCACGCCGGTGCGCGAGCCGTTCCTCGAGGCCGAGGGGGGCAACACCGGCAACGAGCGCACGCCCGTGGAGATCCCCGCGTCGCGCAGCGCCTCCAGCGTGCGCGTCTCGACGAGCGCGCGGTACGTGGCCATCGACCGCGCCGCGGAGATGGGGGAGCGCCGAGAGGTCACGGGGCTCGTCCTCGAGCTCCCGCGCGACGTGCTTCCGGAGGTCGCGGAGAAGGCTGCGAGCATTCTCGAGCGGTGGAGCGGGCGGGTGATCCGGCGCGAGGCGGGCCACATCGCCGCCGTCTTCGGCCTCGGTGATCCCGACGGGCGCGACACCGAGATGGCCACGCGCTGCGCGCTCGTCGCGCTGCGCAGCCTCGATGCGCGGCCGCCGCCGAGCGCGGGTCTGCACATCGGTCGCATCCACGTTACGCGGACGGGCGAGCCGATGGACGACGAACGTCTCGGCGGTCTTCTCGCCACGGCGCGGGACCTCGCCCGTGCGCGCGAGGGCCACGCGGCGATGAGCACGCACGCGATGCGCCAGGTGCGGGCGCTCTTCGAGTTCGAGCCGATGACGGAGAGCGACCAGCTCGCGTCCAACGTCTCGGCGGTCGTCGTCAAAGACGTGCGGCGCCCCGGCGAGGCTTACGGACGCTTCGTCGGCCGCAAAGACGAGCTGCGGCGCATCGGCGAGGTGCTCGCGGGCGCCACGAAGCGAAGCGCGCGTGTCATCACCATCCGCGGCGACAACGGCGTGGGCAAGACGCGCTTGCTCTACGAGGTCGAGCGCCGTCTGCGAAAGGGCGGCTACAACGTCGGCTTCCACATCGCCGCGTGCCCCCCACGGGGTACGGAATTTCCGCTCTCCGGCGTCGTGGCCATGATCCAGGTCTTGTGCGGGACGAGCGAAGGGGACGCAAACGATCGCATCCTCGCCGTCCAGCCGCGACTTCGCGCGTTGGGCCTGCAGGCCGACGAAGTGAGCTCCGTGTTGAAGGCGCTCGGCGCCAACGTGCCCGTCGCGTCGGGAGACGGGAACGCGCGGCTCCGCCAGGCGTTCTCGCGCATGATCCAGAGCCTCTGCGAAGACCGGCCGTACACCTTCGCGTGGGACTCCGCGCACGCGATGGACGAGGATAGCTTCTCCGTACTCGAAGACGTGTTTCGCAAGCTCCGCCACGCGCGCCTCGTCTTCGCATTCGCCGTTCGGGCGGGCGTGGAACATCCGCTCGAGGGCGTGGCCGGCCACGTCGGTCTCGACCTCGGCGACCTCAGTGCTCCGGAGAGCGAACGCCTCGTCGCTTTGCGCCTCGGGGTCGACATCGTGCCGGACGAACTCATGCGCTTCGTGCGCGCGCGCGCGAACGGACATCCGCTCTTCATCGAAGAGGTGATCAAGGGCCTCGTCGACGCGGGCGCCGTGACGGTCGTCGAGCGCCACGTCGCGGCGATGAACCTCGCGGATCAAGATCTCGCTCTCCCGAAGACGCTTCGCGGTCTCGTGGCGTCGCGCGTCGCGCGCCTCTCGGCGCAGGACCGGGCGACGCTAAAGGCGGCGGCCGTCCTCGGTACGCCGATCGACGTGTACGTGCTGTCGACGATGCTCGGCGAAGCGATGCCCGCCCTCGAGCGGTCGATCGCCGTGCTCAAGGAACACGAGTTCGTCGTCGACCGCGGGCCGAGCGAGCTCCGTTTCGCGTCGCCGATCATCCCCGAGATCGTCGCCGATTCGCTCACGCCGCAGGCCGCGCGCGAGATGCACGCGGCGGCGGCGCAGGCGCTCGAGACGACGCTCGGCGCGCGCGCCCAAGAGCACGCGGCGCGCATTGCTTCGCATTTCTACGAATCGGGCGACCGCGAGCGCGCCGCCACCTACTTCGCGAAGAGCGCCCAGAGACGCCTCGAAACCCGGCAGCACGCCTCCGCCGTGCGCGACTACGCGCGCGCCATCACGCTATGCGATCCCGAGAAGCGCGGCCCCGACGAGCTCTGCGCGTGGCTCGTCGGGCTCGCGATGGCGGTGCACATCGTGCGGTCGTTACCGGATGCCGCCGACGTGTGCCACCGCGTCCTCGAGCGCGTCGGCCCGAACTCGCCCGCGCCCATCGACGTACGCGTTCGTGCGTACGTCGCGGCCGGGCAGATCCTGACGGCCGTACAGAACATGGAGGACGCGCGCGCGGATCTCGCGCAGGCGCGCGTGCTCGGCGGGTCGTCGGCCGATCTTCTCGCGCCCGTGCTCGTCGCCGAAGTGGAGCTTGCGACGCGCCAGGGCGACTTCAAGCGCGCGCTGGAAGTGCTGGCCGAACTCGAACAGGCGGTGCAGAGCGCGAGCAACGAGCGCGAGAAGCACCGCGTCGCGCTCCTCGTCGCGCAAGCCAGCGCGGGCCGTGGCGACCGCACGACGGCGCTCGCGAAGCTGAGCCTCGCCGAGCAGCTGCTGCCGAGCGACAAGATGGCCGCGGTCGAGCGGATCAAAGTGCGCGCGCTCGTCGACTTCTTCACGCGCGATTTCCGCTCCGCCGTCCTGCACGCCGAGATGGCCATCGAAATGGGCCGCGAGCTCGGCCTCAGCTACGACGTCATGTTCAATCTGCACACGCTCGGCGACGTCCTCATTCATACGGACGACCTGCCGCGCGCCTACGGTGCGGTCCGGCAGTCGCTCGAGCTCTGCGAGGAGTTCGGCTACGAGCGCTTCGCCAACTACAACCGCATGTTCCTCGCATTCCTCGACGGCTTGCAAGGGGCGTCGGACGCCGAGAAGCTCCTCGCACAAGGCATCGCGTACGCCGAGAGCAAGGACTTCACGGGCGAGGTCATCGGTGGCCATCAGCTCCTCGCCAAGCTCCTCCACCGGCGCGGGCGCTACACCGAGGCGCAAGCCGAGTACGAGAAGACGCGCCTCCTCGCGAACCGCGCCGGTCAGCGCTTTGCGGCCGACGAATGCGATCAGATGCTCCACAGGCTCGCGAGCGGCACGACCGGCACGATGGCGAGACCGTCCGGCTTGCTGTCGTAAGGAATCGACCGGCGCACTCGGCGCCGTCCCAGGACACCGACCGGCGCCTCGGGGACAACCCCGCGCCCCGAGAATCTGGCTATGGGCACTTCATTGCCACGGCAATGGAAGGCCTATAGATCGGCCATTTTTCGCGGGTTCGAGGGTGCCACCGGCGACGGCCGCCGGTTTCGAGCGGCATTTTCTCGCGTTGGCACGCGATGTGTTCTTCGGCTGGCATGCACCCGGTGTTCTTCGGTTTGAAGCGCGCGTATTACGCGACGCTTGGGCTCACGCGACGGACGCTCCGCAAGATGGGCCTCACCGCGGCTCGTATGGATATGCTCTACGTGATCCACAAGAGGGGGCG
>DATHQY010000075.1:0-4465 GCA_035482215.1 Polyangiaceae bacterium | reverse complement strand
GGCTATGCAGAGCTGGCACTGCGTTCGGCGCTCGTGCCCGATCATTGGCATAGCGAGTGGCACGCGCACGTCGCCGTGTCGCGGGCCGAAGAGTTCCTTCGCTTGATTCGGCTCGCTTTCGGCGACCGGGCTTCGCTCGTCGTCTACACCGACGGCCTACGCGATGACCGACTTCCTCGGGCGACGAGCCTGGCCTCCCGGTGGGTGAGCTAGGCCGCTTCGTCGGCCTCGAACGACGCGCCCGTCCGGCGCCCGGCCGGAGAGGAGGCAGAATCGCTCGGCGCTACCGTGCGATCTTCTCCCGCACGACGCGGGCGCCATCGAGTGTCCAGCCCTGCAAGAGCAGATAATCGACGCCGAGCCACGCTAGATGAGCATACACGTTGAAGAGATTGGCCGGCTGCCCACCAATCGCGACTTCGGCCGTCGCACGGCACGTCCCGTCGTTCGCGCGCGAGGTCCTCACGCGAACGGCGCGGCTCGGAAGCGCGTGGAGCGTCGCGCGCACTTCGCCCCCCTGGTTGCTGCTCGCGACGACGGTCTGGCTTTCGAGGCCGTACGCGGGGACTTCGACCGGAAGAATCGGCTCGGTCACGTTCGCGCCGCGCTCGATCATGCGCCAGTACGCCGCTACCGGGGAGGGGCCCGACGGCGCGCAATGGGCATCGACCCGTACGGTGTATTGGACCTGGTTCTTGTTTTCGCTCTTCGCGATCGTGAAGAGCGGGAGCGCCGCGCCGCCTGGTCCCGGCGCGTCCGCGCGGGCCGCGGAGCTCCACGCGAACACAGCGGCGAGGAGGACCGCGCGCGTCCGCACGCGGGGCAAGAGGAGGTCGCGCGCGCGGGGCAAGAGGAGGTCGCGCGCGCGGAGCAAGAGGAGGTCGCGCGCGCGGAGCAAGAGCATGTCGCGCGCCATCCTCGAGAACGACTCTACCCGAGTTTCGAGCCTGGCGCGGGCCGGAGAACGCCGTGGCGCCACGCGAGCGTCGCGCTAATTCAGCTCTTCTTCGAGGTCTTGCAGCCGCTCGAGCTCGTGCACGAAGCGCGCGACGGCGAGGCCCTCGGGGCGCGGGCCGTAGCGGTGTTTCGTCTGGACGATCTGCCGCATCAAGAACGTGCGCGCCTTGCTGTACACGCGCCGCCTCTCCGAGCCGCTCGCCACGTCGCTCGGGGTGTGCCCTCGATCGCGGCTATCGCTCGCGCACATCTCCACGAGGTCACGCACGGTCACTTCGCACTTCGCCATCCCGTTGCAAACGCGTTCTGCGGCGACGATGCGTGTTTCCACGTCCTGCGTCGAGAACGGCTTGACGAGGTAGTCGTCGGCTCCCGCGTCGAATCCTGCGAGCACATTTTCGTCGCCCGACAGCGACGTCGCGAGCACCATGTAGCTGTGCCACTCGCGCGCGCCGTGGCGGATCGCTTTGCAGAGCTCGATCCCCGACATGCGCGGCACTTGCCAATCCGCGATGACGAGCGGAAAGGGCTCTTTCGCGTAGAGGTCGAGCGCCTCTTCGCCGTCGTGGGCGACGGCCACTTCGTGCTGAAGCTTACGCAGCGCGGCGCCAAGCACGCGCACGGATTCGGGGTCGCCGGCGGCGAGGAGAACACGCATCGCTCGTCCCGGGCTACGGCCGGAGAGCGGCGGTCGTTAACCACCGCCCTTGCCTCTTATCTCCTGCCGAAAAACGGCCGTATTGGGGGGTGCCGGGTCTAGAGCAACTTGACCGCGAGCGTGATCGGCGTCGCCGCCAGCGCCTTCGACAGAGGGCATGCCTTCTTTGCGGCTTCGGCGATCGTTTGAAATTGGGCGCCGTCGATTCCCGCCACGCGGCCTTCGAGGTCGAGAGCGATCGTCTTGATCGCGAACCCGTCGCCGTCCTTCTGGAGGTCGACCGATGCCGTCACGCGAAGCTCGTCGGGCGGGTGGCCCGCGTCCGTCAACGCAAAGGAGAGCGCCATCGCGAAGCACCCCGCGTGGGCCGCGCCCAATAGCTCCTCGGGATTCGTCCCTGCCTTGCCGTCCTCGCTTTGGAAACGAGTCTGAAATGAATACGGTTGCTCCTTGAAGACGCCGCTTTGCGTCGTCAAGCCCCCTTTTCCGTGAAGCCCATTGCCGTGCCAGACTGCCGTGCTCTTCCGGATCATCGCTTTTTCTCCTATGGGGCGGCGCGCACGCGCGGGGCAAGTCCTGCGGAGCGCGCCGGCGGTTCTCGTGAGGTGCGTGTGGCGAGCTTTCGTAGCATGTCCCTCATGTCGCGCGTTCCTGCGCGCGGGTGACAATGAAGGTAACCTACACGCGACGCGAGGGTGAACGGCGGGGGCACGGTTTGACCGCGCTGGCCGGTTGTTCCACCATGGCCTTCGCCATGATTCTCGTCGGGCCGAGCTTTTTTGCGCCCGATCGTTTCGCAGCTTTGGATGATGGCGAGGTCGAGTCGTGACGAAAGTGATTTTGCTTGTCGAAGACAACGAGAGCGATGAGCTGCTCACGCTCCGCGCCTTCAAGCGATCGAACATCCTGAACGAGATCGTGGTCGCGCGCGACGGAAGCGAAGCGCTCGACTACATCTTCGGCAAAGGCGTGCATGCCGGCCGCGACGCGAGCGTGCTGCCGGCGCTCGTCCTGCTCGACCTCAACTTGCCCAAGATCGACGGTATGAGCGTCCTGCGCGCGATTCGCGCCGATGGGCGGACGGGGCTTCTCCCTGTCGTCGTCCTCACGTCGTCGAAGGAGGACGAGGACGTCGTGAAAAGCTACGAGCTCGGCGCCAATGCGTACGTTCGGAAGCCCGTCGACTTCGTGCAGTTCAGCGAGGCGGCGCGCACGTTGGGCCTCTTCTGGCTCGTGCTGAACGAGCCGCCTCCGGTCCGCCGAACGCTCATGACGTAGCGGGTACTCGTGCCGCCGGGCCTCAGATCCAGCGCGGGTGGCCGGCGCCGTAGCCGTTGTCGATCCATGCGGAGTGCACGTACGAGAAGTAAAAAAGCCCGTTCACGATCGTGATGATCGTCGACGAGAGGAGCAAGCTTCCCATCGTCCGTATCTCGAAGCTGGCAATGAGCTTGTCCGTCAGCCACAGAAGGACCGTGTTGACGATGAACGGCACGAACAAGAACAGGAGCCCGAGCGTGAACAACGCGGGCACGAACAGGGCGGCGCGAAGTAGCCAGCCGAGAAAGAAATTGAGAACGCTGAACACGACGGCTACCACGGCGGCCGTACCGATGCTGTCGACGCGCACGCCGGGGACGAAGCGCGCCAGAAGTAGGATCGTGACCGCCAATGTCGCGAGGTGAGCAAGTGTCTCCATGCGCGGGAGCTTAAGCACGACCTTCGGCAAGCGCACGCGCGAGAGCGCGGGCGAAAGTCCGGGCAAGAGCGCGAATGAAGCGGGGCAAAACTTCCGCGCCGGGTGAAAACGGGAATCCCGAGGCGAATCGCGGGCCAGCGAGCGCCCCCGCGCTCGCCGGTGTCGGCGTCGGCGGAGCCCTCGATGCGCTGTACGCGGCGCCCTTCGATCGGTTCGTGGCGTTGCGCACGGAGCTGGCGCGCGGCTTACGCTCCGGAGGCGATCCGGCGGGAGCGCGCGCGGTGGCGGCCGCGCCGAAGCCCACGCGCACGGCGTGGGCGCTCAATCACGTGGCACGGCGAAGCCCGGCGGTGATGAACGCGGTCGTCGACGCGTGGAAGGTCGCGTCGACCGCGCCTTTGCGGCGCGAGGGCGTGGACCTCGTGGATGCGGCTCGCCGGTATCGCGAGGCGGTCGCGGAGGTCGTTCGCGAGGCGCGCGCCGCGCTCGCGCCGGACGGCGTGTCGCTGTCGCCGGCGCAGGCGCGGCGGATGGCCGAAACGCTGCAAGCGCTCGTGCGCGACGAGAGCGCGCGCGCCGAGCTTCTTCGCGGCCGCCTGACCCGCGACGTGGCCGTCGAAGATCCCTTCGCGGGCCTCGACGCGCATGATCGCGAAGGCGATGGCGAGCCGCAGGGGCCGAACGAGCGTGCGGATCAGGAGCCTGAGGACGAGCGCGAGAAGTCGTACGCGCCGAAGGAGCGCGCCGAGAAGTCGTACGCGCCGAAGGAGCGCGCCGAGAAGGAGCGCGCCGAGAAGGAGCGCGCCGAGAAGGAGCGCGCGGATCATGAACGCCTGGAGCGTGAACGCGCGGCGAATCAGCGCGCCGAACGCGAGCGTGCCGAGCGGGAAGCGAAGGCCCGGGCACGGGAAGCGCTGCGGGCCAAGATCGCGAGCGCCGAGGCGGCCGTCGAAGACGCGCATCGTCGCGTGCAGGACGCAAAGGCGGCGCTCGCGCATGCGCAAGAGGGGTTGCGGCGCTCCGAGAAAGCAGCTGAGCCGTACGAAGCCGAGTTGGCTTCGCTGCGCCACGAATGGGCGAAACTGGCTCGATAGAGGTCCAGAGGCCGTCCACGCGAGGGCGCTTTTTCTGACGAAGTCAGCATAACTTTG
>DATHQY010000074.1:0-3018 GCA_035482215.1 Polyangiaceae bacterium | reverse complement strand
GAAGCGCCTGGCACCTGCGTCAAACGCACCGCCTCGGCCTTAAACTCCCGCGTGAACTTCCTTCGTTTCCTTCGAGCCATGAACAACTCCTCGCGCATACTCGCGCTTTCGGGGCTGTCCACAAACCCGGGGGAGGATCACGGAGCCACCCGACGTCGTGGCTCGGCTTTGCGCGCTTCGCTCGGCGCCCGAGACGCGGCCCTTTTGAACGAGCCCCGCGTTAGGGTCATCGAGGACCGGTCATTCCAGCCAAGAAGGCGCCTTCTCCAGAAGAGCGGAGCGCCGGCGCATCGCAAGGGCTGCGGCCCGTAGCGGCCGGAAGGCGCCATTTCTGGCGCAATGACGCGTCATCAACGCGAGAAGACTCGCGTGACGGCCGCGAGTGTCGCGTCGATGTCTTCGCGAGTCGTGTCCTCGCCGAGAGAGAAGCGCACGCTGCACGCTGCGGCTTCGCGATCGCCCATCGCCACCAGCACGGGCGACGGCTCGGCGGTCCCCGCGCTGCACGCCGTACCGCTCGATACAGCGATGCCCTCGAGATCGAGCCCGGCCACGAGCTCCGGCCCGGCCCAGCCCGGGAATGCGATGTTCGTGACATGCGGCGCGCGCATCGCGTTTCGGCCGTTTACGCGCGCCTTCGCGTACAGGCGCAGGAGCCCGTGTTCGAGCGCATCGCGGAGGAGAGCCACGGCATTCCACCGGGCCGGCCCGTTCACCGCCCGCTCGGCCGCTGCATGAAGGCCGGCGGCTGCCACGGGGTCGATTGTCCCGGGCCTCACGCCCCGCTCCTGGCTGCCACCGACCAGCACAGGCGCGATGCGCAAGCCGGGCCGCCCAATGAGCGCGCCCATCGACTTGGGCCCTCGCATCTTGTGCCCGGCCAGGCTGCGAGTATCGGCGCCGCGCGCGACTTCTTCTGTGCGCCCAAACGCCTGCACCGCGTCGACGTGAATGAGCGCGCCGTGGGCCTTCGCGGCAGCGAGGACATCCGCGATCGGCTGCACGACGCCCGTCTCGGCATTCACGGCCTGCACCGCCACGAGTCGCACCGGCCCCTCCATGAGGGCTCGCGCCAGATCTCCAAGATCGATCGTTCCTTCCGGCCGCACGGCCACCCAGCGGACGCGCGCCATGCCCTCGCGTTCGAGCGCTTCGGCGACGCGCGTCACCGAGGGGTGCTCGAGCCGGCTCGTGACCAGAACCGGCGAGCCCGGAGCGTCGGCCCCCCGGCCGCCGGGAGCGTCGGCCCCCCCTCGCTCGACATTCCCCCCGTCGGAGAACGCGCTGCGAAGCGCGAGGTTGTTCGCCTCCGTGCCGCCGGATGTGAGAACGACGTCGCGCGCATCCGCGCCGGCGAGGCGCGCGATGCTCTCGCGCGCCGCTTCAACACGAGCGCGGGCCGCGCGGCCAAAGCCGTGGATGCTCGATGGGTTCGCCCACGTTTCGCGCAGCGCCGTCTGCATCGCGGCGGCCACCTCCGGGGCGGGCGGGGTCGTCGCGTTCCAATCGAGGTACACGCGTTCGGTCATCGGCGATTCGCGCAGCGATTCAGCTCGACGACAGCGAGGGGCCCGACGCGTCGACCACGAACGTGGGGGCGCGCTTGGCCACGGTCATCACGAAGGCGGCGCCGGTGAGGTAGTGCCCTTCGATGGTCACGGCGCCCGACAGCTTGATGTCGCCGCCGAGCCCACGTG
This sequence comes from Polyangiaceae bacterium, assembly GCA_035482215.1. Lineage (GTDB taxonomy): Bacteria > Myxococcota_A > Polyangia > Polyangiales > Polyangiaceae > Palsa-1150. The sequence continues at coordinate 1,321 of DATHQY010000074.1, read as the reverse complement.
CCACGCGCCGCGCGATGGCCAGGCCGACCCCGACGCCTCCGTGCGATCGCGTCGGGGATCCATCCAACTGATAGAACGGATCGAACACGCGTTCGGCGCGGTCCGGCGGAACGCCGGTCCCGCTGTCGACGACGAGCACTTCGTAATGGTCGTCGAGAACGCGCACGCGAACGCCGACCGTTCCCCCGGGCGGCGTGAACTTGCAGGCGTTGTCGAGCATTTGTCCGATCGCGCGCGAAAGCCGATCCGAATCGCCGTGGGAGGGCAGAGGCCCGAGCGGCATGTCTTCGAGCAATGTGAGGTTGCGCTCGGCCAGCGCGTCCGCGTAGGCCGCGACGCCGCGACGTATCGTGTCGAGAAAGTCGTAGTCGCGGTGGAAAAACCGCATCTTGCCCGTCTCGAGCCCCGTCACGTCGATGAGGTTGTCCAGCGTCGCCCGCAAACGCCGGACGCAGTCGTCCATCGCGCGCATGGCCTTCGCCTGCGGCTTGTTCAGTGATCCGAGCTCCTCGTCGAGCAGCATCCGCAAGTAGCCCACGATGGGCGTCATCGGCGTCGCCAGCTCGTGGCTGATGTTGCGGTAAAATTCGGTGCGCAAACGCTCGACCTCACGCAAGCGCTCGTTCGCGGCGGAGAGCTCGGCGACCTTCTGTTCGAGGTGCGCGACGATGCGGTGGCTCTGCGTGCGCAGGCGCTCGCCGGTCGCGTCAGGGCTCGACGTGTACGGCTCGCGGTGCCCCCCGATGTAGAGGCTCACGAGCGACGCAAAGCTTCGTGCGTCGATCGGCTTCTGGATGAAGCCGTCGCACCCGACGGCGAAGCTCGTGTCGCGGTCGCCTTCGGCCGTGATCGCGACGATGCGCATCCCGCCGAGGGACGGTTCGCCGCGCAGGCGGAGCGTCACTTCGTACCCGTCGAGCCCCGGAATGTTCAGGTCGACGAGCACGAGGTCGGGCCGCATGGCCAGCGCGTGACGGATCCCTTCGAGCCCGTCAGCCGCGTCGATGACTTCGTGCCCCTCCGCGGCGAGGAGCTTGCGCACGAGCAGCCGGTTGGCCGGGTCATCTTCGATATGGAGAACACGGGACATGCCGTACGCGTGACATCCTTCCCCGCCGAGCGCATCGCGCGGCTCGTGGGGCTTTGACTTCTAGCTTTGACTTGGGGGCCAGGCCCGCTGTAACTCTGCCCAGCACATGCCTACGCGGTTCTACCACGCCTTTTGGGTGCTCGCTGCGGCGGGCGCCGTGGGGTGCTCTTCGCTGACCGAGCCGCCGGCTCCCGAGCCGGTCTCCACCGAGACGCGAGTCGCGACCGCCGC
>DATHQY010000073.1:0-10225 GCA_035482215.1 Polyangiaceae bacterium | reverse complement strand
ACGCGTCCTGCATCCCTCGAAACGCCTCACACCCTGATTTATGGCCGCGGAGTGTTGCTGCGGTCTGTGCCCCATGTTTGCGTTTGTTACCGGCTCGGGACGGACGCGCGGAACGTGCTCCCCTGCGCCAGGGCGCTCTCGACGCGGATCGTCCCACCGTGCGCCTCGACGATGCGCTTGGCGAGTGCAAGGCCGAGCCCGACGCCGCCCGTGCCCCGCGTTCGACTTCGGTCGGCGCGGAAGAACGGATCGAAGAGCCGGGGCAGATCGTCCGACGCGATCCCGGTTCCGCGGTCTTCGATGGCGAACGCAATCGAACCGTCGGCCTCGCGCAAGGCGCGAAGCGTGATCGAGCTGCCCGGATCGGGCGAGTATTTGTGCGCGTTCTCCAGCAGATTGTCGAGCACCCGCCGGAAGAGAGCGGGATCGACTTCGATCCGCGGAAGTCCCTCGCCTACGGCGACCTCGAGCGGGCGCGAGGGATGACGGGCTCGAAAACGCTGGACAGCGCTCTGGCAAACGCCGAGCGCAGACGTCTCTTCGACGTGCAGCTCGAAGTGAGCCGCGCGCGAGGTGCCCTGCTGGATCTCGAGCCGAGCCGCCGTGAAGATGTCGTCGATGAGAATCTCGAGCTCGGAGAGGTCGTCCCCGATCTCCGCGAGGGGCATCCCGCCCACCTCCGAGGCCGCCTCGCCGACGATGTCCAGGGCCACGCGGATGCGGGCCAGCGGCGTGCGAAGCTCGTGCGACACGTTCGCGAGGAGCTCCTTCTCCGCCAGGAGCAATCGCTCGACCCGACCGCCCATGTCGTTGAACGCGCGCGCCACGTCTCCGATCTCGTCGGCGCGGCGCAAGCCCGTGCGCACACGGAGATCGCCTTCGCCCAGCGCTCGCGCCACGCGGGCCAGCTCGCGAAGCGGGCGGACGATGCCGCGAGCCGTCAAAAGCGAACCCGTGACGAGAATGACGAGGCCGCCGACGAAGAGCGTATTGAGCGCCGTGAGGTAGGGAATCCGGTGCGGAGGCGGCCCGACGCGCGCGACGACCGTGCCCTGGCCCCCATTCACGAGAACGGTCTCGGTACGCGTGCGCTCGGCTTCGCTGCGCAACGGCGGATCCGCCGTCGAGGCGACGAGGCGATCGTTCTCGTCGTAGACGCTGACCTGTGCGACCCGCGGGCCGTCCGCCCGCGCATTGATCACGCCGCCAAGGTGAAAGACGGCCGTCAGCAACGCGAGTTGGAGCAGGGCGATCGCTGCGAGTCGGACCGCGAGCGTGCCCCTCATGGCTCGTCCGGTGCGCAAAGCATGTAGCCGACCCCGCGAATCGTTTTCAGCAGCGTTGGATGGCGCGAGTCGTCGCGGAGCTTGGCACGCAGGCGCGACACGTGGACGTCGATGGAGCGATCGAACGCCTCGTCGCCGGCGGCGTGAACGAGCTGGAGGAGCTGCTCGCGGGTCAGGACGCGGCCCGCACGCTCGGCGAGCACGCGCAGGAGGGCAAACTCGAAGGTGGTGAGAAGGAGCCGTTCACCGGCGAGAGTGGCGCTCATCGTCCCGGCGTCGACGGAGAGGTTCCCGACGTCGATCCGAGCCGTCCTGGGGCCGGCGGCCCCGCGCGCACGGCGGCTGTGGGCGCGGATCCGCGCGAGGAGCTCTCGCGACGAGAATGGTTTGCCAATGTAGTCGTCGGCTCCGCCTTCGAGGCCGATCACGCGGTCGGCTTCCTCGGTGCGGGCGGTCACCATGAGGATCGGAACGTCGAGGCGCTCGCGGAGCGCGCGGCAAATCTCGAGGCCGCTCATGCCCGGGAGCATCACGTCGAGAAGCACGAGGTCCGGACGGACGCGCAAGATTTCGCCGACCGCGTGATCGCCCCGGTGGACGAGGCAGACCTGGACGCCGTGCGACACGAGGTACTGCATCGTCAACCGTGCGAGTCGCTCGTCGTCTTCGACGTAGACGATCGACACGGGCGCTTCGCCGTCCGGCGCGACCTTCATGCTCGGCTCCTGGCCATCGGTATGCACGCCTTCCTCTTCCAAATGCAGCCTAGCCGCCGCGCCCTGCGGCTTCATTGCTCCGGTGTTACGGATTGTTGCGGGTTGACGGACAGCCGGTTCCTTCGAGCCGATGATTGCCTCGCTCGCGTCGATCGCGTCGCCCGGTGCCTTCCTCAAGCCGAGGGACGGCTCGGCTCTCGCGATGACCGGTTCGGCCACGCGGACACGCGGACGGGGCAGTCCCTTTGCATAAGCGAGGCCTCAGCTAACGCGAGGACCGTGTCCGCCGAAATGGAAAACGCGTTCGCCGTGCAAAGGACCGCGGTCCTGCCGCTGCCGAACGCCTTTCTCCAGATGACCGCACCGGGCATCGCGTGCGTGAACCGTGGCCTCGCCTGCAGGAGCGTCCTGCCTTGGCGGCGGACGTCGCTTGATTCACCTCGTGGACGCCCCGTGTGCCCGCGGAAGTCGGACCCGTGCGGATCGCTTGATGCAACGGACCGGCCGCCATGATGACCTCCGACGCTCTCGGAAAGCTGATTCGCACCTGCCTGGACGGCGGACGCACGCTCCGCCACGAGGGCAAGTTCGTGGATCCGGCACCTGCCGAGGTGCTCATCCGGCCGGCGCTCGAGCGTAAGCGCTTCGTAATGGACCTGAGCGGCTCGCAAAACGCCAATGAGTTCACCGAGCGAAGGAGAGCCTCGGACGTGAAGCACCGGTCGCACGGGCATTGGGGTGCGACGCTCTCTCCACATGATGAGGAGAGCATGAAACCGTCGGCCTTCGTCGTGATGGAGCGCTGGAGCAGCTGGCCGGCGGACCTCCACCGAAGCGCGGTTGGTTGCGTCGCGCTGAGGCAAGACGAAAGCGAGCTCCGCGCAGACCTCTTGTTGCGCACCCGCAATCGGATCCGAGGAATGGAGCGAACCGGCCACCCTCCCGGCCTCGCCGTCCTGAGCTGCAATGAAGACGCGACCGACGCCGCCTTCAACGAGCGCCTCCTCCTCGGACGGGCATTGCTCGGCGCGGTACTCCAGGCCGATAAGGGGTGTCTCCTGCTGCTCGGCCGGCGAACACGGGCGCCGTGCGGCGACCTTTTCGCCCTCGCGGGACTTCTCAGCGAAGGACTCGTCGGGAGTTCCGCGTTCGTTCAGGTGTCTCTGGACGATACACGCCGACTCGGTCCGCTCGATCATACGCGGCAAATGAATCATGAAGACGCCGCCTCGTCCCGGCACGTCGCGCACGCGGATGACTCCGCCGCCGGCGGGAGGGCTCCGCATTCGCCCTCGATCTGAAGTTCGACTCGAGCGCGTGTCAGGGATGCCCTTGCGCGTGCCGCGCGTCGGGGGGGGCCAGCGGCGCTTTTGCCGACTGTTTCGGCATTTGCGAACGCCATTGGCAAAATGCTATGTGCCATTGCAGCTCGTTTCGATATCCGCTCGAAACGCCAGCTACACGGGAATGTTTCTGCGTCGATTTCTCTATTCATTTGCTGGCATCGCGCCCGCCGTGCGGTACGGTGCGCTGCGTGTTGGCAGCGCTTGAACCGACTGCGGGGGGCGCGCCTCGCGCGCGCATTTGGCTCGTCGACGACGACACGATTCTCCAGGGCGAACGAAGTCGTCGCAGACTTACGGATTTGCACGACGTCGAGGTTTTCAGCGACGGCGCAACGATGCTCGAGGCGCTGCGCGCCAACGGCCAACCAGACCTTCTGGTGCTCGATTGGCCTATGCCGAACATGTCCGGCCTCGAACTTTGCCGATTCATCCGCGAGACACGGGACGCGACCAGTCTGCCGATCCTCATCTTGACCGCGACGGACGGCGACAATCTCACGGAAGCCTTCACGGCGGGCGCCAACGATTTCGTGCGGAAGCCATACCCGCAAGCGGAGTTCGACGCGCGCGTCGCGGCGCTCCTGCGCAACAGACGCATTCACGCGAAATTCGTCGAAGCCGAGCAGCGCTTACGGGTCGAGGGCGAGTTCCGCGAGCGCTTCATCGGGTGCTGGCGCACGATCTTCGGCAGCCGCTCCATGCGTTCCTCTTCGCCAATGAGGCGATCGTCCGTTCGGTCTCGGCGCCGAACTCGGTGGTGTCGCTCCTGACCATGCAGCGCGGCGCCGCCCACAGGATGACGCGGATGGTCGCCGAATTGCTGGACTTCACGCGTAGCCGGCCGGAGACGGGAATGCCGATCGAGCGACGCCTCATGGATCTCGAGCCGCTCGCGCGCTCCGTCATCGAAGAAATGCGCGTGGGACACCCATCCCGTTCCTTTCGCTTGAACGTGCAAGGCCCCTGCATCGGCTGCTGGGACCGCGATCGCCTCGCGCAGGTCTGCAGCAACCTCATTGGCAATGCGGTCGAGCATAGTTCGAGCCCGTCTTCGCCGATCGAAGTCGGCGTCGCGAAACGTGCCGAACACGTAGAGCTCTCGGTCTCCAACGAGGGCACCCCCATCCCCTCGAGTCTCCGGCCAGAGCTCTTTGAGCCCTTCCGACGCGGCCCCGACGCACCCAAGGCGAGCGGGGGTCTGGGGCTCGGCCTTTACATCGTGCAACAAATCGTTCGTGCGCACGGCGGCACGGTCTCGGCCGAGAGCGACGTGCGTGCAACCGTGTTTCGCGTGTCGCTTCCGATCGCGCCGTCGTCCGTCCCGGCTTCCGCGTGAACGTCGGCCGCCGTCGTTCATCAACACCGTGATCCGCGCCCGCTCGATGAAGTGAGCAACCCAAGTGGCAAGTTGCGAATTTCTCGCAACTTGCTTTCGGAGCCTCCGCGCCGGAAGGGCGATATTCCCGACGGCCACCGGGAATAAATCGTGCACTACACGCTTGCCAAATGTTCCGCGCGTACGCCTTCGCCGTCGGCCTTGCTTGCTGGTGTCTCGGTCTCGTGGGCTGCTCGGGTCCGACCGGTCCCAGCGGGGCAGAGGGAGAGGCAGGACCGCCTGGGCCTCCCGGAGCGAACGGGGTGAGCGGCCCGGCGGGGCCCGCGGGGCCGGCGGGCGAGACGATGGAGGTCGCCGACGCCGCGGTCGCGACCATTCCGATCGCGTGCCTCTCACCCTGCCATGGGTTCAACGGCGTCGTTGCGCAATACCAGACGAGCCAGCACTACGTCACCTACGTCACGAACCTCGGCTCGGAGACCGCCGCGGAGTGGATCACGCCCGGCGCGCCGTGTGGCAACTGCCACGCCATCGATGCCTTGCAGAACCGCGTTACGGGCGCCGTGCTGACGGCTGACAACGGCGTCGTGGCCAATCTCGCGAGCGGCGAGCTGCAGTACCTCGATCCCGTCACCCACGTGGTCAACGCGGCCAATTACACGGGGACCGCGACCGTCGCCCAAGTCTACTGCACGACATGCCACGCCGTGACCGACGCGAACGATCCTCACAAGACGGGAATTCCTTGGACGCCTGGTTCCTTTCCGCTTCAAGTTTCGCCCGACTCTGGTTCTGTCTACGTCGAGAAGAGTCCCACCGCCGGTGCAGTCACGGGGACGGACGCCGGCTTCTTCGGGCCGGGTGACACGTGTATGTGGTGCCACCGGTCCCGCGTCGACGTGACCAACTACGTCGCCGCTACGGCCAACGCGATCACCAGCGTGCGCTGGGGCCCGCACGAGGGTCCGCAGGCGGACGTTTTCACCGGTGTGGGAGGCTACCAATATGCGGGCGCGATCTACGGCCAGTCCACGCACGAACAGAAGCTGTCTTGCATCGATTGCCACATGGTCAATGTCGCGGACAATTCCAACGTCCCGGATCATTCGTTCAATCCGCAAATCGCGGCATGCCGCGGGTGCCACGCCGGCATCACGACCTTCGACGTCAACGGCTTCGAGACGCAGATGCAAGCGGAGCTGACGCAAATGGAGACCTACCTGAACGGTCAGGGGGTGCTCACGCGGGCTACGGCGGCGCCTTACTCGGCGCTCGGGTCTGCAGATCTGGGCGATGGCAATTGGTCGCAGGACCAACCGGTACCTGGAAGTACGCTGGATGGCGGTCTGCTCACGCAGGATCAAGCCGGCGCCCTCTACAACTACATGCTCGTCGCACGAGGCGGCGCGTACGGCGTACACAACCCGAAGTACATTGGCGAGATCCTCTTCGATTCCGCGACGGCGCTCGGCCTCGCTCCACTTTATCCCCGTCCGTAGTCCATGCGAGCGCGCCGCGCGGTCGTCCTTTTCGTGGGCGTATGGCTCGTCGCGTCGTGCTCGGAAGAGCGTGCGTCGGTTCTTCAGGCGCCCGTCTTCGCAACCGACGTCGGGCCCATCCTCACGGAATACTGCGTCTCCTGCCATAGCGGCGCGGCGCCGGCCGCGGGCTGGGACGCGACAACCTATTCCTCCGCGATCGCGTGCGTCGCGCCATCGGGCGCCCCCGCGACACTACCGGCCGTCGGGACAGCGCCGATTCTGGCGGCGCTAGACGCAAGCCCGCACGTGGGTCTCTTGTCCGCCCCCCAGCGAGCGATTCTCGTTCAATGGGTCACCGCGGGCACGCCCGACTTCCGCAACGGCGTGCACGATCCGACTATCGCGGACCCGCGGTCGAGCGCCTTCCACGGGACGACGCTGCGCGCGGCGCGTTGGGCACCCATGCTCGACGCCAACGATCCGAACGCGTGCGGGCGCTGCCACGAAGGGGCGCCCTCGACCCCCACGGGTGTCACCTCGCCCGCGCCAGGAGCCCCAGCGTGTACGAGTTGCCATGATCAGCCCGGGGGAGCGCTCGCTTGCAGCACGTGCCACGGCTCGGGCACGCTCGCCTATCCTCCTCGCGACTCCTGCTTTTTCGCCAGCGACGGGCCGAACCCCAACGCGCACGCCGTTCACGTACAATCTTCGGGCGATCTCGCGACGGGTGTGGCGTGCTCGACCTGCCATCCCGTTCCGGGCGATCCCATCATCGGCGGCTTGCATGGCGACGGAACCGTCGAAGTGACTTTCGATCCGAACGTCGTCGTCGGCGAGGCCAGTTACGACCCGACGACGCAAACGTGCGCGGTCTATTGCCACGACCAGGGCGGTGCGAGGCCGCGCCCCTCATGGACCGAGACGACGCCGATGGCTTGCGGTGATTGCCACGGTTCTCCGCCGTCCGGTCACTTCATCGGCGCGTGCAGCAACTGCCACGCCGAGGCGAATGCCGCGGGGACCGCGCTGACCGGTGGGCCGCTGCACCTCAATGGCAAGGTCGATCTGGGCAACGGCAGCGGGCAATGCGGCGCCTGCCACGGCACCGGTGACAGCCCGTGGCCGAGCACCGCCGCCCACCCCTCGCATCAATCCCCGACGCTCACGGTGCCGCTCGACTGCGCGAACTGCCATGCGGTGCCGGCGACGATCCTCGACCCCGTTCACCTCGACGGTACCGTGCACGTCACGTTCGCGGAGCTCGCGACCGCGCGCGGTGCGCTCCCGGCCTGGGACGGGGTTCATTGCACGAACGTCGCATGCCATGGGGCGAACCTGGCTGATCCGGCCGCCGTGCCCGCGTGGACGGACGTGTCCGGGGCGCAGGCGCAGTGCGGTGCGTGCCACGGAATCCCGCCCACCGAGCACACGGCGTCGACGGACTGCAACCGGGCGGACTGTCACGGGTCCGAGGTGGTGCTCGACGTCCACGGCGCGCCGTTGATCTCTTCAACGGGTGTCGCACTGCATATCGACGGCATCGTCGAATCGGCGCGGTGAGGTCGTCCCTCGCGCGCGCCCCTATCGCCGGAACACGTGACACCCTGTGCACACCAACGCTTGGGGCTGATGGTCGCGCTTGTCGGTGTGGCAGCCGCTCGTGCACGTGGCGCGATCCCCGTGCGGCGGCTCGTGCGGCGCCGTGTGGCAACTGCTACATGCGGCGTGACCCGCGACCGCATGCAACGCGGGCAGCGTCGACGGCGCATGGCAGCTCGCGCACGAAGGGGGCGACGCAATGCCCTCGGGACCGTGCGGGCGGTGGCATGTTGCGCACCCGCCCGCGATGGCCTCGTGCGGTCCCTGCGCTTCGGCCTTGTGGCACGTGGCGCATGCCGGCGTGGGCTGTCCCCCGTGCGGGTCATGGCATTCTTGGCAACGCTGGTGTCCTGGGGGCGCGCTCGCCTGCTCCTTCGCATGACAGGTCCCGCAGGCTGGAGCGTTCGAGGGCGCGTGGGCGATCGATGCTCCGTGGCACGAGGCGCAGATCTGATGTCCCGGGTTCGACGCCGTGAGTGTGGTCTCGCGGGAGTGACACTCGGTGCAGAGTGTCTTCGCGTCCAAAGGCGCGAAGGCGTGCGGCTTGTGGCAGCCCTCGCACGCCACGCCGCCCGCGTGCGCGCCGGTGTCGACCTGGGCGACACTCGTATGGCAGCTCGTGCACGTTGCCGCGATGAGGCGTGAATTGTCGCCATGCGGCACGTGGCAATCGACGCACGCACCGTTCTTCCCGTGCGAGACCTGGATGGTCGAGTGGCAGGCGGCGCATGAGGAGGCGGCGGCGCCCGGGTCGTGGGGCGTATGGCAGTTGATGCAGTCGGTATGAGCCTGGGTCGCATCGGCCGCGAGCGTCGCCTTCTCGCCATGGCAGCGAATGCACGCCCGCGCGCCACCGGCGACGAAGTCGTGGGGTTGGTGGCAGCCGATGCACGAGTCGTGTCCTGCCGGGTGCGGCGCCGCCGGCTCGGTATGGCAGGTCGAGCAGGTCTCGACTGCGGCAAGCGCCGGCGCATGACCGCGATGGCAATCGAGGCAACCTTTGGATCCCGCGTGTTCACCGTGGTGATTCGCGCTCTCTTCGTGGCACCCCGCGCACTTCGCGACCACGACCGACGGCGACTCGTGCACGCGGTGGCACTGCGCGCAGTCGGTCGTCGCGTGTTGCGCGATGGCCGCCGATTCGCCATGCCGCTGGGCGTGGCACCCGATGCACGTGGGTTCGGGCCGATCGGGGGCGAAGGCGTGGCACGTGAAGCAGCCCGTCACCTCGCTCGCAATTCCGCCGCGGTGCGCAGTCGCGGACTCTTTCGCGTGGCAGTTTTTGCACACGTCGGTCCCGGGGTTCTTGAATCCGTCGCGCTCGAGATCGTGGCATGCGCTGCAGTCGATCTTGGCGCGGCCCACGTGGACCTGATGCCCGGGGCCCGTTCGGTACGAGGCCCAGGAGGCCGGCACGAGGCTGGGCGGCATGCGGGGCGGGCCTCGAGGCCACCACTGCACGAAGGCGGCAATAGCCGCGGCGAGGACGAACGCCGCCGCGCCGCCTGTCCACGCGAGGCGCCGCGTCCACTTCCTCATGAACCGACCCCGTGGCACGAGCGACAGGGCAAATCGTGGTGCTCGTCCTTACGGCTCGAGAAGCCGGGTCCGTGCGGGTTGCCACCCGGACCTCCGACGCGGTGGCATCCCACGCATAGCTGCTCGCCCGCGCCCCCGTGACATCCAGCGCAGGACACCGGGTCGATCCGCGCCTGCGCCCCGTGCTCGCCGCCGTTCGTCGTCAGCCACCCGGCAGGATGAGGACTGCGCGTCGTCGTTCCGGGCGCGACCTCGAGGCGCGTGTGGCAGTCGCCGCAAGAGCTATCGGTGTGACACGTCGTGCAGAGACCTGGGTCGGCGTGCGCTTCGTCGGCGTGACGAGCGGCGAAGCCCGCACGGTGGAGGCCCGGCAGGCGCACCTCATCGAACGCCAAGCGCGCGGGCAGAGCGGGTACCGTGCCTTCGCCATGACATGAAGCGCACTGCCGCTCCGAGTGACAAGTCGCGCACAGATCACGTTCGCTCGCCGCGCGCGCACCGTGCTCCCGAATCCAGTCGCCGTCATGAACGACGTGGTCGTCGGGGAGAATGCCTTCGGCCATACCGGTGCCTGCGAGGTCCACATGGCACCCGTCGCAGTCGCGGAGGGTCCATTGGTCTCGGTGCTCGTGACAGCCGAAGCACGTGGCCATCTTGGGTAGAGGGGCGTCGGGACGTGCTTCGGTGACCTCGACATGGCAACGGACACAATCGCCGTTTGCGGCGAGCGTATGTCGCGAATGCGTGAACCGCAGATTCGTGCGCGCGAGTTCCACGGCCTGGCGGACGTAGGGTTCGCTGTGACAGCCGAGGCAAGACCGGTCGTCATGCGGCTTTTGATGGCAACCGATGCAGGTCGCGTCGGTCGGCAAGTGCAGGGGCCCACCTTCGCCGGCCGTCTGGACGCCGGTATGGCACTCGA
>DATHQY010000072.1:0-9629 GCA_035482215.1 Polyangiaceae bacterium | reverse complement strand
GCAGCCACGCGTGCCGAACGCGCCCGCACGGCCTTCGAGCACGTCCTCGAGCGGTGGCCCTCGGCCTGGGAGGCGCGCATCGCGCATGCGGTCCTCGCGGGCGTCCGCCGCGGACGCTCCGAAGCCGCGCTCTTCGAGCTGTCGGATCTCGACGCGCTCCCGGCCAGGGCGAGCTCGCCCGTCGGCTCGTCCTATGCCGATGCGTTCGACGCGATGATTGCAGGCCACGAGGGGCTGTTCGACCGCGCCGAGGCGGCGCTCACGCGCGCACGACCGGCGATCGGTGCAACGGCGTTCTTCGCCGACGCGGAAGACGCCGTGCGCCGGCGCGTGGGGCCGGACCTCGTCGCCGCCGCGTGCGACCTCGGACGCCCGACGGCGCACGACTTGCTCGACTGCGTTCAGGCGCTGCGATTGACCGGCGACCGCGCGGGCGAGGCGCGCGAGATCGCACGCCTGCGCGACCTCCTCGGCGCTCCGACGGGGCTTCTGTCCCTCGAGCTCCGCGACGCGCTCGCGATGGGCGATACGAACACCGCTCGCCGCGCGTTTGCCGCGATGCTGCCGGCGGCGCGTACGCTGAGCGCACTCGCATTGCTCGACGGTGGCGGCGGCGCGGCCGCGCGCCTCCTGCAAGCCGCACCGCTCGCCGACGACGCCCCGGCGGCGATAGCGCCGCTCTTGCGCGCCGCGGCCGATCCACGAGCCGGCGACGCGACCGATGCGACGGCCGCGTTCGACCAACGGGCCGAGCAAATCGCCGCGCAGGATCGAGCCAAGCCATTCCTACCGAACGCGGACACGGCCGTGCTGCTCCACGCCGAACGCTACGATCTCGAGCCGAGCGGGCTGCTCCACTGGACGCTGTTCGATGTCCGCCGCGTCAACGGGACGGCAGACGTCGAGGAAAACGCGCAGGCCGCCGCACCCGACATCTGGGGCCGCTCCGCGTCGCATGCGCTCCGGCGCCGCATTCTGAAGAAGGACGGCCGCATTCTCGAGCCGGATCGCGCGCCGCGCGCGTCGCAGGCGCACGCGGATCTGTCGCAGCTCGAGCCCGGCGACGCCGTCGAGGCGGTCTACGAGGGCTACGCGTTGCCGGGTGATACGGGCGACATCGGGATCGACACCCCGGATCTGCTGCCCGCACGGTCCGCGGTCCACGAGGCGACGATCGAGCTTTCGCTCCCTTCCTCGGTGACGCCGCCGGGCGCGGGGAGCCTTTGGAGCCACGCCCTGCTCGGCAAGCTCACGATGACGACGGAAGCGGCGAAGCACGTCTTCACGTGGCGCCTGGACGACATGCCCGCGCGCCGTCTCGAAGAGGGCGTGCCGAAGATGGACCGCAACGTCAGCGTGAGCTTCTCCACGGCGCGCTGGGCGACCATCGCCCGCGCCGTGCGCGAAACGGTGGCATCGCTCGACGAGCACGATCCCGAGATCGCCGCGTGGGCCCACGAAGCGGCGACGGCGGCCGGTCCGGAGCCGCGCGCGGTCGTCTCGGCGATCGTCGCTGCGGCGGGCAAAGCGTTACGCGAGGGCGACTCGGCGGTGCTCAGCGACTTCGGTGGGGGTATCGCGGCGGTGCAGACGGAGACCGCGCGCACGTTCTTGACGTCCCATTCGGGGAGCCGCACGTGGCTCGTGCTTCGCGCGCTGCGCGAGCTCGGATGGCCGAGCGACCTCGTGATCGCCGAGAATGACCCGTACAGCGCCGACGCCGCGTTCCCGCCCCACTTCGGACGGTTCGTGCATCCGCTCCTCGAGGTTCACCCGCCAGCCGTGAGCGCTCCGGGTACGGCCCCCGGCCCGCCGCAGAGCGGCGCGGCCGGCGGCAGCGAGAACGCCGCGAACGGCGCGAACGCCGCGAACGGCGCGAACGGCGCGAACGCCGCGAACGGCGCGAACGGGATGTGGGTCGACGCCGACGTGGCGGGCCCGCCGCTCCCCGCGAGCCGCATCTCACCCGAGCTTCGCGGACGCCTCGCGCTCTGGATCGAGGGATCCGCGAAGGGGCCAGTCCCCGGATCCGCCAAGGGGGCCGTCGACGGGCTGATCGCTGCACTCCCCGCTCTCGGGACTCCGGAAGACGGCAGGGACGAAGCCACGGTGCGGCTCGCGCTCGACCGGGAAGGCAACGCGCGCGGCACGTTCGCCATCGCGCTCCAGGGGCGCGATGCGCAGCTCCTCGCCGAGGCGCTCTTTCGCCTCGTGGGGGCGGACCGGCAGCGCGCGCTTCGGGACGTCGTGCTCGCGTGGCTCCCCTGGGCCGACGTCGATTCGGTGGCCCTCGACTCCCTCGAGGGTAGCTGGCAGGTCATCCTTCGCGCGGACGTGAGCGTGAGCGGCTACGCCGAGGTGGAAGGGGACTCTTCGAGCCAAACGAGGCAGACGAGCCAAGCGCGGCAAACAAGCCAAAAAAGCGCAAAGACATGGCGTCTCCCCGGCATGGACGCCCTCCACTGGTCGTGGCCGCGCGCGCGCGCATCGAGCCTCGCAGCAGCGTTCGCGACGCGCGCGGCGCGGGAGAGCGCGCTCGCAGTGAGCACCGCGGTGCAATACCACCTGACGAGGCGCATCGAGTTCCCGCCGGGCACCGAAATCGTGCAAATGCCCGGCCCGGTCGACATCCATTCGAAGCTTCTCGACGGCGCGCGGAGCATGAAGGTCGGTCCGGGCTTCGTCGAAGAGAGCTTCGTCCTCGGCGTCGCGACGGGCACGATCGAAACGAGTGAATACGACACCTTCGTCGCCGCGGCCCACGCGCTGGACGACGGGTTTCTCGCCGCGACGCGCCTTCGCCCGAGCCGTGGGCCTTGAAGAACCCGTAGCCTTTGTTTAGGCTCCCGCCCCTTACCGACACCGCAATATTCCCGGCGATTGCAGGCGGAGTTCACTCATGAGCGGCCATTCGAAATGGGCCACGATCAAGCACAAGAAGGGCGCTGCCGACGCGAAACGCGGCAAGCTCTTCACGAAGCTGATCAAGGAGATCACGGTCGCGGCGCGCATGGGCGGCGGCGACGTCGCCGGCAACCCGCGCCTTCGCAAGTCCGTGGCCGATGCCAAAGGGCAATCGATGCCGAACGACTTGATCCAGCGCGCGATCAAGCGCGGCACGGGTGAGATCGAAGGCGTCTCGTACGAAGAGATTCTTTACGAGGGCACGGGGCCGGCCGGGACGCTCTTTCTCGTCGAGGCGATGACGGACAACCGCAATCGCACCGTGGCCGAGATCCGGAAGGTGTTCGAAAAGCACAACGGCCTGCTCGGCGGCGGCGGCACGGCGGGCTGGGCGTTCGAGCGCAAGGGTCTCATTGCCGTCGGCAAAGAAGCGACGGAAGACCAGCTGATGGACGTCGCAGTAGGCGCCGGAGCGGACGATTACACGAACACCGGCGAAGAATGGCTCCTCACCACGGCGCCCGACGCGATGAATCCGGTGACCGAAGCGCTCGAGAAGGCCGGGCTGAAGCCGAGGTCGAGCACGCTCGGCTTCATCCCGAAGACCAAGAAGCCGCTTGCCGGGCGCGATGCGCAAGTGGCGCTGAATCTCGCCGAAGCGCTCGACGATCACGACGACGTACAGAATGTCTTCGCCGACTTCGACGTGTCGGACGAAGAGCTCGCAAAGCTCGAGGGTGGCGAATAAGGCCGGCCGCGGCGGTGCGACCGCGTCCGGCGGTGCGCCGCCTGTCTCGTCAGGCGTCGCGTCGAGCATCGCGGCCCATGTCGTGTCGCCGCGCGTCGCCCTCAGGGTGCTGGGGCTCGACCCGGGGACCCGCCACTTCGGTTGGGGCGTCGTCGAGCGACGCGGCACGCGGCTCTGGCACGTCGCCCACGGGATCGTGCACACGGACGACAAGCAGCCGATCGCCCTGCGTCTCGTGACGATCGAAGCTGCGCTCGTCGAAGTGCTGGAAGCGCATGCGCCGGAGGAGAGCAGCGTCGAATCGCTGTTCTTCGCGAAGGACCCACAAGCCGCCGCGAAGCTCGGGCATGCACGCGGGGTGGCGCTGCTCGTCTGTGCGCGGGCCGGAATCGAAGTGCACGAGTATGCGCCGGCGCTCGTCAAACGCGCGGTTGCCGGCAGCGGGCGCGCCGAGAAATCACAAGTCGCCCAGATGGTTCGCGTGATGTTGGGACTCGCCACGGCCCCCCCAGCCGATGCGGCGGATGCGCTCGCCGCCGCGATTACCCACTTGCAACGCATCCCGGCGCTCGCGCTCACCCCGCGCCGCCGGACATAGACCCCAAGCTTGGTCGCGGTCCGTGACCGTGCCGGCCAAAAGCCTGCGGCTAACCCCATCCGTGGGCGGAGCCCTTGGGCGTATGCAATAACGTCGTCGCGCGCTTCGTCCAAAGCCTGACCGGCCAGGGCGACTTCGCCGCCGGCTCTTCCGAGGCTCTCATGCATTCCCTTCGTCGTTCGTCCATCGTTCTACTGCTCGGCGGCGCCGCCGCGATCGCGGTCGCGTTCGCACAGCCCTCGTCCGCCGCCGCCGATTCGCCGGATGTGCCGCCCGCAGCCGCGCCGGGGCCGCAATCGGGACAGGACGTGAGCCACGCCGTCAACCAGGTGCAGTCGTTCTACGACAAGTCGACCACCTTCAAGAGCGACTTCGAGCAGAAGTTCTGGGTGAAGGCCTATAACCAAGAGAAGACGTCGCGCGGCCATGTCACGTTCGCGAAGCCCGGAAAGATGGACTGGGTGTACGACGATCCGAAGGACAACCGTGTCGTGTCGGACGGCACGCTCATCAAGGTCTACGAGGCGGCCAACAAGCAAATGTACGAGCAGCCGATCGACAAATCGCAGTACCCGGCCGCCCTCTCGTTTCTCACCGGGACGGGGAAGCTGTCGGACTCGTTCGATTTCGAGCTTTTTCCCGGCGAGCAGATGAAGTTCACGGGCGGTTACGTCCTCGTCGGGACACCGAAGCAACCGACGCCGGCGTACTCGAAGGTTCTCTTTTACGTCGATGCTCCGACGTCGCAGGTGCGGCGCGTCATGGTGATCGACGGGCAGGGCAATCGCAATCGTTTCGACTTCATCAATCCGAAAGTCAACGAAACGATCGGCAAGGCCCAATTCAAGTTCACGCCTCCCGAAGGCACATCGATCGTTCGCCCGTAAACCAAGGCTCGGGGTCTTCGCATGGCGAGCGTAGCGAGCTGTCCTCATTGCGGCGCCAGCGCTCGGTTCGATCCGAGCCCCGCGCTGCTCTTCTGCTGCGCCGTGTGCGGCGGACCCGTCGTTCCCTGCCACGCACCGCGTACGCACCCGGACGCGGAGCTCGCGCATCTGGTGACCGCGCAGCGGGCGCGGGCAATGGCCCTCGGCTGGACGGCCGGCGCCCTCGTCCTCGCGCTTTCGTGCGTCTTCGTCGCGTCGATCGCGCTGCTCCTCCTGGCGGTCCAGGCGCACCCCTCCGCCGCGATCCTCGCGGTGGTCGCGCTCGGCGCTGCCGCCCTCGGAACCGTCGCAGGCGGCCGCGCGCGCGCCCAGCGACGGCGCGTCCGCGAATCGCTCGATCTCGCCTGGCAACGCGCCGCGGAAGATGTTCTTGCCACGCGCGGGGCGCACGGACTCGATGTCATGCGGCCGCCGGAGCTCGCCGCGGTGCTGCAAACGACCGAAGCACACGCCGAGCGCCTCCTTTCCGTGCTCTCCGCCGAAGGTCGCGTGCGCGTGCACGTGGGCGAGGACGCGGAGCTCGCGTATGCGGCGCCCGCCGGCGAAGACCCCCAGGCGGCGCGGCGAGCGGCGACGTGAACCCACCGAAACAGCGCCGTTCGCTGACGCACGTGGGCGGCGCTGTCGCCGCGGTGGGCGATCCCGTGATCGCCGCGACGCTTGCCGAAGCGCTGGACGTACCCGTTCCGGCGCCCGCACCCGTTCCGGCGCGCGCGCCGGCACCCGATGACGCCGACGGCCCGGAGCGAAGCCACGTGCACGGGTTTCACACGTATCCGGCCCGGATGCACCCGCTGACGGCCGCGCGCCTCGTCCGCGGCCTGAGCCCGGCGCGGGGCACCGTGCTGGACCCGTTTTGCGGCTCGGGCACGGTGCTCGTCGAAGCAATGATCGCAGGACGCCGCGCGATCGGGACCGACTTGAACCCTCTCGCGGTTCGCCTCGCGCGCCTCAAGACGACGCGCTTCGACGACGGCGCCCTCGACGCGCTCGTCGCAGAAGCGCGGCACGTGGCAGGGCACGCCGACGCGCGCCGTCTGCAGCGCGCGGGCGCGACACGGCGCTACGGGCAAGAGGACGTCGAAGCATTCGAACCGCACGTACTCCTCGAGCTCGACTCGATCCGTGCCGCGATCGCATCGGGAAGCCCCGGCCCGGTTCGCGCTGCGCTCGAGATCGTTCTCAGCGCGATCCTGATCAAATTGAGCCGGCGTACGTCCGACACTTCCGGCGCCGCCGCGCCCCGGCGAATCGCGGCGGGCTTTCCCGCGAAGCTCTTCGTGCGCAAGACGACCGAGCTCACCGCGCGGTTGCGCGAGCTCCGGAAGCGCCTCGACGCGAGCGGAGAGAACGCACCTGCGCGCGTCGAGCTCGACGATGCCACGCGCCTGCGCACCCTCGCCGCCAGCACCGTCGACGCGGTCATCAGCTCGCCTCCTTACGTCGCGACCTACGATTACCTCGCACACCACGCCCTTCGCCTCCGGTGGCTCGACCTCGACGCGCGCGCGTTTCAATCCGGGGAGGTCGGCGCGCGGCGCCGTTACTCGAATCTGGACCCGGCGGCCGCTCGGCAAGCCTGGTCGCGCGAGCTCATCGGCATGCTCGCCGCGCTTTCGCGCGTATGCAGGACGGGCGCGACCGTGACGTTTCTCCTCGCCGACTCGGCCGTCGGCGGCGAAGCGCTCCGTGCGGACGTGCTCCTTGCGTCGGCCGCACGCGAAACGGGCTTCGCCGTGCTCGCGCGCGCGTCGCAAGACCGCCCGCATTTCCACGGACCGACCGCGAGCGCCTTTCGACGAACGCCGCGCGCCGAGCACGCCATCGCGCTGAGGAAAGGCTAGGGCCGCGTGGAGCCGACGAGCCCTCTCGTGCCGGTCGCCGTTGTCTTCGAGTGTCCCGGAGAGCCCTTGTGCGCCGTGCAGGCGAACGGGGGGGATCGCCTCGTGGATCTCTGCGATGAATCGCCTGCGCAAGTCCCTTTCTCGTGCCGGAGCGCGAGCTGCGGCACGTGCCGCATCGTGATCGTCGAAGGCGCGGAGCTCCTCGAGCCGCCCGCGGAGGACGAGCTCGAGCTCATCGAGATTCTGGGGGAAGATCCGAAGACGAACAGGCTCGCGTGCCAGGCTCGCTTACGGCCCGAGGCCTCGGGCCGCATCGTCGTCCGAGTCCCTGTCTTCGACGACTGATCGCCGCCTGCTCCAAGCCGGGCCGAACCGTGCTGCCCCACGGGTGGCAAAAAGGGCGTGTCGCGCCCGCTCCGCACGGACGACGACTCGAGCGCAAAGCGACCGCAAACCCGCAGACTCACACAAACTGGCGCAACAGCCGGAGGAACTCGCGTCGTCGACCGGGCATGGCGCGACCCTTGCTGTACAGCCGATGAGGAGGTCACGGTCATGACGATCATCGGATGGATTTTGCTCGGCCTTATCTCGGGCTTCGTCGCCAGCAAAATCGTCAATCACACGGGCGAAGGCGCTCTCCTCGATATCGTGCTGGGTGTCGTCGGCGCGCTCGTGGGCGGCTTCATTTTCAATGCGCTCGGCGCGACGGGCGTCACAGGCTTCAACATCTGGAGCATGTTCGTCGCCGTCATCGGCGCCGTCGTCGTTCTCGGGATCAAGCACGCGCTCGTCGGCCGCGCGTACGTTTGAACGAACTGCCACTCCAAGCGCGCGCGACGCTTTGACGGAGCGCGCGCGCACCGGTCAGGTGCGCGTGGTGGCCGCATGCGACGCATGCGCGATAATCCAGGATGCGAAGGCGTCGGCCGGCACCCGCCAATCGGGATCGCTCAGGATCTCGTGGAAGGCGCCTTCGCGCACTTCGAACGTCTTGTCGGACGTGCCAGCCGCCTCGTAGAAGGCCTTGGCGCCCGTCCAGTCGGCGAGCCGGTCCTTGGATCCCGCTGCGAGAACGAGCAGCGGCACCTTCAGTTGAGGCGCGTTGGCCAGCGCCGCTTGCTGGGCCTTCTGCACTTCGCTGAACCATCGGGCGTTCGCGCCCTGGAACACGTAGCGATCGTGGTCGTACGCGCGGGCGCGCACG
Source organism: Polyangiaceae bacterium (assembly GCA_035482215.1). Taxonomy (GTDB): domain Bacteria; phylum Myxococcota_A; class Polyangia; order Polyangiales; family Polyangiaceae; genus Palsa-1150. The sequence continues at coordinate 1,381 of DATHQY010000072.1, read as the reverse complement.
AGGTCGCGCGTGACGTCGGCACCCTGCAAACCGGTCGGAAACATCAGCGTCGGCCAGATGCGTGATGCGAGCTTGCCGGCCACGCGCGCCGCCGGCGATACCCGGACCGCGTTGATGAAATAGGGGGAGCTCAGCGCGAGCCCGCGCCAGGACCATGGATCACGAAGGACATACGACGACGCCACGAGCGCGCCGAAGCTGTGCCCGAAGAGAAGCGCAGGCGCCCCTGGAGCACGCTCGCCGAGGAGGCGGCGCAGCTCCGCGGCGTCATTCAGGTACTCCTCGAAGCGATGGCAAAAGCCACGGCGACCTTCTGCACGGCCGTGACCGCGCAGGTCGATGGCAACGGACGCGATCCCCTGGTCGGCCCACGCGTCCATGACGTGCGCGTAGCGCTGTCCGTATTCCCCGTATCCGGGCAGCACCCCGACCACGGCGCGCGGCGTCCCCGCCGGGGTGGTCGCGTAGAAGTACAGCGGCGGCGCGTGATCGCTCCGGACCACGCGGCCTTCGTCGTGCTTCGGGTAGGGTCCGCCCCGCGATCCTGAGCTCTGCGCCATCTGCGGTGCAGCCTACCGCTCCGCTCCATCGAGTGGAACGCCGCTGGTGGGGAGAACCAGCGAGGGGAACTCTCTCCTCGAATTCAGAACGTCACCGACGCTTGCGCGAAGGCGAAGTGCGACGTCTTCGCGGCGGCGGGCCCGAGAATCTCGCGCGCGCCGTCTCCGAGCACGAAGATCGAATAACCCGCGTCGACAACCACGCCGGTCCAGGGCGACCACGCGATCGTTGCGTCGATCTCGTGCCCCAGGTCGGCGCTCCCTCCGCTCTTCTGCCCCAGGCTCGCGAGATTGTCGCTCCGCCACTCGCCGCTCGCCTGCGCGAGCCGCGCATAGCGGTATTCGATCGCAGCGGATCCATCCGAAAAGGGCACGACGCCGACACGCGCGCTCACTTCGCCCTCATTCGACGCCGTGAAGACATCCATCGCGCCATGCCAGACGTGCACGTCGGCGAGCAGAGGATCGAATGCGCGGTACGTCGTGCCGGTCGCCGAGCCGCCCGCGTTCCCCGCCCCGCTTGCGTAGGAGACCCCAACGCGAACGTTCGGCTGGAGGACCGCCGTCTCGAAGGAGCGAGCGACGTGGCCCGACGCGGCCCACGCTGCGCGCGCCGCGGAAAGAACGTCCACGTGCCCGAGCTCGTAGCTGCCTTCGGCGCCCCACGTCCAACCGGAGCCGTCGCCCGAGAGACGGAGCGAGCCAGCGTATGTCTGCCCTTGAATCGTGCCTTCGAGAGACGACGACACGTCGCTCGGGTTGGTCTGCGCGAGGCGCGCCAGCACGTAGACTTCGACCGCAAAGAGCGGATCGAACGTCCA
>DATHQY010000071.1:0-34251 GCA_035482215.1 Polyangiaceae bacterium | reverse complement strand
CGCTCCTGGTCGTTATCGAGGTTTTCATGCTCCGGTACAGCAGCGATTGGCGAACGGCACTCTGGGCTTTCGTCTTTTTTCCAGTCGTCGGATTCGCGCCGTACGTGGAGCCGCGGGTCATTCCGTGGATCCTTCCGCTGTCGCTCTACTTCGGGTTTTGCGCTGGCGTGTTCAGCCACAACCAGAACCACTGCCCGATGTTCAAGAACCGCAGTGCCAATGCCTTCTACGCGGCGTGGCTCAGCGTGTTCTACGGATTCCCGACGTTCGCGTGGATCCCCACGCACAACCTCAATCACCACAAGTACGTCAACAAGGCGGGCGACGCGACGATCACCTGGCGTTACTCGAAGAAGAATACGTGGCTCGTGGCGAGCACCTATTACTTCGTCTCGGCGTATTGGCAGGCGCAGCCCGTGCGCGAGTACATCCAGAAGGCGCGCGAGGGTAACCCGCGCCTCTATCGCCAGATCAATCTGCAGTACATCACGGTGTTCGGCGGTCACGCGCTGCTGCTGCTTTTGGCGATTGTCGTGCGCGGGCCGCTCCTCGGCCTGCTCTGCTACACGTTCGGCTTCTTGATCCCCGCGATCTTCGCGGCGTGGTCGATGATCTTCATCAACTACATCCAGCACGTGCACACCGACCCGTGGTCCGCGCACAACCACTCGCGATCGTTCGTCTCGCCGTTCGCGAACTGGCTCGTGTTCAACAACGGCTACCACACGGCGCACCACGAGAGCGCGGGCCTGCACTGGAGCAGGCTGCCGGAGGCGCACGCGAAGATCGCGCACCTCATCGACCCCGAGTTGAGGCAACCGAGCATCTTCGGCTGGTGCTTTCGCGCGTACGTGCTCGGCTCGCTCAGCGAGCGTTTCCGCACGAAGCAAGTCGGACGGGCACCGTACGATCCGCCGGGCGGCGAGAAGCTCGCGCTCGAGACGGCGTCGGTGTCCGCGGTCGAAGCGGGCGTCAACGCGTCGATGGCGTGAGCGCTCACGCAGAGCGGGTTCGCCGAGCGTGGGCGCCGTGCACGGCCGCTTTGCCGAGCGTGAGCTCGCAGCGGGGTCATCCTGTACGTGTGCGCCGCGGTAGGGGCGGTTCGTAGCGGGCCGCCTCCCGTCGGCTTAACGATATGGCGTCCCGGCCGTACTCCTCCCTTGAGGAGGGGCCGCGAAAGACGTGACGCATGCTGATCGTCCTCTTGTGGCCGCGGGGCTTCGTGAAGCCGCCGCCCGTAGTGTCCAGGAAGCGGCAGCTGCCATCGGCGCTCCCTTCGCCCACGGCCCGCGCTGCGAAGAAATCGGCGCCGTGCTCGACGACGTGACCCCGCTCGCGATTGTCCTTCCGCTCGGCGCCGACGGCGCCGCGAAGGCGTTCGAGCAGATCCGCCGCCAGGCGCGCTTCGCGCCGGTGCCCATCTTCGGCGTGGTCGACGCGATCAACGACCTCACGTTCACGGAGCTCTTCGTGTGGGGCGGCGACGATCTCGTGCAGCTCTCGACCGAGCAATCGCTCGTGCGCCGCTTGCGCGCGCTGCGCGCGCCCGCCGGACGGCCCGCGGCAGCCGCCGAGGCGGCGGCGAGGCCGTGCGCCGTCGTGGCCGGCGCGGATTCGGCGTGGCGCACCATCCTCGGGCGATCGCTGTCGAACGGGGGATTCTCGATTCGCTTCGCGATGACAGCGGAGGGCCTCGTCAGCGAGTGCGCCGCCGAAGGGGTGCGCGTCGCGGTCGTCGCCGACGACCTCGGGCCGAGCGGTCCGCTCGCGGCGCTCGTGGAAGCGCGCGCCCGCGGATCGAACGCGGCGTACGTTCTCGTCGCGCCGCCGAAGCGCATCGCGCAGGCGACCCGCGCGATGAAAGAGATGGGGCGCGCGTCGGTGGCCGACGGATTCGCGCCGCCGGAGAACGTGCTCTTTTTGGTCAACGAGCTCCTCGCGCCGCGGGGGGTCGACAAGCGGGCGAGCCCGCGCCTGCTCTACGGGACGTCGATCGAGTTCCGCGCGGCGGGCCGCGACGAAGGCGAGATCGGCTTTTCGTACAACGTGAGCGCCGGCGGCCTCTTCGTCCGCACCCTCGCGCCGCTCGATCCGGGGCAAGAAGTGTGGCTCGAGATGTGGGCCCCGCGGTCGGAGCGGCGCGTGCGCCTCGCGGGGGTCGTCGCATGGCGACGCCCGTTCGGTCCCAACGGCGGTGCGACCGTCCCCGCGGGATTCGGCGTGCGCATCGATCACGGCCTGGCCGGGGATCTCGAACGGTGGAGCGCGGGCTACCACGCGTTCGCATCGATGTTCCAGACGTAAGCCGGCGGGGGAGATTCGCCCGCGACACGCCGCCTAGGTTCCGCTGCGCGTGGCGCGCGTTCGGCCCCGCGTCGCGTGGGAATCGCAGCGCGTCGCGTTGGCTCGGCCCCGCGTCCCGTGGGAGTCGCAGCGCGTCGCGTTGGCTCGGCCCCGCGTCGCGTGGGAGTCGCAGCGCGTCGCGTTGGCTCGGCCCGGCGTCGCGTGGGCACGGCCCCGCGTCGCGTTGGGTCAACACCGCGGCGTAGTGCCGATATCCGCGCGTTGCGTTCGTTCGGTGGCGCGTCGCGTCGGCACAGCGGCGCCTCGCGTGGCTTCGGATCTGCCTTCTTCTGGCGTCTTGGCGGTCGATCCTCTCCTCTCGACGAGGCGCAGAAGCCTCACGCCGCCTCGAAGAGCCCGGCCGCTCCCATGCCGCCGCCGATGCACATCGTGACGATGGCGTATCTGCCCTTGCGGCGCCGGAGCTCGTAGAGCGCGGTCGCGGCGAGCTTCGCGCCCGTGCAGCCGAGTGGATGGCCGAGCGCAATGGCGCCGCCGTGCACGTTGAGCTTCGCGTCGGGGATTTCCAGCGTGCGCTTGCAGTACACCGCCTGGCTGGCGAAGGCCTCGTTCAGCTCGATGACGTCGATGTCCGCGAGCGAAAGCCCCGTCTTCCGCAGGAGCTTGCGGACGGCGGGCACCGGTCCGATGCCCATGATCGCCGGATCGACGCCCACGGTCGCATACGCCCGGAAGTACCCGAGCGGCTTGATGCCCAGCGCGTCGGCCTTCGCTTTGTGCATCACGAGTGCGGCCGCCGCGCCGTCCGAGAGCGGGGACGCATTGCCGGCCGTCACCGTTCCGTTCGTCGCGAACGCCGGCTTGAGGCCGCGCAGGCCTTCCAGTGTCGTGTCGGCGCGCGGGAGCTCGTCCTTACGGAACTCGACGCTCGTCCGCTGACCATCCCGGTACTTCGTCGCGCGGACCGGAATGATCTCCGCATCGAGCACGCCCGACGCGAGTGCCACCGCGGCCTTGCGCTGGCTGTCGAGCGCGAACGCGTCTTGGTCTTCCCGCGTGATCCCGAATTTCTTCGCCACGTTCTCCGCGGTAATGCCCATGGGCACATAGACGTCCGGGAATCGGTGCATCGCTTCCGGCGACGCCGATAGCTTGTTGCCCGTCATCGGCACCATCGTCATCGACTCGACGCCCGCCGCGATGACGACGTCGTTCGTGCCCGTCACGATGGCCCCCGCGGCAAACGCGATCGCCTGGAGCCCGCTCGAGCAGAACCGGTTGATCGTCACGGCGCTCGTCTCGACCGGCAGGCCGCCCAGCATCCCGGCGACGCGCGCGACGTTGAGCCCTTGCTCGCCCTCGGGCATGGCGCAGCCGAGAACGAGATCCTCCACGTCCTCCGGCTTGATCTGCGGAACGCGCGCGAGCAGCCCGGCAATCACTTGCCCCGCGAGCTCGTCCGGCCGCGTCTCCGCGAGCGTGCCCTTGTGCGCGCGCCCTACGGCGGATCGCACCGCGTCCACGATCACCACATTTTCGATCATGGCTAATTCCTCAGCGGCTTGTTGTTGAGCAGCATGTATTGCATGCGTTCCTGGCTCTTTGGTTCGCCCGCCAGGCTCACGAAGGCCTCGCGCTCGAGCTCGAGCATCGCGTCTTCCGTGACTTCGTGTGACCCGCCCGCCGGTCCGCCGCAGAGAATCCCGGCGAGCTTCGTCGCAATCTTGGCGTCGTGCTCCGACGCCTGGCCCGCTTCGACCAGGGTCCGAATCATCAACTCCAACGTAGCCATCCCGCTCTCGCCCGGTAAGACGTAGGCGCGCGGGGCCGGCGGGTGGTAGCCGCTCTCCGCGATCCCGATGGCTTTTGCCTTGGCCTCCGCCAGAAGGCGGGCCCGGTCGAACGAGACGCCCGATTCGTGGCGGAAGTAGCCAAGGCTCTTCGCTTCTTCGGCGCTCGTGCCGACGCGCGCGAGGGCGATGTTCTTGAACACCTGGGTGACGACCGCATAGGGGTCGACGTGGGTGCCTTCGGGTACGGCCTCGAAGGCGCGCCACAAGAGATTCATGGCGCCGCCGCCCGCGGGAACGAGGCCCACACCCACTTCGACGAGACCTGCATACGTCTCCGCCGCCGCTTGGACGGCAGAGGCGCCGAGACAGACTTCGAGCCCGCCACCGAGGGTCATCCCGAAGGGCGCCGCGACCACCGGGACGCTCGCGTACTTCATCCGCTGGCAGGCCAGCTGGAAGTTCTTCACCATGTCGCGGATCGCGTCCCATTGCTTTTGGCCCGCGGCCATCGCCACGAGGAAGAGGTTCGCGCCGACGCAAAAGTGCTCGCCGTCGTTGGCGACGAGGAGCGCGCGGAAGTCGCTCTCGGCTTTTTCGACGGCGTGTCCCAGGAAGGCGATGACGTCCGCGTCGATGCTGTTCGCCTTGGTCTTGAAGCGCGCGCCGAGGATGCCGTCCCCGAGATCCCACGCCTCGGCGCCGTCGTTCTTGAACACGGGCGCCGTCCCCTTCTTCATCACGGCGAACGTGCGCGTGCGCGGGTCGATCCGCAGGGGCTTCGGGCCCCCCTTCTGCAGATCGAACACGGTCGGGCCGGTCGGGCCCGTCGCATAGAAGCCCTTGGCCCCGCTCGCGAGCATCTTTTCGATCGCCGGCGGAAGGGCCATCCCTTCGCTCTTCATGCGCGCGGCGACCGCTTCGAAACCGAGCGCGTCCCACATCTCGAACGGGCCGAGTTCCCAGTTGAATCCCCAGCGCATCGCCTCGTCGATCGCCGTCACCTCGTCCGCGATTTCGCCGACGCGGCGGGCCGCGTAGAGGAGCGATCGTGACACCATTTTCCACGCGAAGCGCTGCGCTTTGGCGCCGCCTTCCCCTGCGGGTACGGGTCCGAAGACGAGCTTCTTCAGCCGCTCTTTCGTGTCTTCGATCTGGAGGAGCGATTTCGTGAAATTGCGAATTTCCTTGTCCCCGCCGCGCGCTCGGTATTCGAGCGTCTTCGGGTCGAGCGTCTCGATCGCGCCGTCCTTGCCTTTGCGATAGAAGCCGGCCTTCGTCTTGTCGCCGAGGAGCTTCTTCTCGAGCATCGAGCGGATGTACGGCGGGATAGCGAAGACGCGCTGGTCTTCGTCGTGCAGCGCGAACGTGTTTTCAGCGACGTGCACGAACGTATCGAGACCGACGAGGTCCGCCGTGCGGAACGAGGCGCTCTTCGGGTGCCCGAGCGGCTCGCCGGTCAGCGCGTCCACGTCCTCTGGAGCGAGCCCCTCTTCGAGCATGAGGTGAATCGCGAGCATCAATCCGTGTACGCCGATGCGATTGCCCACGAAGTTCGGCGTGTCTTTGCCGAAGACGACGCCCTTGCCGAGGACGTCTTCGCCGAAGCGGCGCACGCGATCGAGCGTCTCGGCGGACGTATCCGGCCCGGCGACGAGCTCGAGGAGCTTCATGTACCGGACCGGGTTGAAGAAGTGCATCACCAGAAACCGCTTCCGGAAGCCCTCCGATCGGCCTTCGGTCATCTGCGCGATGCGCAGACCGCTCGTGTTCGACGCGATGATGCACGTCTCGGGCACCGCCCCGTCGAGCTTCGCGAAGAGCGCGCGCTTCGGCTCGATCTGCTCGACGATCGCCTCGATCACGAGATCGCAGGAGGCGAGCTTCCCGAGGTCGTCTTCGAAGTTGCCCACCCGGACCAGCCGCGCACGTTCTTTCGTGAAGAACGCGGCGGGCTTGCTCTTCACGGCTTTTTCGAGCCCCGCGATGGCGAAGCGGTTCCGCGCCGTGGGGTTCTTGCGCTCGGCCTCCGTCAAGTTCGGCGGCACGATGTCGAGGAGCAGCACTTCGATTCCGGCATTCGCGAGGTGTGCGGCGATGCCGTGGCCCATGACGCCCGCGCCGAGGACGGCCGCGCGGCGGATCGGTTTGCCCATGCGACGAATGTAGAGGCAGCCGCTCGCGGAGGGAATGCTTACGTAGCCGGGGTCAGCCGAGGCCGCTCATCGCGCACTCACTTCCCGCTGACCTCTCGGACGAGCCGCTCGACGAGGCCCAGGCTGAAAGGCTTCTCGATCCGCCGATTGTCGACGGACGCGAGAAACTCGGCGGCGCGTGTCGTGAAAGCGCCTCCCGTCATGAAGACGATGCGCCGCTCGATGCCGCGCCGCTGTTCGCGCAGGCGCCGGTAGAGCTCCATGCCGCTCATCTGCGGCATCATGAGGTCACAGAAGATCACATCGAAGTCGCTCCCCCCACGCACGATCGACAGCGCTTCGCGCGCGCTCGTCGTCGCGGTGACCTCGTGCTCGATCGACAGAAGCTCGCGGAGCGTGTTGGCGATCTGGATCTCGTCGTCGACGACCAGGACGCGCGCGCGCTTGACGCGCTCGGGGAGCGGCTCGCTGCTCGCGGGTTCCAACGACACCGGCTCCTCGTCGTCGCTCGCGGTGGGAAACACGACGCGAAAGACGGTTCCTTCGCCCGGTCCGCTGTGGACCGTGATGTGCCCTCCGAGCGACGACACGATGCCATGGCAAATCGAGAGCCCGAGGCCCGTGCCCACGCCCGGCGCCTTCGTCGTGAAGAACGGGTCGAAGATGCGCGGCAACACGTCCGGCGCAATGCCCTGTCCGTTGTCGGCCACTTCGAGGACCGCACGTCCTTCGGCGTCGGGCCGCACCGTGATGACGATCTCGTTGTCGTTCGTGCCCGTTTCGGGCATCGATTGCGCCGCGTTGAGCAGCAAGTTGAGCGCGACTTGCTCGACGCGCGATTCGTTCGCCCAGAGGGCCCGGATTGGCGTGAACGACGTCGTGATCCGCGCCCGGTGGCGGACCTCGTGCGACGCGATGCGGATGGCCGATTTGACGACGGTCTCGAGGTCCACCTTGCGGCGCGTCTCGCCGTCCGCGCGCGAGAAGCTCCTCAGCTCGCGCACGATCGTCGCGACGCGCTCGGCGCCGAGGCGCGCCTCTTTGATCATCTCGGTGAGGGCCTCGATGCCCGACGGGTCGAGCCTCGCCTCGGGGAGCTTGCGGGCGATCCACTCGAGGTTGAGCATCATGTACGCGAGCGGGTTGTTGATCTCGTGCGCGACGCCCGCGGCCATCGTGCCGAGCGCCGCGAGCCGGTCCGCTTGCTCGAGCCGGGCTTCGAGGGCGCGCCGGTCCGTCACGTCGCGCGCCATCGTCAGAATCGAAGGCTGGCCCTCGAATTCGAAGTACACACTCGTGGCTTCGAGGAGGACCGTCGATCCGTCGCGTCGCCGGCATTGGTAGAGCTGAGGGGGGAGCCGGTCGCCCTCGTTCAAGAGGATCTCCATGCGGCGCTGCAGGAGGCCCACGTGCTCGGCCTGCATGTGACTCGTGAGCGGCAGGCGGCACATTTCCTCGGCGTCGTCGTATCCGAGCGCCGAGGCAAAGGCGACGTTCGCATACACGAAATAGCCACCTCGGATGATCGCGATGGGCTCGGGGCCTTTTTCGATGAGCTCCCGAAAGCGGAGATCGGACTGGGCGCGGCTCTGTTCTGCCAGGCGCCGCGCCGTGAAATCGACGATGAACGCGAAGACCGCGGTACGGCCCTCGATGACGACGGTGCTGCAGGTCACCGTGATGAAAACGTGCGAGCCATCTTTGCGAACGGTGCACAGGTCATACGACGCAGTGCCGCGCTCTCCGTGCATGCGCTTCTGGAGCCGCTCCTTGACGTATGGCTGGTCCCGACCCGCGACGATCGTCATCGGGTTCGCGTGCGCGAGCTCCTCGACGGACCAGCCGAGAATGTCGGCGGCGGCCTCGCTGACGAAGATGCTGCGCGGGCCCTGGGGCTCGACAACCGTGATCGTCACGCCGATCCGCGCCGCAGCCGCCGCCTCGAGCATGCTCCGCCCGAGCAGGCCCACGTCGATATTGGACGGGATATCGGCCGAGCGGTCCACCATCGAGGACAAGGTTACCCTCGGTGGGGGACGGCGCGTCAAACTACCGGCTGAGTGACGGGGTAGGTTGCCATGGTGCGCGCGGGCTCGAACGCGTCGAACCGCGTCGCGCGTCGTGCTGCGAGGCGACCGGCCCCGCGGAAGCGAGGGTCTCCATCGGCCCCAATGGGCGGTTGCGATTCCCTGTTTCGGCCGCGACGCGGACCCAGTCCGTGTAGGTCGAACCCCCGGCAACTTCGGATTCACCGGTAGCTCGAAAACGGCGGTATGGCCGGAATCGCGCCATTCGTCCCGCGATCTCTCGGCGTTGCAGGACGTTCACGAAAGTGCGCTCGCGAAGCGGAAATCGCATGGTCCGGGCTTAAATGCAGCCGCCACGCGGCCGTCCGCGCACCGCGGTTTGCGCGAGGCGCTCACACATCATCGTTCGTTTTTTCTGGATGAGGCGACAAACATGGCTTTCGAGTTCTCGCCGGCCCGAGATCGCATGTTACGGTGCCCGCGTGAGCGCCAAAGGATTGGGCGCGGAGCACGGGGACGTTTGTCCGAAAACGGCCCGTACTTCGCTGGGGACTTCTATCGTTCGAGCAGGGAATCGTGCGGCATCGTGCGCGCTGGCAGCGCTGATCGCAGGCATTTCTCCGGCGGGGTGCGGGTCGGGTGCCGACTCGGGGAGTGAGGGAGCGAGTGGCGCCTCTTCGAGCGGCGGCGGGTCGCCGGGGGAGCTGACGGCGGGGCCGGCGGCGAACACCGGGTCGGCCTCGGGGGCGAGCGCGGGATCGTCCGGAAAGAGCGGCGCGTCTTCGTCGGGCACCGCCGGTTCGACGAGTGCTTCCGGCGGCAGCTCGGGGACGGGCGCCGCGGGGGCTTCGTCGTCCGGGACGAGCGGCGATCCGCCCAGCGGGACGAGTGGCGCGGCGGGTAGCGCAAGCGCGCGCGATGCGGGATCCGCGAGCGGAACGAGCGGCACGGGAGCTTCGGGAACCGCGAGCGGCACGAGCGGGGCAAGTGGAACCGGGAGCAGCGGCAACCCCTCGATCGACGCTGGCCGCGCCAAAGATGCGTCGGGCGGCAGCGCCTTCCCCGCCGGGTGGCTCTATACGAGCGGAAACCACGTCTATGTCGCCGACGGCAACGGGGGAGGGAAGGTCTGGGTCGGACGTGGCGTCAACATGGACGACATATTCTTCTGTGGATACAACAATACGCTGTATCTGACGGCGCCCGACACGACCGTCGAGGCGATTTCGGCGGGTCTGATGAGCGCGTGGAAGCCGACGTTCATCCGCGTTTCGCTGGGGATGAACAGCGACACCACCGAAGTGAGTTGGTTCAGCAATCCCGCGCAATACAAGACGCCGATGACGAACATCATCAACTCGCTCGGTGCGTATCCGAACGTCTACGTGCTCGTCACGCTGCGGAGCGATGGATCGATGATCGGCGAGGACGAAGTGGATGGGGACCCGGAGGCCACGGGCATCCCCTCGGATTCGACCACGACGCCGAATGCGACGATGTATCCCAATGGAACCGACCCGCTATACCAATCGCTCGTCGATACGTTCGCCGACGCGAAGTACGTCCTCTTCGGGCTGACGAACGAGCCGGGGGGCGACAAGCTGTCGAACAGCCAGATCGCCTCGGCGATGACGCACGCGATTGGCACCATTCGAGCCGAAGAGGACAAGCTCGGGGTTCCGCACCACATCATTTCGGTGCAAGGCAACGGGTGGACGAGCGATATCAGCTTCTACTCCACGACGCCGCTCGCCGGGGACAATCTCATTTACGAGGTTCACGGATATCCTCCGACGACCGCCGAGTACACCTTCGACAACATTCCGGTCATTCTCGGCGAATACGGAAGCGTCCCGAGCGACATGTCGACGTCGCTCTATGCGGACCTCGAAGCCAAGCAGATCCCGAGCCTCGCGTGGGACTTCGATCCGTACAACAATTGCGCTCCCGATCTCGTCAACGTGACCTCCTCGGCGACGAGCCTCGTCCCGTCGTCCTGGGGCGCGATCGTGCAGCCGTATTTGCTGTCGCACGCGCAGTAGCGACGCGATCGGCGAAGCGAAGGGCCGCGTCGAAGGCGAAGCGAAGGCTCTTCTCGTTCTCCTCGAGGCGCGCGGCTTACGCGTATCCGCGGAGGCTCGTGCGCGCATCGTCGGTTGTGAAGATGGCGCCCAGCTCGACGCGTGGATTCGGAAGGCCGTCTCCGTCGGAGCCGTCGACGAACTGTTCTGAGGCGAACGAACCCCGATTCGTTCGCGCAATCGCGGGATTCACGTCCCGGCGCCTTCCTCGAGCTCCGGCTCGCCGGGGCCCGTCCACGGACCCTTGCGCGTGGGGTGCGCGAGCTCCTCGCGAAGCACCTGCAGAAACACCCGCCGGGGCCACTCCTCCGCGCCCATCGCGAGCGTGTGGTGGGTCGCAACCTGCGCATCGATGATCGGGAAACGCCACGCGTGGAGCTTGTCGGCCAGGCCCGCGAGGGCGACCTTCGACGCATTGGGGCGCCACGCGAACATCGATTCGCCGAAGAACATGCGCCCGAGCGACACGCCGTACAAGCCGCCCGCGAGCTCGCCGTTTTCCCACGCTTCGACCGAGTGGGCGTATCCCAGTTGATGCAGACGCACGTAAGCGCGCTTCATGTCGCCGGTGATCCACGTGCCGTCTTGCCCCGGGCGCGGCGTCGTCTTGCAGGCCTGGATGACGCTCGCGAACGCCGTGTCGAAGCGGATCTCGTAGGGCCCGTGCGCGATCACGCGACGCAGGGATCGGCCGATGTGAATCCCATCGGTGCGCAGAATGCACCGCGGATCGGGCGAGTGCCACAGGATGGGCAGGTGCTGGTCGTACCAGGGGAATATCCCCGTGCGGTAGGCGAGGAGCAGCCGCTCGGGCGACAGGTCGCCTCCGATGGCAACGATGCCGTCGACCGCCTCCTCCGGAGGCGGAAACACCAGCGCACGTCCGAGAAGGCTGACGGGCACTCCCTAGCTATAGCAAGCCGCGATCGAGCCCCAAGTCGTCCATCACGCAACGAGCGGCGTTGTGCCCCGCGCACCCGATGACGCTCCCCGCGGGGTGCGTCCCGGCGCTGCACGAGTAGAGCCCGGCGGCGGGTGTGCGGTAGGGAAGGCGATCCGCGAACCCGAAGCCGTTGTCGACATGGTGGATGTGCCCGCGGGTGATGCCGAAATGCTTCTCGATGCCGGGCGGCGTCAGCGTGAAGGTGTCCACCACCAGATCGCTCGTGCCCGGAGCGAAGCGATCGCAGATCGACAGGAGATGGCGCACGTAGGGCTCCTGCTCCGTGTCCCAGCTCTTGCCGCCGGAAAGCTCGTAGGGAACCCATTGCACGAAGAGCGCGCCGCTATGGCGGCCTTCTTCGTCCGTCAGCGTGGGGTCGACCGAGGTGTGCATGTACCACTCGATCGTCGGAAACTCGGGCAAGCGCCCGGCCTTCACATCGGCGTAGCTTTGCTCGAGCGAGGCAATGACGTCCCGCTCGTCCGGCAAGAGGTGCACGGTCGGCCCGAATGCGCCGAGCGCGGCGTGGCGTACGCTCTCCGCGCTGCGCACGAGGCAGGTGAACTCGGGCATCGCCCGGAGCGCGAGGTTCACTTTCATCGTCGTGCCGTTTCGCCGATAGCCGTCGATTCGCTGGTGGTAGGTCTCCGGGAAGTCGCCGCGCGCGACCAGATCGCGCATCCGAAAAGGATCCGCGTTGCAGACCACCGCGTCCGCCGGCAGGAACGCGCCTCCCTCGAGAACGACGCCGCGCGCGGTGCCTCCCTCGACGACGAGCCGCTCCACGCGCCGATCCGTTTCGATACTCGCCCCCGCGAGGCGCGCCGCCTCCGCGATGCGCGCGGTCACCGTGCCCATGCCCCCGCGCACGATCATCCATGTCCCGTCGGCCCCGGGCAGGCGGCACATGTTGTGGATCAGGAAGTTCATCCCCGTACCCGGCGTGCTCCACGTGCCATGAAGTCCGGAGAAGCCGTCGGTGACTGCGTACATGGCGCGGAGCAGATCGCTCTTGAAGTCGAAGCGCGCGAGGTAGCTCCCGATCGATCCGCGGCAAAGGGCGACGAACGTCGCGCGGAGGGTGGCCCGTACGTGGCGCTCCGCGGTGTCTTCGATGCTGAGCGGTTCGGAAAGCCATGTCGGCGCGAGATCGCTCCGCAAGTCGGCGATCTCGGCCTGCATCGCTTCGTTGGCGCGGTAGTCTTGCTCGGAGAAGAACCGGAGGAACTGCTCTTTCGTCGCCGTGCGGTCGGTGCCGAACATCAGGTACGAGTCGCCCGTGGTCGGCAGGAAGTAGTGCGGGTCGCGCCGCACGAGGGGCAGATCGATGCCGAGCTTCGCGACGAGCTCCGGCGGCATGAGGCCGAGCAGATACGCGCCCGTCGACGCCGCGAGGTGCGGCGCCCGCGCGAAGGGCTTCTCGGTCCGGCAGGCGCCGCCGATCACGGTGTGCTCTTCGAGGACCCGCACGCGCGCGCCGGCACGCGCGAGGAAGGTCGCCGCGACGAGGCCGTTGTGGCCCGCCCCGACGACGATCACGGTGGGGCTACCGCCCAACGAGAAACCTCAAGAGGCCATTCTGCAATCCCCGGTACGGCGGGCGCAAAAGGCCCGTCGCATTGATGCGCGACTGGCGAAAGACGGGTTTCGCCTTCGAGAGCGCGTCGAACCCGTAGCGGCCGTGGTACTGGCCCATGCCGCTCGGGCCCACGCCCCCGAACGGCAGATCGTCCTGCAGGATCTGGAGCATCGTCTCGTTGATCCCCACGCCTCCCGCGATCGTCTCGGCAATGACGCGCGCCACGTCGTCTTCGTGGTGCCCGAAGTAGTAAAGCGCAAGCGGCCGCGGGCGATCGTTGACGTACGCGATCGCCTCCGAGAGGTCCGTGTAGGTTACGACGGGAAGCAGAGGCCCGAAGAGCTCCTCGCCCATGCATGTCATCTCGGGCGTCACGTCCAGGATGAGGGTCGGCGCGATTTTGCGCGCCTCGCGGAGACCTTCGGGCGACTCGCCCGCGGGCAAGAGCTCCTGCACCGTCGCGCCGTGCGCCCGCGCGTCGTCGACGTGCGCTCGCAGACGGGCGAAATGCCCGTCGCTCACGATCGACGTGTAGTCGGGATTCTTCGCGATCGACGGATACAGCTTCGCAGCCGCGGCCTTGCACCCGGCTACGAATGCGTCCCGCGTCGCGGCGGGCACGAGCGCGTAGTCCGGCGCGATGCACGACTGGCCCGCGTTGAACGCTTTCCCCGTCATGACGCGCGTGGCGGCGGCGCTCGCGGCGAAGTCGCCGCCGACGATCACCGGCGACTTGCCTCCGAGCTCGAGGGTCACGGGGACGAGGTTTTCGCTGGCCGCGCGCATGACGAGCTTTCCCACGCGCGTCGAGCCGGTGAACACGAGGTGGTCGAACGGCAGCGACGCGAACGCTTCGCCCGTCTCCGGTCCGCCGGTGATCACCGCCACTTCGTCCTCGGTACACGTCGCCGCGACGAGCTCGCGAAGGAGCTCCGCCGTGAGCGGGACGAACTCGCTCGGCTTGAGCATGGCCCGGTTGCCGGCTGCGATCGCGGCGACGAGCGGCACGAGCGAGAGCTGCAGCGGGTAGTTCCAGGGCGAAAGAATGCCGACCACGCCGAGCGGCTGAACCACGACCTGGCTTTGGGCGGGCCGGAACGGCCAGGTCGTCTCCCGCTCGGACGGCTCCATCCAGTCGCGCAAATGGGACTTGGTGTAGTCAATGGCCGAGAGGACCGGGAAGATGTCCCCGAGGAGCGTTTCTTGTCTGGCCCGATGGCCGAAGTCGCGCGCGATCGCGTCGGCGAATGCGTCTTTGCGCGCGGCAAGAGCCTTGCCGAGCGCGTCGAGCCTCGCGACGCGCCCCTCGAACGACGGCGCTCCGGCGGCCCGAAACGCCTCCCTCATTCGGCGCAACGTCTCTTTCATGCGCGAGACCGCCAGAATACGGCTGCGTGCTCGCGTCGCAAGCGCCGTGTACGGCAGCGCGGCGCTCGCGCGGCTCGCCGCGCTCGTTCCGTTCGTCGCGCTCGTTCCGTTCGTCGCGCTCGTATCCCTCGGCTGCCGGAGCCCTCGCACGGAAACCCAAACGCCGCCGCAAGCCACCGAGGCGTCCTCCGCCAACGCGCCTTCCGAGGCGCCCGGTGTCCGCGCTGTCGACGCGAGCCGTGCGGAGCCGCCTCCGTCCGGGACGCCCTGCGGACCGCTCGCCTGCACCCAGTACGACGATCCGCGGACCGCATTTCTCGCCGCCCTCGCGAGCCAACCGCTCGCCCTCGGAATCGGCGAAGCCCACGCGCCGGTGCGCATGCCGCACGGCGATGGCGGGACCGTTCTCTCGGCGGCCCGCCGCTTCACGCAAGACTTCCTGCCGCTGCTCGCTCCACGCGCGTCCGACCTCCTCGTGGAGCTCATCTTCCCGCCGGCGGGGTGCGTCGATGCCGCGGCCGAAGTGCGCCGCGCGCAGGCCCCCGTCCTCGCGAAGGAGGCGCCCACGAATCAGAACGAGTACGTCGCGATGGGCGAGCGCGCGCGTGCGCTCGGGATTGTTCCTGACGGGCTGCGCCCGACATGCGCCGACATGAGCGCGATCGCTTCGGCGGGTGACGATGCGATCGGGATGGAGCTCGAGACGATCGCCCGCTTGGCCGCCGCGCAGGCGACGAAGCTCGTCGCGCGCGCTGCGGCGTCACCGAAGGATCGCGGCAAGATGGTCATCCTTTATGGAGGGGCGCTTCACAACGCGATCGACGCGATCGTCCCGGCCAACGCGACCGATGGAGGCGACGCGGCCAACGCGACCGATGAAACCACCCTCCGCTGGTCGTACGCCCCCGCCGTCGATGTGGCGGTGTCCGGTCGCTTCGTCGCCGTCGACCTCATCGTGCCCGAGTTCATCGGCGACGATGCGCTGTGGCGCGCCTTGCCCTGGTGGCCTTACTACGATCGCGACCGCCTCGGCGGCAAAACGACGCTCTTTCGACTGGGCGAGAAGACCTACGTGCTCGTCTTCCCGAAAAGCGCGTCGTAGCCAAGGGCGAGATTGCCCGGCCGTGCCCTCCGTGTTACCTGCCGGACGAAGCATGGACTTCGTCGAAGCTCGGAATCTGCCCGGGCACGTCGGCATCATCATGGATGGCAATGGGCGCTGGGCCCAGCTTCGCGGCGAGGCACGCGCGGCCGGCCACCGGGAGGGCGCGGTCGCCGTGCGCCGTATCGTGCGGGCCTGCCGCCGCCTCGGCTTGCGCGCGCTCACCCTCTATGCGTTCAGCGAGCAAAACTGGGAGCGGCCGGAGATCGAGGTCGACGCGCTCATGCAGCTGCTCCGTGAGTTTCTCCTGAACGAGCGCGAAGAGATCCTCGACAACGGGATTCGCCTCAACGCGGTCGGCAATCTCGGGCGGCTCCCGGCGCTCGTCCGCGCGGTGCTCGATCCGCTTCGCAACGACAGCGAGAGCAACCATGAGATGACGCTCACGCTCGCCCTCTCCTACGGCGGCCGCGAAGAGATCGTGAACGCCGCGCGGGAGCTTGCGAAGGCCGTGGCCGCAGGCCGCATCGGTCCCGAGGACGTCACGTCCGAGTCGCTCCGGGCGCACATTCCGAGCCTGACCGTCGGCGATCCGGACCTCGTGATTCGCACGGGCGGCGAGCGGCGCATTTCGAACTTCTTGCTCTACGGGCTCGCGTACGCGGAGCTTCACTTCGCCGACGTTCTGTGGCCCGACTTCACGGAGAAGGACCTGTTCGAAGCCATCGCGAGCTTCCAGAGGCGCGAGCGTCGATTCGGTTTGGTAGGGACCGGCGCCGGCGCCCCCGCCGGGGCCGCGAATGCGCCCGCTCCGTCGAACGAGACGCCGCCGGCGGCCCCGACACCGCAGCCTTCTGCGGCTGAATCCGCGGAACCGCTGTCGCGCATCGCCATCTAGGACACCATGGCCGGGAGGGTGTCGAACCTCGCGCTCCGCCTGGCGACGGCCGCAGTCGGCGTGCCCGTCATCCTCGCCTTGCTGTACCTGGCGCCCGCATGGGCGTTCTACGCGCTCGTGTTCCCGGTGGCGCTCGTCGGCGTCTACGAGCTACTCGGGATGACCCACCCGGACGACGCCGTCGGCCGCGTCATCGGCGTCGCGATCGCCGCGCTCGCCTCGCTCGCGGTCTACGCCTTCCCGAACGATCCGCGCGTGCTCCTCACGGTGCTCACGCTCGTGCCCGTCGCGGCGCCGATCATCACCCTCGGTCGCCTCGGCGCGATGGAGACGGCGGCTCTTCGCGCGTGCGGGCTCGGCTTCGCCCCGCTCTTCGTCGCGCTGCCGCTCACGCTCCTCGCGGTGTTGCGCGCGTCGTACGGATACGCAGGGGCGGGCGCGGCGCTCCTTGCGCTCGGTCTCGGCTGGTTCGCCGATACCGCGGCCTACTTTGCCGGGCGGTTTCTCGGGCGGCACAAACTCTATGAAGCCGTCTCTCCCAACAAGACGGTGGAGGGAGCCGTCGGCGGCCTTCTCGGCAGCGTCCTATGGGCGACGCTGGCGTCGCTATCCTACCTTCGCGGCGTGCTCCCTCCGTCCCACGCGGTGGCGCTCGGCCTCTTGGCAGGCACGTTCGGACAAGCCGGCGATCTCGGGGAGTCGATGCTCAAACGGTCGACGGGAATCAAAGATTCCGGGGCGATCGTGCCCGGACACGGCGGGATCCTCGATCGGGTGGACGCCGTGATCGTCACGGCGGTCCTCGTTTTTCTCTACGCGCGGTGGACGTGGGGGCCTTCCGGACCCTAGGTCTCCCTCACGATGAACGACGAGCTTGTACGGACTCCAAACGGCGAGCTTGCGCTCGGGCCGCCAAAGGGACAAAAACCAAACGATATGGTTTCGAGCAGCCCGCCCCCGTCGCGAATCGCCGGTTCCGCCGCCAAAGAGTACGACTTCTACAAAGTCGTCCAGGATTATCTGGAGCGCGCCGCGCGCGTGGCGAAGATCGAGCCCTATGTGGCAACGATCCTGAGCCAGCCCAAGAACGAGCTCATCGTGAACTTCCCCGTGCGCCTCGACAGCGGCGAGGTGCGGCTCTTCAAGGGATACCGCGTGCAGCACAACAACCTGCTCGGGCCCTTCAAGGGCGGCATGCGGTATCACCCGCAGGTTGCGCTCGACGACGTGAAGGCGCTCGCCGCGATGATGACCTGGAAGTCCGCGCTCATGCGGCTTCCGTTCGGCGGCGGCAAGGGCGGGATCAAGTTCGATCCGCACTCGGTCTCGCGCGCGGAGCTGCAGCGCATCACGCGCCGCTTCACGCACGCGCTCGG
Organism: Polyangiaceae bacterium; assembly: GCA_035482215.1. Taxonomy (GTDB): domain Bacteria; phylum Myxococcota_A; class Polyangia; order Polyangiales; family Polyangiaceae; genus Palsa-1150. Next base: position 16,627 of record DATHQY010000071.1, on the reverse strand, counting down.
CGAGAACATCGGCCCCGAGTACGACATCCCTGCCCCGGACGTCGGCACGAACGGGCAAATCATGGCGTGGATGATGGACACCTACTCGAACATGGTCGGGTCCGCGCAAAAGCAGATGGTCAAGGGTATCGTGACGGGCAAGCCCGTCGCGAGCGGCGGCACGCTCGGCCGGCAGAAGGCGACCGGCCAGGGCCTCGTGTTCTGCCTGCTCGAGTGGGCACGCGAGAAGTCGTTCGCCCTCGAAGGGTCGACGATGCTCGTCCAGGGGTTCGGCAACGTCGGCTCGAACACGGCGGTCATCCTGTCGAAGCTCGGTGTTTCGACGATCGCCGTGGGCGATCACACGGGCTACATGTTCAACCCGGAAGGCTTCAACGCGCACAAGCTGCAGGACTACGTCGAGGCGCACGGCAGCATCGCGGGGTATCCCGGCGGCAAGGCGATCACGCGCGAAGAGTTCTTCTCGACGAAGGCGGACATCTTCGCGCCGTGCGCGCTCGAGAACCAGGTGGGCGAGGCCGAGGCGAAGTCGCTCGACGTGAAGCTCGTCGTCGAAGGAGCGAACGGCCCGTGCAGCCCCGGCGGTGAGCGAACCTTGCTCGACAAGGGGGTCGACGTATTGCCCGACGTGCTCGCCAACTCGGGCGGCGTGACCGTGAGTTACTACGAGTGGGTACAGAACAAGCGCTCCGAGATGTGGACCGAAGAAGAAGTCGACGAGCGGCTCGAAGTGGCGATGAAGCGCGCGTACCGCGAAGTGAGCGACTGGGCGCGGTCGAAGAAAGTCGATATGCGCGTGGCCGCTTACGGGATCGCGCTCGAGCGCATCGGCGCGGTCTATCGCGAGCGCGAGATTTTTCCCTAGTCCGCTCCGCTCAGCGCGCGGAGAGGATGGCGTCCACTTCGGCGGTACCGAGGGCGGGCAACGCCAGGGGCTCTTCCGGAGTCTCCGGCGGCGTGCGGAGCGGCCGCGACCAGCTCCCGACGTCGTGCCACGCGCCGAATTTGTGGCCGACGCCGCGGTAGATCCCCACCGCGGTGAATCCCATGGCTTCGTGCAGGCCGACGCTCGCCGGGTTGGGCAGCGTGATCAGCGCATAGGCATTCACGTACCGCTGGCGGGCGAGGAGCGTGAAGAGCGCGTCGTAGATTCGGCGGCCGATCCCGCGGCGATGAACGGCGCCGTCGAGATAGACGGCGGTGTCCACGCTCCATCGATAGGCGGCACGCGAATGGTGTGCGCTCGCGTATCCGTAGCCGACGACGCGCCCTTGCGTGCTGGCGACGAGCCACGCGTGCCGCTCGAGCACCCGGGCGATGCGCTCGCGCATGGCGTCGGCGGTCGGCGGCACCTCTTCGAACGAGACGGCCGTCCGCGTCACGTAGGGCGCGTAGATCGCGGCGACGGAGGACGCATCGTCCGGTGTGGCCACGCGAATACGGGTATCGGTCGCCATCCCAGTACGAATGTAGGCTTTCCGTCCGGTCGTCGGGATGGGACCGTGCGCCCGGAGACGCATTTGCCGGGCTGGAGCGCTCGCGGCATGCTCGGCACCATGTGCCGCAACATTCGCGTCCTCTACAACTTCGAGCCGCCCACCACCCGCGACGAAATTCGCGCCGCCGCCCTTCAATACGTGCGCAAAGTGAGCGGACTGCCGAAGCCGGGAGAGGCAGACCGCGCTCTCTTCGAAGAGGCCGTGGACGCGATCAGCGAGACGACGGAACGCCTGGTCACCCGGCTCACCGCGCGCGCGCCCGTTCGCACCCGCGACGGCGAGGTCGAGAAGGCACGGGCACGCTGGAAGCTGCGCGAAGCCCGAATGCGCGCCAAGTAGGCGGGTGAGGCACTGAGGCAACTTAGCCAGCCCCTCGTGCAGGAATGCCTCTCGCTAAAAGGGTAGCCAAAATCGGGCTTTTTTGGCACCTCGAAACGCGCGTTGCCAGCGAACGGGGCTGGCATCGCCTGTGCTTTTGTCGATGCGTCGACGATGCGTGCACGACGTGTCCATTCAACCCGATCTTTGCCCGTCGAGCCCACGGACATGACCCGACCCAGCAAACCCAAGAAAGCGCCACCCGCGCGCACGCGCGCATTGCCGTCCCCTCTCGTCGCCGCCCCCGAAGTTCTCGAAAAGGTCCCGAGCGGCATTTCGGGCCTCGACAAGCTCACCAACGGCGGGCTTCCGCGCGGAAGGCCGACGCTCGTCTGCGGGGGTCCGGGGAGCGGAAAGACTCTATTCGCCGTGCAGACGGTCGTCCGCGGTGCTCTCGAGCATGACGAACCCGGGGTCATCCTCGCCTTCGAGGATACGGCCGACGACTTTGCAAAGAACTTCGCGTCCTTCGGTTTCCCGATCGAAGACCTCATCGCGAAGAAGTTGCTCCTCGTCGATTACGTTGCCGTCGAGCGGAACGAAATCGAAGAAACCGGCCGCTACGACCTCGAGGGCCTCTTCGTGCGCCTCCAAAGCGCGGTGCAGACGATTGGCGCCAAGCGTGTCGCCATCGACACGATCGAGACCATCTTCACCGGATTCTCGGACGAGGGGCTTCTCCGTGCCGAGGTGCGCCGCCTCTTTCGGTGGCTCAAGGACCACGGGCTGACGGCGGTCGTCACCGCCGAACGCGGCGAGAAAGCGCTCACGCGCTACGGACTCGAAGAGTACATCTCCGATTGCGTCATTCTGCTCGATCAGCGAGTGGTCGACGAAGTCGCCACGAGACGCCTCCGCGTGGTGAAATACCGCGGCACCGGTCACGGCACGAACGAATACCCGTTCCTCATCGGCCCGGACGGCATCTCCGTCCTCCCGCTCAGCGCGCTCGGGCTCTCCTATCCGGTCTCGAACGACCGAGTCCTCACCGGAGTCGAGAAGCTCGACGTCATGCTGGGCGGCGCCGGCTATTACCGCGGAAGCACGGTTCTGTTGTCGGGGACGGCCGGCACGGGGAAGACGAGCGTCGCTTCCCATTTCGTCGACGCGTGCTGCGGGCGGGGCGAGAGAGTCATCTACGTCGCGCTCGAAGAGGCCGAGGCGCAGATCCTCCGCAACATGCGATCGATCGGGCTGGACCTCGAGAAGTGGGTCAGGCGCAAGAATCTCACTTTCCACGTCGCGCGCCCGAGCGGCGCCGGGCTCGAAGAGCACCTCGTGCGCATCCACGGGCTCGTCGAACAGCACCACCCCGCCGCGGTGGTGATCGATCCCATCTCGAGCTTCGAGAACACCGCGATCAAGCTCGACGTGCGGGCGATGTCCGTCCGGCTCATCGACTATCTCAAAGGGTTGGGCATCACGACGATGCTGACCTATTTGTCGAATCCAGCGGGGACCGAAGAGACGCAAATCGGTATCTCGTCGCTCATCGACACATGGCTCAGCGTGCGCGATCTCGAGCAAGACGGGGAACGCAATCGGGCGCTCTACGTCTTGAAGTCGCGAGGCATGGCGCATTCGAACCAGGTCCGCGAATTCCTCATCACCGATCGGGGGATCGACCTCGTCGATGTCTATATCGGGACCGACGGCGTGCTGACGGGTTCGGCACGGATCGCCCGCGAACGCCGCGACGAGCAACGCGCCGAGGATCGGAAGCGCGTCATGCAGCTCCGTACGCAGGATCTCGCCGTGCGGCGCCAGACGATGCAAGCGCAGATCGAAGCGTTGAAAGCAGAGCTCGCAAGGGAGGAGCGCGAGCTCGAACGCGTCATCGATCGCGAGGAGCGGCGCGAAGCGTGGCGAAGCGGTACGCGCGAGCGAATGCGCCACAGTCGATTTGGCAACGACGACCCGTCTTCGAAGAAGTCATGAAGCTTTCCAAAACGACCAAAAAGAGGACCGTTTCCAAGCTGGAGAAGGCCGCGCGCGCCCCCCGGAGCGGCCGGCGGCCGGCCGGCACGCCACGTGAAGCAGGCGACGCTCGCGAGATCTGGCAGCTTCGTCTCTACGTGGCCGGCCAGACGCCTCGCAGCATTCTCGCTTTCGCCAACCTGAAGAAAATATGCGAAGAGCATCTCCACGGCCGCTACCGCATCGAGGTGATCGACCTCCTCAAGAATCCGACGCTCGCCCGCGGCGACCAGATCCTGGCAGTGCCGACCCTCGTCCGGAAGCTGCCCCCTCCCGTGAAAAAAATCATCGGTGACTTCACGAATACCGAGCGCGTCCTTGTGGGGCTGAATCTCGTTCCCTTCGCCGAAAGTTTGAGATGACGTCTCCCACCGACTCCGTCGACGAGTTCGAGCGTGCATCGCAGGCACCGGTTCATTATGTCTTTCGTCTCTACGTCGCCGGCGCGACTCGGCAGTCGTCTCGCGCGATAAAACATATCCGTGCGATTTGCGAGGAACGATTGAAAGGGGATTACGACCTCGAGGTGGTGGACGTCTACCAGCAGCCGGGGATGGCGCGGCAGGACCAGGTCCTTGCCGTCCCCACCCTCATCAAAAAAATGCCTCCGCCCTCGCGGAAGTTGATCGGCGACCTGTCGAACACGGAGAGCGTGCTGCTCGGATTGGATTTGCAACCGGTACCGGTGAGCGATGGGCAAGAAGCCACAAACGGCTAGCGCCGCGCCTCCGTCCGACGTGCTCGATCTGCGGAGGCGGCTGGAAGAAGCCGAGCAGACGCTCGAGGCCATCCGCTCGGGCAACGTCGATGCGCTCGTGATTTCCGGCCCCGAGGGGACGCGCGTGTTCACGCTCGAGGGCGAAGAGTACCGGTACCGCCGGCTCGTGGAGACGATGAACGAGGGCGCCGCTCTCCTGTCTGGCGGCGCGTCCGACGACAACTCCATCGAGTACGCCAACGGTCGGCTCGCGGGCATGCTCGGGGTCGGTCTGCCTCGCCTCATCGGCGCGAGCCTCGGCGTGTTCGTCGACGTCGAATCGCGCCCCACCTTCCAGGCGCTGCTCCGTGAGGCCGCGCGCGCGTCCTCCAACGCCGAAGTCACTTTTCGCCGTGGCAAGGGGCGCGTGCACACGTACGTGTCGGCGACTCCCACGGGCGACGGCGACGGCGGACTCTGTCTGGTCATCACGGATCTGACCGAGCAAAAGCGCGGCGAAGAGATCCTGGCGGCCGAGCGCCTCGCGACGTCGATTCTCGAGCAGGCCGCCGAGGCCGTCGTGGTCTGCAGCCCCGAAGGGCGCATCGTCCGCGCGAGCCGGGCGGCCCACGAGCTCGCGGGCGACAATCCTCTCCTCCGTCCGTTCGCCGCCGTGTTCGGCGTGCAGCTCGTCGGTGGCAAAGGGCGTGACGAGATCGTGCGCCGCGCGCTCCGCGGCGAGCGCATTTCGGGCGCCGAGGGCACGCTCGCGGTCCCGAACGGCGAGGCGAGGGTGCTCGTCGTCTCGGCGGCGCCGCTCGCCAACGCCGAAAACGAGATCATCGGCTGCGTCGTGTCGCTGACCGACGTGACCGAGCGCAAACGCGCGGACGCGAAGCTCATCGAGATCGCGCGCCGCGAGAAGGAGCGCGTCGAAGACGCCAATCGCGCGAAAGACGAGTTCCTCGCCGCCGTGTCGCACGAGCTCCGCACGCCCCTCAACGCGATCCTGGGCTGGTCGCGCATCCTGCGCTCGGGCGGCCTCGCCGAGGACAAGCGCGCTCGCGCGCTCGAGACGATCGAGCGGAACGCCGTCATGCAGGCGCAGCTCGTCGACGACTTGCTCGACATCTCGCGCATCGTCTCGGGCAACCTGCGCATCGAAAAGCGCGACGTCGACGTGACGACGGTGGTGCAGGCGGCGATGGACGCGGTCAAGCCGCTCGCCCAGGCGAAGGACGTGGCGCTCCAGGCGACGCTGGGCCCGGCGCCGGGCTTCGTTCTCGGCGATGCGAGCCGCCTCCAGCAAGTCGTGTGGAACCTGCTGACGAACGCCGTGAAGTTCACCGCCAAGGGCGGCCACGTGAACGTGACGCTTGCCACGAACCGCACGCACGTCGTCGTCGAAGTGGAGGACGACGGGCGGGGCATCTCGCAGGACTTCCTGCCGCACGTGTTCGAGCGGTTCCGCCAGGGCGAAGGCGGGATCACCCGCGGACAGGGAGGCCTCGGCATCGGCCTCACGATCGTGAAGGACCTCATCGCGCTGCACGGAGGGAGCGTCACGGCGCACAGCGACGGCGACGGGCAAGGCGCGCGGTTCATCGTGACCCTGCCGTGTGCGCCCGCCTCGCTCGATGCGCCGAGCGCGGATGGCGCGGAGCTCGGCGACGGCTTCGAAGTGTCGGACAAGCTTTCCGGGGCGCGTCTGCTCGTCGTGGACGACGACAACGACGGGCGCGAAATCGTCGCGGAGGTGCTGCGCGAGTGCCAGGCCGACGTGCAAACCGCCGACAGCGCGCATTCCGCATTTTCGATCCTGCAGACGGAGCACTTCGATGCGCTCCTGTCGGACATCAGCATGCCCGGCGAGGACGGCTACAGCCTCATCGGCCGCATCCGCGCCCTTCCGCCCGAGCGCAACGGCCGCATTCCCGCGGTCGCGCTCACCGCGTTCGCGCGCGCCGAAGACCGCCGGCGGGCGCTCGTCGCCGGCTTCAATAGCCACATCCCCAAGCCCATCGAGCCGAGGCGGCTCGTCCACGTCCTCTCCAGCATGATTCGCCGGTAGACGGCTCTCGATCAGAACGAGCCGGCCCACCCGACCCCGTAGGCGGGGACCGGTCCCTGGGGCGACTGGCTTTCGCCGATGATCCCGCCGATGGGCCGGCCTGGGATCGCGGCCTTTGCGCTCGGCGGTGCATCGCGCGTGAGCCACCACGTGAGCGCGCCGCCGACGACCGCGCCGCCAATCGTCGTCGAGAGCCATCCGCGCGTGTTCGGCTTGGTGGCATTCTCGAAGATGAGCGGGCTGCCGATCGCGGCGCCGAGGAGCGCGCCTCCGCCGACGCCGACGTCGACGAGCAGGACGCGCGAGGGGGAGATCGTGATCCGCGTCGCCAGCGTGCCGGCCGCAACGAGGCCGATCGCGGTGCCGTAGCCCATCCCGATATTGGGCGTCACGTCGGCTGCCGGCGTGAGGCCGCGCGCGAGCAGCTCGGTCGCACCGCCGAGGAGGAGCCCGACGGCGGCGCCCGAATTCAAGAGCATCGCGTCGCCGTCGTCCATCGTCGTTCGCGTCAGGGCGACTGTCGCGAGCGTCACGCCGATGAGGCCCCCTCCGACGCCCCACGCGTACCGATCGCCCACGGGTTCGACGTCGCCGGCGATCAAGAACGCCGCTGCCGCTCCCCACCACGTGGCCCCGGAGAGATACCAGGCGTCGCCCGTGGTGATGTCCCATTCGTCGGCGACGAGGAGCGCGCCGCCGACGCCGATGCCGGCGCCGAGCGCGAGCAACGGATAGAGCACGCGCGGGTCGTTCGACCCACTCGCTTGCTGCGCGCTGAACGCCGTGTACCCGCCGAAGAGGCCCGCGTTGACGGCGAGCACGGCTCGGCCCTGCGATCGCAGCGTGCTCATGATCCCGAGCGAGCTGCCGCGTCCGGTCTTCTCGCGCTCCTGCTCGATGGCCGCCCGCGCCGCCGTCGTCGGCGACAGCAAGTCGCGCAGCATCACGAGGCCGCGCACGCTGACCGATTCGCTCGCCACGGTCTCGATGCGCACGCGCAGCTCGCGGCCTCGCGGAGGCACGACGACGATCCGAACGGTGAGCTCTCCACCGCCCGCACTTTCGATGCGGGGGCTGACGATCCACGTGCCGTCGCCCTCCGTGCCCGCGATCGAGCTTGCCGCCTGTGCGATGAGGTCTTCGTCGCGCGTGTGTCCGGGCGCGGGGCCGTTGTCGGCGACCGCGAGCGTGAAACCCAGGTCCTGCACCGCGTCGCGCAGCGTGGCATCGAGCTCCTGCGCGCGATCGAAGACGTCCTTGTCGGCGACGGGCGCGGGCCTGTGCAGCGGCAGCGCGCTCGCGCCGTCGCCGGCGGGGGTCAAAGTCGGCCACACGATGACGGCGGGCTTCTCGTCTTTCTTGCCGTCCGTTGCAGCGCGGTCCGTTCCGTTGGTGCTCGCGTCGGTGCTCGCGTTCGCGTCTGCGACCGGATCCGCGGAGGCGGCGTGCGTCGCGCCCGCCACGATCGCGAGCGCGACGCCGAGGGAAAGACCGAAGCGCATGGCCGTTCAGAACATCACGGCGCCGGTGATCCACAAGTCGACGATCGTGGTGTCGTCGATCGAGAAGCGGTGCCCCGGAAGATCGATGATGTCGCGATGGTCGGGATTCGGCGCGCCGAGCACGGCGCCGGTCATGGAGTCGTAGCAGGGTCCAGCGGCGGCGCGGCTCGTGTTCCCGGGGGTGCACGGTGCGGCCGTCGTGGCGAGGTGCGAGCCGGCGTACGTGAGGGCGCTGCCGGCGGTGAACTTGATGTATTCGCCGGTCTGCCAGGTCGCGGACGCGGACACGTACACGCTCCCGTAGGCGTCCTCCTCCGTAATGCCGGCGAAGTAGACCTGCTCCGAGCTCTTATCGACGACGCTCGATCCCGGGGTCGTTCCTGCCGTGTACGCTGCGGGGTTCGGCGTGCGGAGCGACGCGGCCTGCGACGAACCGAGCGCGTCGAAGAGCTCCGAGTAGTCGCGTCCGGGCGAGTGGTAGGTGCCTTTGACGCGGAAGTCGGCGCTGAAGCGCTGGAACTGCTCGCGCACTTCGTACGGGATGACCTCCATCCCGAGGGCGAACGAGCCGAGGAGCGGCGGCGACCGATCGAGGGTGGTGGAGGGATCCCACTGGCCGAAGTCGCTGTCGCCCCGCGGGAACTCGGCTTGCCCCGAGAAGCCGGCGTACGGCGTCACCATTCCGAAGCGCCGCGACCAGAGGCTCTTCACTACGATGGCGTCCATCCCCCGGCTGATGCCGGGCGTGCGCCCCACGGTCGGATCCTGGGGGCTCGGACAGACGGTCGTCCCGGACGTCGCGTTGCACGCATGGAGCGGCGTGCCGACGGCGATGTGCCCTTCCACGCCGACGACCCAGGTGGGCTTGTTCCAGTCGCGCTCCTGGTTTTCGATCGCCCAGTCGATCCCCGCCGACACGTAGTCGATGCCGCTGCGCGTCGGGCTCTTGAAAGGCACCGTGAAAAGCTGCCCTCCGGCGGGATCGGCGAGGCGAGTCGCCGCGACCGCCGCCGACCCGTCCAAGTCGCCGAGCGATTGCGTCCAGCTGAGGATGATCGGCACGCGAAGAATGAGCGCGAGGTCGTGATAAAGGCCGACGTCCGCTCCCACCATGAGCGTCGACATCGTCGAGTTGTAGCTGGCTACGTTCTCCGTCGCGGGGATGAAGTTGCCCGTCGCGAGGCCCGGCTGCGCGAGCTGGGTCTCGCGGCGGATGTTGGCGTGCTTGTAGGACTGGGTGATTCCCAGGATGAGATTCAGATCGAACGGATCGTCCTTGTCGAAGGCGTCGGCGACGGTCGTGACTTCCGCCGTCTCGTTCATGATCCGCGGCGCCCCTGCGCCGACGGGTTCGTTCGCCTCCTCGGCGACAGCGGTGCGCGCGAGAAGCGCGAATGCGAGTCCTGCGAAGACGCTGAACCGGCCCGCCATACGTAGCCTTCGACGCTACCGCAAACGGCGCACCGTGGGAACGCCTGCGCTCGCCGCCACGATCACGGCATCGCGCTCGATGGATCGCGGTTCGTCGCACCGCGCGGCGCGAGGGGAAGGGCCGTCCACGCCTTGTCGGCGCTTCGCAGCCTCCCTTCGAGGTCGTCCCTCGCGCTGTCCTTGCCGAGCGCACCGGTCCGCACGGCGGCGACGGCGCATGCAGCCCGAGCGAGCTCCCGCGTCGCGACTTCGTCCGCGATGGCGTCTGCGCCGGCGCGCAGACCGCTCGCGTCGCTCGCGTCGGCGTTCGCCCCGTGCGGGGCGAGGAGCGATCGCGTGAGATCCTCGGCGCGATGCGCGATCGTCTCGCAGCGATCGACGGCCGCGCGGGCGGCGGCGGGCGCTTGCGTCCCGGCGGCCAGCGATAGACGCAGCGAGGCGTCCGTCACGCGCTCCCAGGCGCTTCCCGCGCGGCCTCCGCTCGCGGAAATCGCGCTGTCGCTGCCGCTGCGGGTCTCGGCGCCGGCGTCGAGCCGCTGGATGTGCACGTCGGGCGCGATCCACGCGAACACGACGCCGCCTCCGACTTCGGCGTTCGCGTGCGTCCCGCGGACTTCGACGCGGAGCGTCGCGGCCGAGAAGCGGAGAACGGCGAGGGGCGTCACGACCCACTCCTCCGCTCCCGGGCTCTCGCCGGCGCCCGTCTCGCTCTGGAACGCGCCCGACGCGAGCCACGATTCCTCGCGATGCCCGACGCACACGCGCGCGCGGCCCGGTCCGAGGAAGAGCGTCTCGCGCGTCGTCCGGGGGTCTTTCGCGGCGAGGCGCGCGTCGGGGCCGAGCGCGATCCAATCGTTCTCGGGGATCTCGCCGAGGACCGCGATCGCCGGCCCGCTTCCGCCGTCGGCGTCGTTGACGACGCGCGCGTCTCCTTGCAGCGATACGGCGCGGCAGGTGGCGCGCGGCGCGGCCACGGAAGGCGCGGCTGACCGCGCCGCAGCCGTCGCGCTCACCGCGGGCGCCCGAGCGACGGGCGCCCCCGCGTCCGCCGCGGGAGCCGGCGCCGACTGGCACGCCGCGAGGCCGATCGCGGCCGCCGCTGCGCTAACGGGAAAGGACGGGCGCATCGACGGGCTCGGCGTCGGCCTCCGGGAAGATCTCTTGCGTCATGTCTTCGGCTGCGAGCTCGCGTTTCATCTCGTGGAGCTCGCTCGACGTGTGATCGAGGCGGTCCGCGAGCACCCCAAGGAACTGCCAGAGCATCTTCACGGCCACTTCGTGCTCTTTCCGTAGAATCTCGAAGAAGTCGGCGCGACGGATCACGACGAGCTCCGCCGGCCCGACCGCCGTCACGGTCGCCGATCGCGGCACGCTGCGGATGAGGGCCATCTCGCCGAAGTGCTCCCCGGGACCGAAGTGCGTGAGCGTTTGATCGCCGCGCGACACGCGCACCTGGCCTTCGAGGACGATGAAGAGCTCGTCGCCCTTGTCGCCTTCGCGGATGACGACTTCCCCGTCCTTGCAGCTTCGCACCTGGACGGCCTGCATGACGCGCAAAAGCTCGCGGTCCGAAAGGCGCGCGAAGAGCGGCGTCTTGGCGATGACGTCGCGTTTTTGCGCGAGGCGTTTGGCCTGCACCGCGGAAGCGGCGCCTTCTTCGCCGACCCGCACCACGATCGTGGTGATGTTGTCTTTGCCGCCGCGCGCGTTCGCGAGATCGATGAGGGCTTTGGCGCTCGCGTCCCCCTCGAGCGACAGCGCCTCGCGAAGCTCGTCGGGCGACTCGAGGTAGCCGTGCAGGCCGTCGCTCGCGAGGACGAGCGTGTCGCCCGCGATGAGCTCGACGACGAGGGTGTCCACCTCCACGCGCTCGTAGACGCCCACGGCGCGGGTGATCGCGTTCTTCTGCTGGACCTTGTCGATTTGCTCGCGCGTCAGCTTCCCGCGCTTGATGAGCTCATTGTAGACGGTGTGATCCTCGGTGACCTGCTGGGGCCGGCCGCCGCGCGCGAGGTAAATCCGGCTGTCGCCCACGTGCCCGATGAAGCCTTGATCGCCGACGACGAGGAGCGCGCTCAGCGTCGTGCCCATCCCGCGCTTCTGCGGATCGACGAGCGCTTCCTGGTGGATCTTCGAGCAGGCGCGCTGCACGGCCTGTTCGACCACCGCGACGACGTCTTTGCGCGTGACTTTGACCGCGCCCGTCCCGCCTTGCGCGTAATCGTCCAGCAAGTCCTTTTCGCGGCGAATCTCTTCGTGCAGCGTGCGGACCGCGATGGCGCTCGCGACCTCTCCGGCGGCGTGGCCGCCCATCCCGTCGGCGACGACGAAGAGAGCGAGCTTCTTGTCGACGAGGAAGTTGTCCTCGTTGTGGTCGCGCACCTTGCCGACGTCGGTGGCCGCGTAAAAGCGGATCGAGTCACTGAGCTTCATGCGATCCGAACGATGATTGCACGAGCCCAGGGGCGCGAGAACAACACAATTCAGTCCTCATTTTCGTTCTCGTTCCGCCGTCGACTTTCGTGAGGCTCGGGCGTCTCGCGCGCCGATTCCCGCGTCTCGCGCACCTCGCCCGCCTCACCCGACTCCCGCAGACCAAGTGCGCGCGCTTTCTTGTAGAGGTGGCTTCGCTCCAGATCGAGGGCGCGCGCGGTTGCCGACATCTGGCCACCATGGTGCGCGAGGGCCTGCTGCACGATGGCGCGCTCGGCTTCTTCGACGAGCACCCGCATCGGAACGCCCGGCCGGTACAAGCCCGGGGCGCGCGTCGCCCCGCCGCCGCCGTCGGGCAAGCACGCGCGCACGTCGGCGTCGTGGATCGCGTCGCCCGGCGAGAGAATCACGAGGCGCTCGATCACGTTCTTGAGCTCGCGCACGTTGCCGGGCCATGAATAGCTCTCGAGGGCGCGGGCTCCGTCGTCTTCGAGGCGGACGCCCGGGCGATCGTTCGTGTCGGCCGCGAGGCGGAGAAGGTGGCGCGCGAGCACCGGAATGTCCTCGCGGCGGCTTCTGAGCGGCGGGATGGCGAGAGGCAGCACGTTCAGGCGATCGTAGAGGTCGGGCCGGAAGGTGCCGTTCTCGCACGCCCCGATGAGATCGCGGTTGGTCGCCGCGACGACGCGTACGTCCACGCGAATCGTCTCGTTCCCGCCCACCCGCTCGATCTCGCGCTCCTGCAGCACGCGTAGGAGCTTCGCCTGCATCGGCAGCGGCATGTCGCCGACCTCGTCGAGAAACAGCGTCCCCCCCGACGCACGCTCGAATTTGCCGCGCCGCTGTTTGGTCGCCCCGGTGAAGGCGCCCGCTTCGTGCCCGAAGAGCTCCGATTCGATGAGCTCACTCGGGAGCGCCGCGCAATTCAGCTTCTCGAGCGGGCCCTTCGCCCGCGGGCTCATCGTGTGAATGGCGCGTGCGACGAGCTCTTTGCCCGTTCCCCGCTCGCCCGTCACGAGCACGCTGGCCGCGCTCTTCGCCGCGCGCGCGATCTGCGCGCCGAGCTTCTTCATGGCTTCGCCGTCGCCGACGAGCTCACCTGTGACCCCTGCCGCGCGCCGTAGCGCGAGCGCTTCCGCTTCGGCGCGCGTCAGGCGGAGCGCCGTCTCCACCGCGATGAGCAGCGAATCCGTGTTGAGGGGCTTCTCGAGAAAATTGAGCGCGCCGACCTTCACGGCGCGCACGGCGGTGTCGATCGTCGCCTGCCCGCTCATCATGATGACCGGCGTGTCGTTCCTGCCTGCACGCATCCGCTCGAGGAGCACCAGCCCGTCGCCGTCCGGCAGCGTCACGTCGAAGAGGCACAGGTCGTAGGTGCGCTTCTTCAGCTTGTCGTCCGCGACGCGCACGCCGCCCGCGACGTCGACCGCGTACCCCTCGAGCGTGAGCGCCTTCTGCAGCGTGGTGAGGATCGACGGTTCGTCGTCGACGACGAGCAAGTGCGCCCGAGCCATGCCCCCATCGTACTCGCTTACTCGCGACAAGGTGCCGCCGGCGCCTCGCGGGGCGCGGGGCCGCTCGCCCGGTTCGCCCGCTCGCCGCTCGCTCCGGCGAGAGCCCCGTGTAGACTCACACCGGACATGACGTCGAAGGTCGGCTCGCGTTTGTCGTTCGCAGTGGTCCTCGGAGCGCTCGCGGGGGGTGCGAGCGGAGGATGCGCGCCCGCGACGGCGCCCCGTACCGCGGCCTCGCACGGCGAGCACATGGCTCCGGCCGTCCCCGCGGTGACCGACGAAGGGTTCGCCGCGGCCGTGCACGATCTTCTGTTGACCGATCCGGCGGGCCCGGAGCGCGGCGTGCGCCTCCAAGCGGCCGTCGGGCGTCAGCTGGGGCGGGCCGCGCAGCGCTTTCAGGCGCGATCGCCCGATCACGCCGAGCGCGGGATGGCGGCTCTGACCGGAGCGCTTTACCTCGTGCACGCCGGCGAAGCGAATGCCGCGGCGCTCGGACCGCACGCCGCGGTGGCGATCGGCCTCGGCGTCCGGGAGATGTCGCTCTTCGGCGACGAAGGGCGCGCCCGCGCGCTCTACGATCTGCTTCTGCCGCTCGCGCCCGAGGCCGATCGGGCCGACATCCGGAGCCACTTGCAGTCGCTCGACGCCTGGATTCACGGCAACGCGAACGACGGCGGTGCGGTGTCCGCGGCGGGGGCGCTCGAACGCGTCGCCGTGCGCCGGCGTCTCCTCGAGCCGAGCGACGTGGCCCTCGCGGACGCAACGCGCGCCACGATCGACTGGGTGACGCGGGCCCTCGCGCTCCGCGACAAGTTCCGCAAGACGCGCGTGCAGCCTCCGCGCGAGGAGAGCGCCGAGGCCTGGAGAGCGCTCGAGACGGGCCCTCTCGTCTTGGCGTCGCTGTTTCTGCGCGACGGGGACATCGCGGGGGCAGTTGCCGCCCTCGATCACGCGCAGCTGCGCGAGCTGCTCGAACCGGAGCAGCCGCAGTTCGCCGCCGCGCTGGCTGCCGCCGCGCAGGAGCCTGGCGCGTCGAAAGTCTTCGACCTGATGATGCAGCTCCGCCGCTTCACCGGCCGCGACCCGAACGCGGAGCGCGACCAACGCGACGAAGAGGAGTTCGACGACGACCGCGACCTCTTCGGCGCCGCCGCGTTTTCGCTCGCCGCGCTTTGCTACCGGCTCGATCCGTCCACCCCTCAAGTGGCGTTTTCGCTCGTCCCGGCGCTTCGCGATCTCGGAATGGCCGAAGCGGCGCCTGCTGTGCTGGTCGAAACGGTGCAGAAGCACCCCGAGCCCGGCATCACGAGCGAGGCGCTCGCCGTCACGCTCTCGGCCATGGCCCTCGAGGAGGACGCGGGCGACGCGGACGCGGCACGTCGCGCGTTTCATGCCGCCGCTCCCCTCATCGCCGTCGCGTCGCAGAAAAGCCTCGCGGGCAAGGTGCGTCCGAGCGCGGCGCACCTGCAGGGCGCGATGGGCGAAATCGAGCTCCGCGAAGGGCGGATCGATCAGGCGCGCGCGCTCTTCACCGAGTCTGCCCGTGAAGAACCCACCGCGGGCGTCCTCCTGCCGCTCGCGCGCATCGAGTGGCGCGACGGGAGGCCGCGCGTCGCGCTCGACGACCTGCGCGAGGCGCTGTCGGCGCCCGATGCCGCGCAAGCCCCGGCGATTCGAGGCGAAATTTTGCTGACGCTGAGCGACATCACGCGCGAGCAAGGCGACGTGGCCGGCGCGCGGCCCCCGCTGACCGACGCGCTCCGCGAGCTCGTTCGCTCGCGGAATGTCGAGAACGGCGACGAGCGCGCGAACATCGAGCGCGTCCTGGCGCGCGTGCTCGGGCGCTTCGGCGCGGTGCAGCCCGCGCAGCGCGCCCTCGAGCGCGCCTACGCGGCGGCGCCCGGCGACAAGCACCAGGCCGCCCAGACGATCGAGCTCCAGGTCGGGAACGCGTTCGTGCGCGGCGACCTCCCGGCGGCGCGCGACGGTCTCGCGCGGGCCCTCGCGGCGGATCTCGACAGCGAGGACCTCGTGTATTTCGCGCTCTGGGTGCGCCTCCTCGAGCGGCAGCTCCACGCCGTCGAAGAAGGGGCTCCCGATCGGGCCTTCGCGTCGATCCCCGACGACGGGCGCTGGGTCGCGACGCTCGCTCGATTCGGTGAGGGCAAGATCAAGGGCGACGACCTCATCGCCCGGGCGTCCACGCCGATTCAGAAATACGAAGCGCTCTTTTACGACGCGATGGATCACCGCGCGCTCGGCGACGCGAAGGGGGGGGACGCGCTCTTGCGGCAGGTGGTCGCCGGCACAGGCATGCAGCTCAGCGAAGTCACCCTCGCGCGTGACTTCCTCGACCCGAACCGGTCCGAGTCGATGGGGCCCCTGCCTCCGGACGTCGCGATTCCCTGAGCTCGCGATTCCGTGAACGCCTACTCCGTGCGCCGCGCCGTCGATTGGGGCGAGCTCGCTCCGCTTCGCCTTCGCGCGCGCGAGGTGGCCGAGGGCCTCTACTCGGGCCTTCATCGGAGCTCGCTCCGCGGCGCGGGCGTCGAGTTCGGGGGGTATCGCGAGTACACACCGGGCGACGATCTGCGCTGGCTCGATCGGCGGTCGCTCTTGCGCCACGACCGGCTCGTGATTCGCCAGTTCGAAACCGAAACCGACCGCGCGCTCGCGCTGCTCGTCGATGCGTCGGCGTCGATGGGGTACCGCGGCCCGGGCGCTCCGGCGGCGAAAGCCGCATTCGCCGCGGTCGTCGCCGCGGCGCTCGCGCGGGTGGCCCTCGCGGGCGGCGATCCGGTGAGCGTGACGTTTCTCGGGGGCGACGGGACGCGCGACATCGCGCGCGCGGCGGGCCGCGATCAGTTCGAGCGGATTCTCTCCGCGTTCGAGTCGATGACGACCGGCGGCGACGCCGTCGCGGATCCGGCGATGCTGGAGCGCGCCCTCGCGTCGCTCGTGCGCGGCACCCGCCGCGGCGCCATCCTGATTGTATTCAGCGATCTCCTCGACCTGCCGGCGGCCGCGGCGGAGCGCGTCGCGTGGCTCGGCTCGAACGGCCGCGTGCTCACCCTCGTGCAGACGCTCGATCCGGCCGAGGCCACGTTTCCTTTTACCGGGACCGT
>DATHQY010000070.1:0-3969 GCA_035482215.1 Polyangiaceae bacterium | reverse complement strand
CATTGACGGGGGCGAAGGGCAACAAAGCCACCGCCAAGTCGGCCATGCTCGCATAGCGCTTCGTGCGATCCTTCTCGAGGCAGCGGCCAATCACCGCCTCGAGCCCGACCGGCACCTCGGGCCGGTAATCGCGAACGGAGGGGTGGGATTCATCGAAACGCGCACGACGACCTGACCGAACTCGTCGCCGGGAAACGGAACCTGTTGCGTGAGCAGCACGAACAGAATGACGCCCATCGACCAGATGTCGGTCCGAGGGTCGACGCTTTTCGCGTCGACCACTTGTTCGGGCGACATGAAATGCGGTGTCCCCATCGTGGCCGCAGTTCGCGTGATGGCGCCGCTCGCTCCGGCACCGGCGCCGATGACCTTCGAAATACCGAAGTCGAGTACTTTGATGAGCGGTTGCCCGTCCATCCGGGTCGTGCAGAAGAGGTTCGCCGGCTTCAGGTCCCTGTGAACGATGCCCATGGCGTGGGCTTCGGCGACGGCGACACCGGCCTGGATCACGAAGTCGACGGCCTGTCGCACGGACAATGGGCCCTGCGTCTCGAGGCGCCGTGCGAGATCTTCGCCCTCGAGGTACTCCATCACCAT
The DNA here is from genome assembly GCA_035482215.1 of Polyangiaceae bacterium. Taxonomy (GTDB): domain Bacteria; phylum Myxococcota_A; class Polyangia; order Polyangiales; family Polyangiaceae; genus Palsa-1150. The sequence continues at coordinate 3,372 of DATHQY010000070.1, read as the reverse complement.
GTAAGGTGCGCCGTTCTCGAGGACGCCCACGTCGTGCACACGCGCGACGTGCTCGTTCTGCAGCCGCGCCGAAGCGCGCGCTTCCCGCGCGAAGCGTGTCACGGCCTCCCCGTTCTGGAGCACCTCGGGAAGCAGCAGCTTGAGGGCGACCCTCGTATCGAGGTGGACGTTGCGGGCCGCGACCACGACGCCCATACCACCCGCGCCGAGCACGCGCTCGATGCGATACCGACTATCCAGAATCTGTCCTTCGCGAAGTCCCGCGCGCGCTGCAAGCTCCTCCACGCGGTCCATGGGCTTCGCTCCCCTTCGCACGAGGACCGCCAAGGCCCTCCTATCGATGGAGGCTCTTACATGGGGCATTCCCGAGCGTCAACGAGCACGAAGGTCCGTGCGATTTCATGAAATCGCGTGAAATAGCGCTGCCAGCCAAAGTCGCTGCAGCATCGTCGGCAGAATGCCGTTTATGCGCAGCACGTAGGATCGCGAGGGATGCGCGTCGCGGGCGATCCAGGTTTTCCCGAGTACTGGCGTTGGGCGAAGAAGAAGCGGTTCGTCCACTCTTCTCCCGTCACGGGGAAAATCTGTCGATCGTAGTGCGGCGGATCCGTGGCCGCGAAGCATCCGCCATACCGACACCCGACGGCGACCATGTAATCGCGGAACCGCCCGAACGGCGCGTTCGCCGGTGCGTTCTTCATCTCCGTAGAGAGGGAGGCCGACGTCGAGGAGGTGCCCAGCTGGAGGTCAATCGCGCGACCGAGCTTGTGCGCAGAGCGGGTTGCCGGGGGCACCACGGCGCCGGAGACGCTCGCCCCCTCGACTCGAAATACCTGATTGACTTGAACGTACAGATTCTCCTGCGCGGCCTTGGCGTTCATGAGGCCCAGCATCGCGGCAAATTCACGATCGACGACGACCACCGAGGCTCCGGCGATGAGTTGGCCGAAGACAGGAGAGGGATGAAGCCGCGCAAACGCGCTGAACGGCACCTGCACCAGGTTGCCCGCGCACGAGGCGCCTACGTTGACGAAGTCGGCGAGCACCTGGCAAAACGAGGGGCTGGCGACGCCGGGATGGCCCGGCGGCACCGAGGCGGTGAACGGTACGGCCTGGCCGGCCAGGATGCGGACGGGCACCGTCTTGAGGTACCAGGCGAATCGCCGGACCGCGTTTTCTGTCGCCGGCCCGAAGTCTCCGTAGGGAGCCAGGGCGCTCAAAACGCCCACGTCGATCAGTGCCTGTTGCAGATCGGCGACGTAGCTTGCAGACACCGGGCGCTGCGTACCGCCCCAGCGGCTCGCCGCGTCCGAGTCTCCGCTGCGCAATTCGAATGGAGGCGTCGAGTAGGTGGCCATGGGACGACCGCAGGGTCGGCGCACCGGTGGGGGCTGTCAATAGCTCTCGCGCCCCCTCACGCCCTCACTGCCCCAACGTCACGTCGAAGCCCCCGTCCTTCACCGTCACACTCACACTCCCGACCTTCGTGCCCTCGAGCGTCCGTTCGAGTAGGCCGCGGCTGATCAGGGGTAGGAGTGAGCCGTTGATGATGCCGTCGATCATGCGGCCGCCGCTCTCGACCTCCGTGCAGCGGCTCCGTATGAGACTCACCACCTGGTCGTCGTACGTGAACGGCGCGCCGTATTGCTCGAGGACGCGCGATGCCACGCGATCGAGCTGCAGCCGGGCGATCCGGCCGAGCATGGAGTCGCTGAGCGGGTAGTACGGCACGAGCGTCATGCGCCCGAGAAGCGCCGCGGGGAAGACATCGAGGAGCGCGGGGCGGATGGCGCTCTCCAGATCGGCCTGTGCGGGGGCGTGCTTGCCTCCGTCGCACATGCGCATGATGACGTCGCTCCCCGCGTTCGACGTGAGCAGGATGATCGTGTTCTTGAAGTCGATGCGGGTCCCCTGGCCGTCTTCCATCCATCCCTTGTCGAAGACCTGGAAGAAGAGCTCATGGACGTCGGGGTGCGCCTTCTCGACCTCGTCGAGCAACACGACGCTGTACGGCCTGCGACGGACCGCCTCCGTGAGCACGCCGCCTTCGCCGAAGCCGACGTATCCGGGAGGCGCTCCTTTCAGCGTCGAGACCGTGTGCGCCTCCTGGAACTCGCTCATGTTGATCGTCGTCACGTTCTGCTCGCCTCCGTAGAAGGCTTCGGCGAGCGTCAGGGCCGTCTCGGTTTTTCCGACGCCCGACGGCCCGACGAGCAGGAACACGCCGACGGGCTTGTTCGGGTTCTCGAGGCGGGCGCGCGCCGTCTGGATTCGTTTGGCGATGAGATCCAGCGCGTGGTCCTGTCCGATCACGCGCCGCCCCATGTGCGCCGCCAGATCGAGCACGGCTTGGATCTCGCTCCGCACCATCTTGCCCACGGGGATCCCTGTCCAATCCGAGACGACGGTCGCCACGGCCTGGGCGTCGACGCGGGGCAGAACGAGGGGGTTCTCGCCCTGAAGCTCGTGGAGCTCCTTTTCGAGGGCCGCGAGATCCGGGGCGTCCGCGGAGGTTGCCGCGGTCGCGTTTGCCGCGGCCGCGTTCGGGTCCTTGGCGGCGGTCGCCGCCTGCCGCCGCGCGTCGCGAGCGGCTCGCACGCGCTCGGCGAGACCGCTCTCCTTCTTCCACCGCACATCGAGCTCGGCGAGGCGAGGCCGTTCTTCGTCGAGCGCCCGCGTCGTCGCGGCGCGCCTTTCGCCGACGTCGATGCCCACCGCTTCTTCGTTCGCGAGGACGCCGAGCTCGAGCTCGAGAGCCTCGATGGCGCGGCGCGCGTCTTCGACGGCCGGGGGCACGGCGCTCAGGCTGATGGCGACGCGGGCGCACGCGGTGTCCAGGAGACTCACGGCCTTGTCGGGCAGCTGCCGGTCTGCGATGTACCGGCGCGCGAGAGTCACGGCGGCGACGACCGCCTCGTCGAGGACGTCGACCCGGTGGTGCTTGCGCATGGCGTCCGCGACGCCGCGCATCATGCGAACGGCGGCGTCGTCCTCCGGCTCGTCGACGGCCACCACTTGAAAGCGGCGCGTCAGCGCGGGATCTTTCTCGATGTGCTTCTTGTACTCGGCCCAGGTCGTCGCCGCGATCGTGCGGAGGGTACCGCGCGCGAGCGCCGGCTTGAGCAGATTCGCGGCGTCGCCCGTGCCCGCGGTCCCGCCGGCGCCGATGAGCGTGTGGGCTTCGTCGATGAACAGGATGATCGGCTTGGGCGACGCCTGGACCTCCTCGATGACCATGCGCAAGCGGTTCTCGAACTCGCCCTTCATCCCGGCGCCGGCCTGGAGCAGGCCCAGATCGAGCGTCCGGAGGGACACGTCCTTGAGGGCCGGCGGCACGTCGCCGCTCGCGATCCGGTGGGCGAGCCCCTCGAC
>DATHQY010000069.1:0-6906 GCA_035482215.1 Polyangiaceae bacterium | reverse complement strand
CATGTTGGGCGCGCTGAGAGGAGCGCCGAACGCCAGGAGGCCGCACGCGCTTCCGATTGCGTTGGACAGCGAGGCTCCCGAGGCGCAGGTGGCGGAACCGACCGGCGTGGAGCCGATCGGCGTGAAGCCGGCGCTTCCGGTCGCGATATCCTCCGGATAGTAGGCACACGATCCGGCCCCGGAAATCGTGTCGCTGCCATGGACTTCAAGCTCGTCCACGGCGTCGTTGAAGATTTGCGCGCCGCTCCCCCCGTTGAGCACGACTGCGAACACCTGGCCGTCGACCACGACCTGATGGAGCACGCTCAGCCCGAGGCCGTAGCTGAAATCGGGAGAAGACGCGCCGCCCGCCACGGGAATGGTGACGATCGATTCGGGCGTGGGGTACACCCCGGGGACATCGAAGTAGAGATTCGTGGCGTCGACGCCGATCAATGACCCCGGAGGCGTCGCGAGGAAGGTCTGCACCGCTGCCGTTCCGTCGCGCAGAACGCGCAGAACGGGGCCGCTGCTGCCGCCGGTCTGGAAGTACAGGTTCGCATCGCCCCCCTGCCCGAGGAAGAACGGCTCGGTCGCGTTTTGCGCGAGGATCGTCGTCACGGCGCCGCCCGCCTTGGGGACGGACGATATCGAGGTGGCGCTCGTATCCATCCAGTAGACGTGATCGTCGTCGAGCGCGATCGCATCGGGCGTGCCCTGCCCCGTCACGAGCAACAAGCGGCTCGGCGTCGCGCATGCGCCTTGCTGGCACACGTCGCCCGAAGCGCACGCATTGCCGCAACTGCCGCAGTTGTTCACGTCGGCGCTCGTGACGACGCACGTCGTCCCGCAGAGCGAGAAGCCCGCCGGGCACCCCGTGATGCACTGCGAATGGGCACATACGGCCGGCGCGCCCGCATTTCCGCTCGGGCACGCATGACCGCAGCTGCCGCAATTGTTCGGGTCGCTCGTCATGTCGGCGAGGCAAGCCCCGTTGCACAGCGTCTCCCCCTGCGGGCACGTCGGCGCGGCAGTCCCGCACGAGCCGGAGCTGCACGTCGCCACGTTCCCTGCTGACGCCGGGCAGACCGTGCTGCACGTACCGCAGTGGTTCGGGTCGTCCGATCGGTCGACGCATCGCCCGGTACCGCAATTCGCCAGCGGAACCGTGCACGAAGCCACGCAGCTCCCCGACGAACACAGAGGCGTCCCTCCCGAACACGCGTTGCCGCACGTGCCGCACGTCGCCGCGCTGGTCAGATCCGCCTCGCACCCGTTCGTCGGGTCACCGTCGCAATCCTGCCAGCCCGGGTTGCAGCTCACGACCTGGCATTGACCCTGCGCATTGCACGTCGCTTTCCCGTTCTGCGAGCACGCATCCGCGTTGCACGCCGGACAGCCCGTGCCCGCGGGATAACAGAATCCGCCGCACAGCACGTCCCCCGCCGCGCAGTGGCCGCCGCAGAGGGGACCCACGGCGGCATCCGCGGCGCCGTCCGGGACCCCGGCGTCCGCGCCCGCGCCCGCGTCGGCGACAGAATGGGCAGACCCTCCGTCGGGCGCGCCACCGTCCAGGGCTCCTGTGCTTCCGCCCCCCGAATCGACGGCGCCCGTGTCGACGAGCGCCGCATCCATGGCGCCGCCATCGGGCGACGTCGCGTCCTCCACGGGCGGGCTTGCCGCGTCCGAGCCGTCCGGCGGTTCATTTCGCGCGCCGTCCGGCGAAGCTCCGTCGCTGACGGCCCCGTCCGGTCCGCCCGTCGCATCTGTGCCGGGGCCGCTCGCCGCGTCCGCTCCGCTCGACCCGTCTGCGGTGGCGTCCGGCGATCCCCCTCCGTCGTCATCGCCCGAGTTCGAGCATCCCCCTGCCGCAGCGGCAATCGCCGCGAGCCATACGATTTTCCGACGTATATGCACCATTGGACCCACCCCGAGCGAGATCGCGCCTCCGCGGCATGCGTATGATTAATGGTGCGGCCGAGCGGAGTTCATTCAACGATCGGATCGGCGGGTGCCGAAAAGCGTTCCTCGCCGCGATCACCGCTCCGTGGGCCTTTCAGGCCAAGGGCTTGGCGCTGCTACCAGCTCCACTGCTCGACGATGCGGCCGCCACCGATACGAAATAGCGCCGACCCCGATACCTCGAAAGGCTCGCCGTCGCGCGTCTTGCGCATGCTGCGGCGAACCGCGACGTACTCGGCGTCGGCGCCGACGAGCTCGAACGTCATGCGCGCATCGGGATGCGCCCTGTGAAAGCGCGGGGCGATCGAGCGCGCCGCCGCAGGGCCGATGACGTGCGGATGCGCGTGGTCGAGATACCGCGGACCGAGCACTTCGTCGGCAACGCGGCCCTCCCCCGTGTTCCACATCTCGAAATAACGGCGCACGAGGCTCGCGCTCGCCTCCGAGGGGATGGCCATACCGTCGTGCGCTGTCCGGTACTCTGCGCCCGCTTCGAAGCGTTCGAACAGGGCGCGTGGGGTGAGTGGCTCGGTCATGGAACCCTCCTCTCCGCCGCGTGGGTCGGCTACAATCGGAACGATGCTTCCGGTTTCAAGTGTTATACGGAACGCACCCTCCGGTTGTCAACCAGCACGGTCCGCCCCCCAATGACATTGCCCAAGCCTCTCCGTGCCGACGCCGAACGCAACCGTCGCCGCGTGCTGGAAGTCGCGCAGGCGGTGTTCGCCGCGGAGGGCCTCGCCGTACCGATTGACGAGATCGCCCGGCGCGCCGGGCTCGGAGTGGGGACGCTCTATCGGCACTTCCCGACCAAAGAAGCCCTCTTCGAGGCCATCGTCGTCGGCCGGATGCAGGCCCTCGTCGGCGAAGCGCGCGAGCGGGGCGCCGCGAAGGATCCGGGAGAGGCCTTCTTTGCGATCCTCGCCCGGATCGCAGAAGAGGGAGCCGTGAAGAAGGACTTTCTCGACGCCCTCGCCAGCGCGGGGGCCGACGTCGTCCGGGCCTTGGGCGCCCTCAAGGAGGAATTGAACGCCGCGTTCGAGCACCTGCTCAAACGCGCGCAGCGCGCGAAGGCCGTGCGGCGCGACGTGGACGCTCGCGAGGCGATGGCGCTGGCGACGGGCGCGCTGGGCGCGTGCAAGCGACTCGGGATCGACGCACGGGGGCGGGAGCGGATCTTGGCCATCGTGCGCGACGGGTTACGCGCCGCGCCTTAGCCGGTTTTGGCGGTCGGCCGCGGCTTACGAGCCGGCGGACGCCTTCAGGAGATCCCGGCGACCGCGCGCGGGACGTAGGGAGCCTCGAGGAGCTTGGCCTCCTCGTCAGAAAGCGTCACCGTCACGGCGGCAGCCGCGTCTTCGAGGTGCTGCATCTTGGTCGCGCCGACGATGGGCGCCGTCACGCCCTTTTGACGCAGCAGCCAGGCGAGCGCGATCTGCGCGTTCGGCAGCCCGCGCGACTTCGCGACCGCGTCGACCGCTTCGAGCACGCGACGGTCCGAGTCCTCGATCTTGGCGTAGAGCTTCTTGCCGAAGACGTCGGTCTCGGAGCGGGAGGTCGTCTCGCTCGACGCCGCCCCCCGCGCGAGACGCCCCCGCGCGAGCGGGCTCCAGGGGATCATGCCGACGCCCTGATCGTTGCAGAGCGGCGCCATCTCCCGCTCCTCCTCGCGGTAGAGCAGGTTGTAGAAGTTCTGCATCGATACGAACCGCGTCCAACCATGACGCTCTGCGAGGTATTGCGCCTTGCTGAACTGCCATGCATACATCGACGAAGCGCCGAGGTAGCGCGCCTTGCCGGCGCGGACGACGTCGTTCAGAGCTTCGAGGGTCTCTTCGATGGGCGTGTCGTTGTCCCACCGGTGGATCTGGTAGAGATCGACGTAGTCGGTGCCGAGCCGGCGAAGGCTCGCGTCGATCTCCTGGAAGATGGCTTTGCGGGAGAGGCCGTGTCCGTTGGGCTTGCTGGTCATCGCGCCGTGGACCTTGGTGGCCAGGACCACGTCCTCCCGGCGCGCGAAGTCTTTCAGCGCGCGGCCGGTGATCTCTTCGCTGGCGCCTCCCGTGTAGACGTTCGCGGTGTCGAAGAAGTTGATGCCGAGGTCGAGCGCGCGCTTGAAGAAGGGGCGCGACTCCTCTTCCCGGAGCGCCCACGGCCATCGCCGCGTCCCGTCCGCTCCGACGCGATCGGGATCGCCGTACGACATGCATCCGAGGCACACGCGAGAAACCACGAGACCTGTATGACCGAGTCGTGCGTATTCCATGGCGGTGGTTTAGCACTCCGGCGGGACCCTACGATCACTGGCAGCGGCCCTGGCTCCTGTCGCAAACCATGGTCCCGGCGTCGCTCACGTTGAGGCAATCCGCGTCGGTATTGCACTCGACGCACGTGCCCGCGATGTTGCCATTCGACGTGTCCCCGCAGACGCTGGCGCCCGGGTCGCTGCCCGAGGTGCAAGTGGTCCCCGTGGGCGCGGGGGTGAAGCATGGCTTCAGCGGCGAAGGCCCGCAGCAGGACGGATTGATCTGGCATGCCGAATTCGGGCTCGGAAGGTCGGTCGGGTCGTCGAGGGAGTTGGTCCCCCCGCTGCCGTTGCACACGACCTTCTGGCAGTCACCCGGCGTTTGGAGAAAGGGGGAGTCGTCGAAAGTGCCCGGGAACAGGCATGCGCCGTTTTCGTCGCAGTCCTGCGCGCCGCAGGCCCCCCCCAAGGGGGAGCAGGCGACCGCGCAGCAGTGACCGGGGCCGCTACCATTGCCGCCATTGCCGCCGTCATTGCCACCATAACCGAAGCAGATGTTGCTCTGGCACTGGTAGTTGGCGGTGCAGAGCGCTCCGTCGCCTAGCTGGCTCGACTTGCAAACGCCTCCGAAGCATGTCTCCCCGCCGCAATTGTTCCCGCACGCGCCGCAATTGGCGTCGTCCGTCTGGAGGTTCGTGCAGAAAGGCCCGTTCGCACCCGCGCACGCCGTCTGGCCGTTCGAGCACGAGATGCCCCCCGCATCGCCGCAGAGCGCCTGTCCGGCGGTGCACGCGCTCGCGCAAACCCCGGACGTACAGACCTGGCCCGGCGCGCAGACGTTGCCGCAGGCCCCGCAATTGGCGCCGTCGGTGCTCGTGTTCGCGCAGTACGCCGCTCCGCCGTCGGGTGTGCAGGTCGTCTGCCCGCCAACGCAATTGGAGACGCAATTGCCGCCCGAGCAGGTCTCTTGCGGTCCGCACGAGTGACCGCAGGTGCCGCAATTCACGTCGTCCGTGAGAAGACTGACGCACGAGCCGTCGCAGTTCGTGAGGCCCGACAGGCAGCTGACCGCGCACGCGCCCATCGAGCAGACCTCGCCCGATGTGCACGTATGGCCGCAGCTCCCGCAATTGCAGTTGTCGGTCTGCTCGTTCACGCAGGCGTTCGCGCATTGCGACAGCCCCGCTTGGCAGGAGACGAGGCACTGGCCGTTCGAGCATACCTCCCCGCTCGCACAGACGTCGCCGCAGAAGCCGCAGTTTTGGTTGTCCGAGCGGGCGTTGACGCACGAACCGCCGCAGTTCGTGAGGCCCGTCCCGCAGGCCAGTGCGCAGGCGCCCGCGGAGCAGACATAACCGGGGGCGCACGCCGCTCCGCACGCGCCGCAGTTGCCGTTGTCCGATTGCTCGTTGACGCACGACGCGTTGCACTGGGAGAGGCCCGCCTGGCACGTCAGCACGCACGCGCCCGCCGAGCAGACCTGGCCCGCGGCGCAAACGATCCCGCATCCGCCGCAATTGGCGTTGTCGGTCTGCTCATTTGCGCAATAGATCGGCCCGCCGCCATCACCGCCGCAGGTCACGAGCCCGCCGCTGCACGACGACACACAACAGCTTCCCGCGTCTGCGGCGGCCTCGGCGGGGCTCGCCGCGTCCGCCGCGACGGTCCCCGCGTCCGCCGACGCAGCGAGTGCCGTCGCGTTGACGCCGGCGTCCATCGAAGGAAACGACCCGTCGAAAGCGAACGACCCATCGAACGACAGGCCCCCATCCGCCAGCGAGATCTCCGAGCCGTCGCACCCGGATATGCAGCAAACGAGTGCGCCTAGCCCCAGCGACAGAATCGCGAGGCGATTGGCGGCCCCATGTTCACGATGCAGAGTCTTCGTCATCATTGTTCCCCTCGGACCGAGCTACCCAGCAGCTGCCGCACTTGCGCAAAGCGCAATCGCTTTCGTTTTTCGAGAACGAAGGCGAGATCGCCCACAAATGATCTATTTGCGGTGCGGCGTCGGTTCCGCAAGTGGGAGCGGCTCTCCGACGAGTGGGTTTGCACAGTCAGAGCGCTCGAGAGCGGTTCGGTCCCCTCCGCTGAGACGCAAGACGTTCGCGGGCCGATCGCTGCGTCGTTATCGTGTCCTGTTCAAGGGAATCCCCGGGGTCGACGGGGGGCTAGGCAGGAGCAGCAACTTGCCCCCCGCCTTGCCGCGCATGCTGATCTCCATCGCCTCGCGCCACTGCTCGAGCGGGAAGGTGCGGGCGATGGGAATGCTGAACTTCCCGGCCGCTGCAGCCTGCGCCATCTCGCCGAACGTCTCGTAGCGCAGCGGCAGCCCTGCGTCGTAGTTACCGCGCACTCCGAGCTGCGGGCCGGAGCGGTCGGCGATGGAGAGCACCCGCTTCGGATTGCCCTCGACGATGCGGATCAGATCGGGCAGCGCGCCGCCGACCGTGTCGAGCACGAGGTCGACGGAGCCGAGCGCTTTCACCCGTTCGACCATCCCGTCGCCGTACGCGGTCACCGTCGCGCCGAAGGAGCGCAGCTTGTCCGTGTAGGTGGAGCCAGCAGTGGTGAAGACCTTGATGCCGCGCGCGAGGGCGATCTGCACCGCGCTGAAGCCCATCATCGAGCCACCGCCGTGGATCAAGAGCGTCTCCCCGAGCCTCACGCCGAGCGCGTCGAGCGCGTGATGACCGATGATCGAGGCCATGGGCAACGCC
>DATHQY010000068.1:0-3154 GCA_035482215.1 Polyangiaceae bacterium | reverse complement strand
CGCCGTCCTCTTTCGTGGGCACGGCGCAAAGGCTATCACCAGCAGCATGGATACGAAGCAAGACGTCCTCGACATGCTCCGCGATCTGGCGGAGCTCACGATGCTCGACGAGGGCGACCCGCAGTCGTTTCGAGTGCGCGCCTACGAGAGCGCATCGCAGGCGATCGCAGCGCAGGCTACCGATCTCGGCAAACTCACGGCCGCCGAGCTGCAGAAGATCCAGGGCATCGGAAAGAGTACGGCAGACAAGATCCGCGAACTTCTCACGTCGGGCAAAGTGGCCAAGCTCGAAGCGCTGCGGCAGAAGCATCCGCGCAGCGTGGTCGCCCTCTTGAGGCTTCAGGGCCTCGGGCCGAAGGCGGTGAACAAACTCCGCGCGGAGCTCGGCGTGCAGTCGCTCGACGAGCTGCGGACGGCGCTGCAAGAGCACAAGGTGCAAGCGTTGAAGGGATTCGGCGCGAAATCGGAGGAGAAGATCGCGCAGGCCCTCGCGCGGCTCGACGCGCAGGGCACGGTGGGGCGGACGCCGATTTCCGTGGGCCTCCCCCTCGCAGAGCGACTCGTCGCGAGGATGCTCGAAGTCCCGGGCGTCACGCACGCGTCGTACTGCGGATCGCTACGCCGCTTCTCCGAGACGATCGGCGACATCGACGTCATCGTCGCCGCCTCCGCGCCCGAAGCGGTCATGGACGCCCTCGTCGGAATGACCGTCGTCGAGCGAGTGCTCGTTCGCGGCGCCGGCAAGACGAGCGTCGTCACGCATCGAGGCACGCAGGTCGACGTTCGCGTCGTCGCCGAGCACCAGCTCGGCGCCGCGCGCCTCTATTTCACGGGCTCGAAGGGCCACAACATCAAGCTCCGCCAGCGCGCTCTCGCACGCGGCTGGACGCTCAACGAATACGCGCTCTCCGAGATCGAAGGCGGTCGGGTCGTCGCGAGCGCCACCGAGGAAGAGATTTACGAGAAGCTCGGCCTTGCGTGGATCCCGCCGGTTCTGCGGGAGGACTGCGGCGAGATCGAAGCGGCGGAGGGGCGCGCGCTGCCGGCGCCGATGGGCAAGATCCTCGGCGACTTCCACGTGCATACGTCGCTGTCCGGCGACGGGCGATCGACGCTCGAGGAAGTCGTGCGCGCCGCGAGAGAGCGCGGATACCGCGCGATGGCGATCACCGATCACGCAGAGGGCACGCTCTCGGGCGTCGGCCGCGAGGCGTTCACCGGGCAGCGCGAACGGATTCGCGCGATGCAAAACGAGCTCGGCGACTCGTTCGTCCTTTTGCACGGCGTCGAGCTCAACATCGGGCCGAAGGGCGAGCTCGATTACGACGCCGACTTTCGCCGATCGTTCGACTTTTGCCTCGCCTCCGTGCACGACCACTTCGAGCTCGATCGGGCCGCGCAGACCGCGCGCGTCGTCACGGCGATGCAGGACCCGTCGGTGCGCATGATCGGGCACCTCTCGGCGCGGATGATCGGCGGTCGCACGCCGATCGATCTGGACCTCGACGCGATCTTCGAAGCCGCCGAGAAGACGGATACTGCGCTCGAAGTGAACGGCGCATTGCCTCGCCTGGATCTGTCCGTAGAGGCTCTCCGGCGTGCGCGGGGGAGCGAGCGCAACGTGACGTTCGTTCTCACCAGCGACGCCCACCACGCCAACGAACTCGAACGGGTGCGCTACGCCGCGCTCAACGCCGAGCGCGCATGGATCCCGCCCGAGCGCGTCGCCAACGCCGGTTCTCCCGAGCGGCTCCTCGCGTGGGCTTCGCCCGGAGCGGCTCGCTGAACCGCTCTTCGCATCCGCTGCATGCGCCGCCCGCGACGCCCCGAGCGGGAGGCACGTTCCGCGCCCTCGCGCATCGCGACTTTCGCTTGCTTTGGGCTGGCCTCGTCATCTCGGCGGTCGGCACGTGGATGCAGATCGTCGCCCAGGCGCTGCTCGTCCTCGACATCAGCCACGGATCCGCCGTCGCGCTCGGCGCCGTGTCGCTCGCGCAGGCCCTCGCGTTCTTCGTCTTCTCGCTGTTCGGCGGCGCCGTCGCCGATCGCGTCGACAAGCGGCGCCTCCTTCTGGTCACCCAGTCGCTCTGCATGGTGTTCGCCGTCCTTCTCGGCCTTCTCACCGCGACGCACGTCGTCCGTGTCTGGATGGTCGTCGTGTTGGCGTTCTTCCAGGGAACGGCGCTGAGCTTCGATCAGCCCACGCGCGCCGCCCTGATCCCCGAGCTCGTCCCCAAAGAGGAGCTCTTGAACGCGCTCTCGCTGCAGTCGATCATCTTCACGGGGGCATCGGCGGTGGGGCCGGCGCTCGCGGGCATTGCCCTTCCGTCGATCGGCTACGCGGGGAACTTCTTCGCCAACGCGGCGAGCTACTTCGCCGTCCTCGGAGCGCTGTATGCGATTCGCGCGCCGCACTCCTCTGCCTCCTCGCCCACGGCCGCGCGCACGCCGAGCCCGCGCGCGATCCGCGAATCGCTGGATGCGGTGCGCAAAGATGCGGCGCTGCCGTGGATTCTGCTCGTCTATGGGGCGCTCCTCTTTTTTGGGCCGTCGCCGCCTCTTCTTCTGCCCGCGATGTCCGCGCGCATCCTCCACCTCGACCCCGCACGTCTCGGGATCCTTTTCGCCGCGAGCGGCGCGGGCGCGGTGGCCGGCGGGCTCGGCCTTGCTTCGGCAGGGAACCCCGCCCAGAAAGGACGCATCGTCGTCCTCGCAGCCCTTGCGTGGTGCGCGTCGCTCGCCGGGTTCGCCGCGGCGCGATCGTTCCCGGCGTCGCTCGCCGCGCTCCTCTTCGTGGGCGCGTGCGGAGCCGTCGTGACCGCCACGTCGATCACGCTGATGCAGACGCGCGTTCCGCCGAACATGCGCGGCCGCGTGATGAGCCTCAATACGCTTCTCATCATGGGCGTGCGCCCGCTCGGCGATTTTTTCGGCGCATCGGTCATCGCCGCGACGGGGCCGGTGTTCGCCGCGGCGGCGAGCGCCGTCGTCGTCGCGCTCGTCGCCGCGGCGGTCCTCGCGCATCGCGCGGTACGCGCGGTCTGAGAAACATCTGCGGTACGCGCGGTCGGAGAAACATCCGGGGTACGCGCGGTCTGACGGACGATCGCGTTTCCGCTCTGCCGAAAGAAGCCCGTTCGTGGCAGGATGCGCG
>DATHQY010000067.1:0-4974 GCA_035482215.1 Polyangiaceae bacterium | reverse complement strand
TGTGCGCCACGTCTGCCAGGACGATCTGGATCCCGGACAGCGCCTGCCCGGTATCGGCATCGCGAACGGTGCCCGTCACGGTTCCGACCTTCGGCAGGGCCTCCAGCGGACAATCGATGTCGACCTCCGCGCGGCCCGCGCTCGCCGGGGACGTGCCGCTCGAATCCTTCGAAGCGTGGCTGGACGTCTCGCCGGAGGTGTCGGCGGGTGCGTCGCCGGGGCCCTTGTCGCCCGTGCCCTTCCCGGAGGACCCCTTGTCGGAAGCGCCGACGCCCGGCTCCGCGAGGACGGCTTCGGCCGAACAAGTCCCCGGTTTGAACCCGTCCGCGTGAATCTCGAGGGTGTACTTGCCCGGCGGCACGTCGTCTCCGAACTTGCCGTCCGGCGCGGTCGCGAGCGGGGAGAGGTCCCCATGATCCGTATACGAGACGACCGCGCCCACGACCGGGTCCGTCTTGTCCTTTTCGTGGACGAACCCGACGAGCCGCACGGTACGCGGGGTCGACGACTCGACCATCTTCACGGTCGGCGGTCGATCCGTCGTGTCCACCGCCCAACCGGCGCCGAGAAAGAGCGTCCACGGCGCGACAGGCTGCACTTCTTCGATGAAATCGTTCTGTCCGCTCAACCCGATGTCGAGCGCGGCGAGGATCGAGAATCCGCGCTTCCACGGGAAAAAGCGACTCCCGAGCGTGAGGATCGTCGGCGCTATGGTGTCATTCTTCAGACACCCGTCGTTGCTCGGGTTGACCGGATTGCACACGAACCCCTGCCGGTTGGTCGGGGCTTGGATGCGCGTCTCGAGGAAGGGCCGCACACGCTCTTCGGCCAGAAGAGCCTCGGCGCCGACCAGGAAGTCGACGTGGTCGACGCGGTTGATTCCGAGCCCGTACCGCTCGATGCGCGTAATCGGCTGGCCCTGCGCCTGCTCGACGCTCGAAATGACATCGGCCGTGTTGTCGAGCACGTAGGCGACGTTCACGCTGAAGCGAAGGGGTGCGGGGGTGCTCAACCCGCGCAGGTCGATCGTGCCGATACCGCCAAAACGCGCACTGGTCCCGCTGTCGTCCAGACCGACCGACCCGAGCCCGTTGACGAGCTGGAGCTCGGTGAAAAGGCCGAGGCGAACGACGTCGCCGAGCGGGGCGACGTACTTCACGCCGAGATCCGTATCGCCGAGCACCTGAAGGAGCGGTGTGCGGTCCGCGTTGTCGCTGTTGGCATAGGCCACCGTCGCCGCGTACCCCTCCAGAGTGCCGCTACCGAGCTTCGCGATCGAGACACCGAGGGTCAGCGTTCCCCCGATGTGATTGAGGGTGTCGCTCTGAATCGTGCCGGGCCCACCCTGGGGATTCGGACACGGAAACTGCGCCGAACAAAGGAAGCCGGCCGAGAACCACTCGCCTACGAAGCCGAGACGAAACTGCCCCGGCGCGCCGCTCTCCGCGTGCTGGGTGCGCAGCAGGCCGGAGCCGCCCGTCAGCGTGTCCGCCTCATTGATGTCTCGATCGCGCTGCTCCCACTCGCGGTCTTCGCTCGACGCGGGCGGAGGCGTCTGCCCCGTGGCGTCCGGCGAATCGACGGGCTTGCTACCGGCGGCGTCGCTTCCCTCAGGGGGAACGTCCGGCGGCGCCGCCGTCCCCGACGCGGAACCCGAAGGCGCCGGAGGCGACTCGCTCGCGGGCGCGTTCGCTCCTGGCTGGGCGAAGGAATGTCCCTCCGCAACGAGCATCATGAAGGCCACGGCCTGCGGTGCAGCGGCCCATTTCGAATGAAATGCACGGGAGCGTCTCATTGGCACTCTCAAGATGACCAGCGTCTGCGCTGCCCGTGCCAAAAACGGTAAACGGGCGACAATCGGTGCGGCCGCACGGGTTCTACCATCAAAGTGAGGCTCTTCTCAAAAAAGCCTGTCGGCCCGGTCGATTTGCCGGGGGCTCCGCCGGGCATTACCGTCGCGGAATGGCACACCGCGGCCGCATCCTCATCGTGGACGACGAGTCGAATGCGCGAGCGGCCCTGAGCGAAATCCTTCGGGAAGAAGGTTATGCAACGGAGACGGCCGCCGACGGATTCAAGGCGCTCGGCAAGCTCGACGAGTTCGGACCGGACGTGATTCTGACCGACCTCAAAATGCCAGGGCTCGACGGCATCGCGTTCATGGAGAAAGCGCGCGTGGCCTGCCCCGGCGCCTCCTTCGTGGTGATGACCGCATTCGGCACGATTTCGAGCGCGGTCGACGCCATGAAGAAGGGCGCAGAGAACTACCTTTTGAAGCCGCTGGACCCCGAAGCGCTGGGCGCCGTCGTCGAAAGAGCGATGGAGAAGGCGTCGCTCGTGCAAGAAGCCCAGAGGCTCCGCGATCGCCTCCGGGAGCGGAACGCCTTCAGCCACATCGTGTCGAGCGACGCCAAAATGGAGGCGGTCCTCGAGCTCGTGTCGCGCGTCGGTCCGAGCCGCGCGAGCGTCCTCATCACGGGCGAGAGCGGGACGGGCAAAGAGCTCATCGCGGAGGCGATCCATGCCGCCAGTCCGCGCGCCAAGGCCCCGTTCGTGCGCCTTCATTGCGCGGCGCTCAGCGAGTCGCTCCTCGAGTCGGAGCTCTTCGGCCATGAGCGAGGGGCGTTCACGGGCGCGGTGGGGCGGCGCGAGGGGCGCTTCAAGCAGGCGGACGGAGGCACGCTGCTGCTCGACGAGATCGGGGAGATCCCGGCGGCGGTGCAAGTGAAGCTCCTGCGCTTCTTGCAGGAGCGCGCGTTCGAGCGCGTCGGCGGCAACGAGACGCTCAAAGTCGACGTTCGCGTGATCGCCGCCACGAACCGCGATCTCCAGGCCGAGATCAAGAAGGGTACATTTCGGGAAGACCTCTTCTACCGGCTCAACGTCGTCACCGTGGAGCTGCCGCCCCTGCGCGAACGGCGCGCGGACATTCCCGTCCTCGCGAGCTTCTTCCTGCGGCGATACGCCGCGGAGAACGGGAAGAAGATCGATACGTTCTCGGACGACGCGCTTCGCACCCTCCTCGAGTACCGGTGGCCGGGCAACGTGCGCGAGCTCGAGAACATCGTCGAACGCGCGGTCGTTCTGTGCGAAGGGCCGCGCATCGAGAACAAGCATTTGCCGCCTACCGTCGCCACGTCCGAGCCACGCGAGGGCGTCCCTCCCATTCCAGGGTCGACGATCGCCGAGCTCGAACGCTACGCGATCTTGAAGACGCTCGAGGCGTGCGGTGGCTCCACGTCCAAGGCGGCGACCGTTCTCGGCGTGAGCCCGCGCAAGATCCAATACAAGCTCCACGAATACGAGCAGCCGGAGCGGAGCGTCCCCGATTCGAAGGCCGACCCGCGACCCGACGGGCGCGGGGACGAGAAGCGAGCGTGACCTCCGCCCCGGCCGACGTCGTCCTCCGCTGCAAGGAGCTCGGGAAGACTTTCCGAAAGCCGTTCACGGGCTCGCAGGTCGTCGCCGTGTCGGACATCTCGATCGAAGTCGCGCGGGGCGAAATTTTCGGATTCCTCGGGCCCAACGGCGCGGGAAAGACGACCACGATCAAGATGCTCACCGGCCTCGTCGCGCCCACCCGCGGGAGCATGGAGATCTTCGGCTCGATCGTCCCCTCGCGCGGCGTCATGGCGAAGGTCGGCTTCTTGCCCGAAAACCCTTATGTCTATCCCTACCTCACGCCGCGGGAATTCGTGTCGCTCTGCGGTCGCCTGTCGGGCCTTTCGGGCGCGCGGCTCGAGGCGCGAACGCTGGCGGTGCTTGCGCAGGTCGGCGTCGGCTATGCGATGGATCGGGCGGCTCGCACCCTCTCGAAGGGGATGCTCCAGCGCGTGGGTCTCGCCGCGGCGCTCGTGCACGAACCAGAGCTCCTCGTGCTCGACGAACCGATGAGCGGCCTCGATCCGATCGGCCGCAAAGAGGTCCGCGACGTCATCGAAAGCCAAAAAAAACAGGGACGCACGGTCTTTTTCTCGACCCACATTCTGAGCGACGTCGAAACCCTCTGCGATCGCGTTTGCATTCTGAAGAAGGGAAAAGTCGTGGTCGCCGGGCGGCTATCGGACCTGCTTTCGCGCGATCGCCGGCGGACCGAAGTGACGATCGCGGGGGCCCCGGCCCCGCTTCAGGGCGAGCTGTCCACGCTCTCGCGCGAGACGCGCGACGTGGCCGGAGCGCTCGTCCTCGAGCTCGAGGGCGACGACGCGTTGCGCGCGGCCCTGGGGCTTGCGCTCGCGCAGGGCGCCCGCATCGAAAGCGTGATCCCGAAGCGCGAAACGCTCGAGGACCTCTTCGTGCGCGAGGTCCTCTAGCCGGATCCGCCCGGGCGCTCCGACGAACCGTGCCTACAGGCTCGTGTAGTCGATGAAGTTCCCGCTCAGCGTGAGCAGGCCGATCATCCCGAGCGTGCTGCTGAAGTAGTTCGGGCCAATCGCGCTCTGCGTCGACGTCTCCGGGACGATCGTGCCCGCCAGGTACGTATACGAGTCGTCGATGAAGGTCTGGTTGGCCGCTGCCATCATCGCGCCGATCGCGGCGGGGCCGTTGATTGTCCCCGAGGTATCGCTCCCCATCGGCGATCCCGAGAGCGGAATCGTCAATTTGAGGCTGCTCGGACCGCCGTTCGAGGTGGCGTAGTTGACGAGGAACGGAACGACCTTCGAGAGGTACGTCTGCGATTGCGCCGTGCCGTGCAAACAGTAGTCGAAGCCGACACGCCAGGGAGAGCGCACCGCGTCGTAGCCGAAGACGTTGCTCCCGTTGCTGTCGGGCGTGAGGCCGGTCGTTCCATTCTGTGCGCCGATGAGCTGGGTCAGCTCGCCGCCGACGAGTTGCGTCCAGCTCGAATCGGCGCTCGCGGTCGCAAAGGCGGGGTAGTACGCCGGCGCCGCGTAGTCGTAGTAGGTCGGGCCGCCCGTGAAGTCGCCGCCCATGACCGTCGAGCCGCTGACTTCGTTGGACTTGATCGCCGAG
>DATHQY010000066.1:0-3631 GCA_035482215.1 Polyangiaceae bacterium | reverse complement strand
GCCGCCCACCAACACCATGTACTACAACGCGGACGCGGAGATTAACGTCGTGCCGTCCGCGGGCGGAACGGCGACGCGCCTCGCAGCGAACGATCCGCCGGCGTGCACGGGCGCGAAGAGCCCCGGCGTCACGAACAGCTGGCCACGCTGGTCGCCCGAGTACCCGACGTGCAACGGCAAGACCTACTACTGGCTCGTGTTCTCCTCGGCGCGGAACGGCGTGCAGTTCAACGTGAAGAACATGAAGATGGGCACGATGGAGTCGACATCGCAGCTCTATCTCGCCGGCTTCGTCGACGACGGCTCGGGCAAGCCGACCTCGTACCCCGCTGTTTACATCTGGAACCAGCCGACGAGCAGCTCGGCCTTCCCGATGTCGGGCGGCAAGGCTTCGCCGCAGAGTAACCACACGCCCGCGTGGGACGTCGTCGAAGTGGCTCCGCCGCCGCCTCCTCCCCCGCCGCCGCCTCCTCCCCCGCCGCCGCGCTGATTGGCGGATCCGGAGGCGTGGTCGACGTCGGCCTCTGCGAGCACTGCACTCACGCGAAGGTCGCTTCGTCGGCGCGTGGATCGACGTTCTGGCGGTGCCGGTTGCACGACGTCGATCCTCGCTTTGCGAAGTACCCGCGGCTCCCCGTGCTTCACTGCCCGGGCTTCGAACGAAGTCCGTCCGGCGATCCCTCCGCTGATCCGGGAGCGTAGCCGCTGGCCATGGCGCGTGCGCCTCAGGGCGGGACGTGGCAGCGTTTCGCCTTGATGCGAACGCTTCCGTCCTTGTCTTTGGCCTCTCTCTCTTGGGTCTTGTTTCCGGTCCGTCTCGCGGCTCTCGCGGCTCTCCCGGCGTGCGCCACGACGGCGAACGCGCCGCCCAGCGCCGGTGCCGGAAGCCCCGATGGCGGCGTGCCCGACACGATGACGTCCGCCGACGCCACGACGGGGACGTCCATGCCCGACGGCGCTCCACGCCCAAGCGGCGGCGACTCCGGTTCCACGGTCGTCTCTGGCGCGGACAGCAGCGGCGCATCCGGCGAGGGGTCCGGAAGCACCAGCGGGTCGGGGACCGACGGCGCAGCGGAAGCCGCGTCAGGCCCGGCGAGCTATGCGCTCGGGCCGCCCAACCAGTGCGACAACCAGTTCTCCGTCCCGGGCTGCACCGCCGGCGATACCAGCACGGCGTGCGGAGGCACGTGCAGCGCGCAGAGCGCTTGCGAGGGCACGAAGCCGGACAATCCGCAGATTGGCTTCCTCTGCCCTCGATTCATTCTGTTCGGCGACGAGATGGCGCAAGCCGCGAAGGACGACTTCGGCCCGACGCCCCCGTTCAACTACGCAGTCGTCGGCCACGATCCGGATCAAGCGCTCGACCAGAACGGGACCAGCGGCACCCGATCCTGCTGCCAGTGCTACCAGC
Source organism: Polyangiaceae bacterium (assembly GCA_035482215.1). Taxonomy (GTDB): domain Bacteria; phylum Myxococcota_A; class Polyangia; order Polyangiales; family Polyangiaceae; genus Palsa-1150. The sequence continues at coordinate 2,220 of DATHQY010000066.1, read as the reverse complement.
TCGTCTTCGACGTCCCGAACGAAGCGGAAGCGCAGGTCGCCGGCCAGAGTAGCGGGGCCTCGGCGGTGCCGGTGCCGCCACCCCTCGTCGTGCAGGCCTTCAACACCGCCGCCGGCGGCGGCCAGAACTTCGACGTGTACATGGGCGCGGGTGGCTTCGGCGCCAACAACGCGTGCGATCCCAACTTCAGCCAGAAGAGCGCTTCCGGCAAGTACTTGTATACAGGCTTCCCCGAAGTCGGCGAAGGCGGCAACGGCGGGGAAAAAGCCGCGATTGTCCCCGCGTGCGACACGAACGAAAACCTGATTACGACCGACACGCTCTCGTCCACCGCATGCCAGTCGCAGATCGCCAGCGACTGCGACGAGATCGCGGCCGCGTCGAGCAGCGTCGCGGAGGAGACGACTCAATCCTGCATCCAATCGAACGCGCCAAATACGTTCTACCACTTGAACTGGAAGGTGTATGCGAAGAAGGTGCAGTGCCCGGCGCATCTCACCCAAGTAACGGGCTGCGAGCTCGCGCCGCAGAACCTTCCCAATCCGGATCCGAACGTGACGACGGCCGCGCAGGCGGCGGCGGATTCGTCGTTTGCTTCAGGCTATACGACGACCACGATGCAGGATTGCTGCAAACCCACGTGCGCGTGGCAAGACAACGTGTCATCCGCCGGTACGGCGGTGGGAGAATACAACTCGTTCTATACTTGTGATTCCAGCGGCAACGTCGTCACGCAGTAACGAGGCGGCCCGTGCGTCGGAGCGTGCTGCCGAGCCGGCGCGGGCCCCCGCTGTCTTCGGAAAGCGCCAGGGGCCGCGATCGGGGCAGTTCGCCCTGACGTGAGCTCCTAGTTCACCCTCCGCGCGTATCGCGAACTTCAGTTTCATCTTAAGGCACGCGACGCGCGCACCGTCCAAGGGACAAGCCGCGACGGCGAATCGCGCACCGCAGCTCGGAGGGGGAACGGGCGGATGTCTGCTGACGACGAAGAGATCTTCCGCGAATTTCTCGTGGAGAGCGGCGAAAACCTCGATCAGCTGGATCGGGACTTCGTCGCGCTCGAGAGCGACCCTACGGCCTCGGACCGCATTGCCGGAATCTTCCGCGCAATCCATACGATCAAGGGAACGTCCGGGTTTCTCGGCCTGCCAAAGCTCGAGGCGCTGGCTCATGCCGGCGAAAATGTGCTCTCCAAGCTCCGCAACGGCGAGCTCGCTCTCACGCCCGAGATCACGTCGGTCCTCCTCAGCATGGTCGACGGTGTGCGCTCCATCCTGCGCTGCGTCGAGACGGCATCGAACGAGGGGACCGAGAGCTACGAACCGCTGATTCGCCGGCTGGACGCCATCGCGCACGGCCGGCCTGCGGCCGTTCCCACGACGAGCGAGCCCAGCATCGGAGAAATCCTCATCGCCAAGGGCGAAGCCTCGCCCAAGCAAATTGCGGCGGCCCTCGAGCAGCAGAAGAACGACCCGCGCCGCCTCGGCGAGATCCTCGTGGCCCAGGGGGCGGTCGCGCCGGACGCGGTTCTCGACGCACTTCGTACGCAGAACGAAGCGCGCGCGGCGGCCGTCACGGATTCCAGCATACGGGTCGACGTGGGGTTGCTCGACAAGCTGATGAATCTCGTCGGCGAGCTCGTTCTCGCGCGAAACCAGATTCTCCAGTTCGCCGGGCAGAGCAAGGACGCGGCGCTGCTCGGCACGACGCAGCGGCTCAATCTCATCACGACCGAGCTCCAGGAAGGCGTGATGAAGACGCGAATGCAGCCGATCGGCAGCGTCTGGAGCAAGTTCCCGCGCATCGTCCGCGACCTCGCCGTCACCTGCAACAAGCAGGTCAAGCTCGAGATGATCGGCGAAGAGACGGACCTGGATCGCACCATCATCGAGGCCATCAAAGATCCGCTGACCCACATCGTGCGGAACTCGGTCGACCACGGCATCGAGAACGCCGAAGTGCGCACCTCGCGCGGCAAGCCGCCGACCGGCAAGCTCGTTCTTCGGGCGTTCCACGAAGGCGGCAAAGTCAATATCGAGATATCGGACGACGGCGGTGGGATCGATCCCGAGCGGGTGCGCCAGAAGGCGATTTCGCAAGGCATCGTCTCGACCGAACGCGCGGCGCGGATGAACGACCGCGAGAGCATGAATCTCATCTTCATGCCGGGGTTCTCGACCGCCGAGAAGATCACGAACGTGTCGGGTCGCGGCGTCGGCA
>DATHQY010000065.1:0-8041 GCA_035482215.1 Polyangiaceae bacterium | reverse complement strand
AAACGGCACCGCGTAGGGGCCCGGGGGGGGAGAGCCGGCCTGCGCGGTGCCGAAGGACGTTATTGCGATGTGCGTGCCAAACGCGTCCGTATAGCAATTCTGGGCATTTGGCCTCGAACACATCGGCACGAGCGTGCAATTTCGCAAGGTTCGTTTCAGATTCAAATTCCACAAATGAAATATGCACTGTGCACGAGCTGTGGAGAATCGGTCCCTATGCTCGCTAACTCCGTGAACGCGCAAGCACGAGGTTGCGCGCGGGCCCCCGGAGAGGTTTGTTGAAGTCATGGCCGTTGCTTCGCCCCCTCTCGCTCAGCCGCTGCCGCCGGTTTCGCGCGGGCCGGTTGCACCGCGAATCGCGCGTGCACGCCCGAACAAGTGGCTCGTGACCTTGTCGATCACCTTCGGCACGCTGATGGGCGCCATCGATTCGTCAATCGTCTCGGTCGCGCTGCCGCACATGATGGGGACGCTCGGGGCGACGGTCCAAGAGATCACCTGGGTCAGCACCGGGTACATCATCGCGAACGTCGTCGTCATGCCGCTCACCGCGTTTCTCGGGCGGCTCTTCGGACAGAAGCGCGTTTACATGTTTTGCCTCGCGCTCTTTCTCGTGGGCTCCGTGTTGTGCGGAACGGCGCGATCGCTCTCCGCGCTCATCGTCTATCGAGGCCTTCAGGGGCTCGGCGCAGGCGCCCTGCAGCCGACCGAAATGGCCATCCTTCGTCAGACCTTCCCGCTCAAGGAGCAAGGCATGGCGATGGCGCTCTTCGCGATGGCGGTCATGCTCGGCCCGGCGGTCGGGCCGACGCTCGGCGGCTTCCTGGTGGACAACTATTCCTGGCCGTGGATCTTCTTCATCAACGTTCCGGTCGGCCTCCTCGGATTGACGATGGTCGCCGCGTTCGTCCACGAGGACGAGGACATCGTCGCGAAGAACCGCGAGCTCGCCGACAAGCAGCGAAAGAACGTCGACTGGCTCGGGATCGGGCTCCTTGTCGTCGGCCTTTGCACGCTCCAGTATTTTCTCGAAGAGGGCGAGACGTACGACTGGTTCGACTCGAAGGTGATCACCGCGGCCTTCGCGGTCTCCGTCGTCGTCATCGCGACGTTCATCGTCCGCGAGCTCACGTGCGAAGTCCCCGCGGTGAACATCCGCCTCTTCAAGGACGCCGTGTTTCTTTCAGGAACGCTCATCGGCGCGCTGATGTTCGCGCTCCTGATGGCGACGATGTTTCTCCTGCCGCTCTTCATGCAGACGCTGCTCGGTTTCACCGCCACGGAAGCCGGCATGGCGCTCATGCCGCGCGTGCTCGTCATGATGGTCGCGGTTCCCATCGTCGGCCGGATCTACAACGCCGTGTCGCCTCGGGTCGTCATCGGCGCGGGGGTTTTCTTCATCGCGTGGGGGGCTTACGACATGAGCCATTTCACCCTCGCCACCGGGCAGCGCGACATCATCTGGGCGCTGACCACGCAGGGGATCGGCTTCTCGTGCCTTTTCGTTCCGCTCTCGACCGTCGCGCTCTCCGCGATCCCGCGCCACCAGATGGCCGACGCCACGGGGCTCAATTCCCTGCTCCGGCAAGTGGGCGGATCCATCGGGCTCGCCGTCGCCGCGACCGTCCTGACGCGCTTCGGAAGCGAGGCGCGAGTGGCGCTGGTCGCCCACGTGACCGGCGGTTCGATGGCGACCATGCAGCGCCTGCGGCAGATGACGGGAGGATTCACGGCCCGCGGCTTCGATGCCATCCTCGGCCGGAACCTCGCGCTGCAAGCCCTCGATCGCACGGTGCAGCAACAGGCGACCCTCCTCGCATTCGAGAAGCTCTTCCTGCTGGCCGGGATTACGTTTCTCCTGGTCCTGCCGCTCCTCGCATTTCTGAAGACGCCCGAGGCGCTCGACCCGGACAAGAAGACGAAGCCGCCCCACGAGAAAGTGGAAGTGCACATCGAGATGTAGCGGCGCGAGCCGCGAGGTACGGGCCTCCGCGCCTACGCGGTCAGGCTGCGGACGCCCGCCTGGTGCACTTTGCCGGGCAGCGGGCGGCCGACGAGGCTTTCCGCGACCCTCCCCGCCTCGACCAGTCGATCGAGATCGACGCCCGTCTCGATCCCCATCCCGTCGAGCATGTACACAAGATCCTCGGTCGCGAGGTTGCCGGCCGCTCCGGGCGCGTACGGGCACCCGCCCATTCCCCCCACGCTCGCATCGAAGTCGCGGACGCCCATCTCGAGGCCCGTGAGGACGTTGGCGAGCGCAGCGCCGCGCGTGTCGTGCATGTGCATCGCGAGCCTCTCGAGCGGAATCGTGTCCTGCATGCGCTCGAGAATCTGCTGCGTCTGTCGCGGCGTCCCGACGCCGATCGTGTCTCCGAGCGAGATCTGGTAGCAGCCCATGTCGAGAAGCTTCTTGGCGATGGCGACTGCGCGGCGCGGATCGGTCGGCCCTTCGTACGGGCATCCCCAGACGGTCGACACGTACCCGCGCACCCGCATGCCGAACGCGAGGGCGGGCCCGATCGTCGATTCGAACGCGGCGAGCGTGTCTTCGACGCTCTTGTTCACGTTCCTCTGGTTGTGGGTCTCGCTGCACGAGACGAAGACCGCGATCTCGCCGATCCCCGCGGCCCGAGCGCGTTCGAGTCCCCGTGCGTTCGGGCAAAGCGCGCTGAACGCGACGCCGGGCGGGGGCTTTGCCCGCTGGGCGACCGCGTCGGCATCGGCCAGCTGGGGGATCCATTTGGGCGAGACGAAGCTCGTGATCTCGATCCGGCGGAGACCACTCGCGACGAGCGCATCGATAAGGCGGAGCTTGCTGTGGAGCGGGACCGTCGCGCGCTCGTTCTGGAGACCGTCGCGAGGACCGACCTCGTAGATCGAGACATGCGGAGGCACGCGGGCGAAGAGAGAACCTTCGGGCACCCTCAAATCGTTTGTCGCGAGGGCGAGCGACGCAAGGACGCAAGCGAGACCATCTCCGCCCGAGCCGTGAAAAAAGACGCCCGCCTCAGAAGCCGCTATATCTTGAGAAGATGGTGGACACCGTGGACCGAGGCACACAATCGAGCTTGCGCGGGTGGCTGTCCGACGTGTATTGGCCCGCTCTCCTTTCCGGCGAGGCGGATTCGCTCGCGATCCGGCTCGGCGAACGCGCCACGGTCGACGATCCTCTCTTCGGGCACACCGGCGGCGGTGCTCCGCTCGGTGTCCGCCTCCGCGAGATCGCCGTGTGGCTCGCAGAACACCAGGCGTCGTTCGAGCGGGACGGATTCGTGATGGGATCCGATCGCGACGTAACGTACGGTGTCCTCGCGCTCACGCAGCAAGGAGCTCCCGTGCGGCTTCCCGTCGCCGTCGTCGCCGAGCGCAAGCCCGAGCGGGTCGTCTCGATGCGCATCTACCATTCGACCGGCGCGTTCCGGGATCGCCGTGCCGCACGCACGCCGCTCCTGGCTCCGAGCGAGCGCACCGTCGTGCCACCGCCCGTCGCCGCGTACCTCGACGCCCGCTCCCGCGGTGACATCGCGGCCCTCGTCGCCACCTTCGAAGACGGCGCAACGCTCTTCGACAGCCGCGGTGCGCTCCACCCGAAGCGAGAAGGCGGCGGCGCGCTCCAGGGGCATTACGCGGCGCTCGCGGCGCCCCAAACGACCTTGGTGCCTGTGTCCGTCGTGGCGAGCGCGCGGGCTGACGACGGGCGCCTTTGCGCGCTCGAGTACACGGCCACGGCGGGTGCGGGCGACGCGCCAGCCGAAGCGGGATTCGCCGTGTTCGAGCGCGGAGACAGCGGCCTCCTCCACGCGCTGCGTTTTTACGACGACGTCGACGCGCTCGGCCGCGATTCTCGCTGAGCTTCGACCCGCTCCCAGTAGCGACGTCCCCGATCGAGGGCGAAGTCGGCCCCCCCGGGGACGGCCTTCGTCGCGAACTCGACCGCCGCTACGAGCCGGCGGACGGCGGGGACCGCGCGTTGCCAAGGCGTCCGGGGGACGTCGAGCGCATCGGCCACGTCGTCGCCGATGAGGGTCCGGCAGAGTGCGGCGCTCACGATCGGCACGCGGGCTTCGCCGCGCTGGCCCGCATTTCGCGGAGCCGAAAGTAGGAGCGATCGCGTCAGCGCGCGCGAGTCGTCGTCCGGCGGACCTTGCGTCGCCCGGATGAGCGCTCCGAGGCGTGCGCCCTCCCGTTCGGTGGCCGGAAGAAGCTCCGGATCGACGCCGACCAGCCACCCCGACCAGCGCCAGAGATGCATGTACGCATCGGCTTCCTCGACCGTGATCGTCATCCCGAGTTGGCGCAGCCCCTCGAGGACCGCGACCGAAAAGAGAATCAGCGTCCCCGCTTGATCGTGCTGGTTGATCGGCGCGCCCCACGCCGCCGCGTCCCACGTCCCCGAGTCCAGAATCATCTGTCGGACACGCGCGTGGACGAGGCGCACCTTGAGCGTGGTTTGCCAACCAGGACTGCCCGGTCGGAGGCTGCCCTGGGTGTCCGTCACCGTGGCCCCGACGAAGCGCGCCGTCTCGTACAGGCGCATCGCCGCTTGCTCGATGAGCTGTCCTGTCCGAACGAGCGGCTTGTTGCCGCCCGGCGACGCGTACGCGAGCACCAGCGATTTGAGCCCCAGCACCAGGCCCCCGAGCGGGCCCGCCCGGAGGAGCACACGGCCACCTCTCTGCACCAAGTCCCAATCGACCCAAACCGGAACGCGTGACGCCTCCCGAACGAACGCGTGGAACGCCTCGGGCACATCCGAGACGTCCGGCGTGGTGTCCCGCGTGCCGCGCGCGTCGGACTGCAGCATCCGCAAGAGGAGGCTCCACCCGGTTCGGTCGGGCATCCGGCCCGCAGCCGCCATGGCTTCATCCGCCAGTGGATCGGTGCGCGCGAGATAGGTCCCCAGGCGGTCCACGCGGTCGCCGAACTCGGCGCGAGCGGCAGGCAAATTCGTATACCGAGAGGGGACCACGTCTTGGCAGAGAGACCTATGACCGGGAGCCCCCAGCGACAAGCTGCGCTCACGTAGTCCGAGCGGTGGCCAACGGGGCCAAACAGGCCCGACTGTGGCCCTCCCCTTCGCGCATCGTGAGCGTCGTCGAGCGCCTGCGCGACAATGGCCATCGGTTTTCGTGACCACGAGTTTGCTTCGCGTCATAACGATGTCTGCGACCGTGCCTGATCCTTCGATCGGCTCGGTACCTACATCGTTTGGGGGGATCACTGCGTACGCCGGGAACGGACTGACGCGCCGAGAATCGACCGATCGGCGGCTAACTTGACGCTTATTTCGGCGTTCACGGAATTGGACACGAGACTCAGAGGCATTCCGTCTTAAAATGCATCCGACCCGCCGAATCGATGAGAAAGGGTGGCGTGCACGCCGAGTTGGCGGGGGCAGCGGCGTGATGCGCTGTGGCCGAGGGAGCTGCGGTTCGATTGTGGGGAACAGCGGAATGCATAGGGGCCGAGGGCGGCGGAATCGGCTCGTTCGGTGCCTCGACGCTCGCCACGGATTCCGCCGCTGCGGGATTGCTGTCCGCCGTGGGCGGTTCCACCTCGGGCAGGGCGCGTCGTGCGCCTTCGGTGTTGGGTCCGGGGGAGGCGCGGTGGGTCCAGCGAAGACCGAGCGGCACTCCGGCGAGGAGCAGCGCGAGGACGACCGCGGCCGCGTAGATTCCGCGGCGTTTCCGCGGGAGCGCGGTCTGATGCGCCGCTCGCGCCGCGGCGGCGCGTTCGATTCGGGTGATGGGCAAGGAGGGATCGACGTCGACGGCCGACCCCGGCCCGCGCCTCGCCATCGCGATCAGCTCCCCCGGCTCGGCGCTCTCGATCAGGGCCACCTTCGCGGCTCGCTCGGCGAGCTCGTCCCGCGCGGTGCGGCGCACCCACTCGCCCACTTCGGAGTGCGATGCGAGCGGGCTGGCCTTCTCGAGGGCCTCCGCCATGACCAGCGCACTCGCGAAGCGGTCGTCCGGATCGCGGGCGAGGCCGCGCATGACGATCGCTTCGATGGCCGGCGCCACCTCGGGCACGACGCTGCGCGGGGACGCGATGTCGAGCGCGACGACCTGGTGGAGGATGGCCGCCTGGTTTTCGCCCTTGAAGAGTCGCCGCCCAGTCAAGGCCTCCCACAGAACGACCGAGGCCGCGTAAACGTCCGACAGCTTGGTGGCGGTGCCCACAACCTGCTCCGGCGCCATGTAGGCGGCCTTTCCTTTGAAGTCGCCCTGACGTGTCGTATGAACGCGCCCAATAGCCTTGGCGATGCCGAAGTCGAGCAAACGAGCGACGCCGTCCACGCCGACGACGACGTTCTGGGGCGACACGTCGCGATGAACGAGTTCGAGGGGCTCGCCCGATTCGCTGCGCGCCTCGTGGGCGGCGTGGAGGCCGCGCAGGACGCCGCTCATGATCGAAAGGACGATCGGCACGGGAGGGCGTTCGCCGCGCGTACCGCAGCGGCTCACGAGGCGAGAGAGAGTCTCGCCCTCCACGTAATCCATGATCATGAAAAGCTCGCGCGTCCCGTGCACGTCCCGCGAGCCGAGGACATCGAGCGATTGCACGACGTTCGGATGATGGATGCGTCCCGCGAGCCGCGCTTCGTCGAGAAACATCGCGACGAAGTCGGGATCCGCCGAGTACTCGGAGTGGAGTCGTTTCACCGCCACGGTGCGGGAAAAGCCCCCCTCCGACACGAGCCGGCCGAGGTGAACCGTGGCGCAGCCGCCCGATCCGATGACGCCCCAGAGAACGTACCGACCTACGGTACGCGGCCGATCGACGGCCTCGTCGTCCGGGCTCGTGCGCCAATCGGTCGTATCGCCCGTGGCCGAGGGATCGTGATGGCGCGCGACGCTCACGGAGGCGCGCTTACGTTAGCAGGCACTGCCCGCCGCGTGCGAAATGCGCGTGAGGAAGGTGCGATATGAAAGCGCTGGTTCGCCTGCGCTTGTCCAAGAACGTGCCATTCGCCGTCGCCCTCGTCGCGGCGCTATCGTGGAGCGCTATTAGCCATGCGGCCGACGGTGACGACGAAAAGCGCGCTTGTGTCGACGCGGCCGACCGGGGGCAGCTCGTTCGCGACGCCGGAAAATACTCCGAGGCGACGGCCCAGTTCACCCGTTGCGCCGCCGAGGAATGCCCTACCATCGTGCGCGCACAGTGCGGTCTCTGGTTGGGCCAGGTGCTCGAAGCGATGCCGACTGTGGTCTTCGCCATGGCCGACTCCTCGGGGCACGACTTGACCGACGTTCGCGTCTTCGAGAGCGGAAAAATGCTCGTGAACGGGCTCGACGGGAGGCCGATTCGGCTCGATCCGGGTGCGCACGAGCTTCGATTCGAGTCGCTGGGACACGATCCCGTGGTCACGACCGTCGTGCTCGGCGCGGGGGACAAGAACCGCGCCGTCAAGGCGATCGCCTTCGACTCCGCGCCGTTCGTCGGCCCGGTCGCGCCGCCCCCCCTTCGCACGGCCCTGGATGCCCGCACGGTCACGTCGCTGGGTCTCGTGACGGCAGGGGCTCTGGCGGCGGGCGCAGGCCTCTACTTCGCGCTTTCCTCGCAGAATGAAGCCGACGATGCCGCGAGCTTGCGCCAATCCGTGGGCACGTCGGGCTGCAGGCCCCCCGGCATAGCCAGTACGGCCGTCTGCGGGGCCTTGAGCTCCGACGTGAATACGCAGGGCCGCGACGCGGCGTGGGGCACGGGCTTGTACATCGCGGGCGGCCTGCTTGCCGCGGTGGGCGCCATCACCTGGATCGCCTGGCCGAAACACGCGAACGCGAAAAGAAGCGACCGAATGAGCGGTCTCTCTGTCAGTCCCCTCCTTGGCGCAGGCCGTGTGGGCTTGCGCGCCGAGATCGAGCTCCAGTGAAAGGGCGCGCCGTCCCCCGCGCGGCATGGACCGCTCGAGCCACGCGAGCCGGGCGAGTCACGCGACCCGCGCGAGCCAGCAGTGCGCTGCTCGCTTTTCTCTTGGGTGGCGTGGGCGGCCTGGGAGCGGCGGGATGCACGGAACCGCCCTTGGACGATTGTA
>DATHQY010000064.1:0-2335 GCA_035482215.1 Polyangiaceae bacterium | reverse complement strand
GCGACCGCCGGCATCCAGTGGGACAACCGCGACAACGAAGTTTCCACGCACAGCGGTTCGTATGACACGGTCGACATCCGGTTCAGTCCGGGTGGCGGGGGCCACTTCCCGTACCGCTACGAGCAGGCCACGGCGATCGGGCGTTTCTTCGTCCCGCTCTGGACGCCGCGGATCGTTTTCGCCGCCCGCATCGTCGCGGACCTCCTCTACGGCTCGCCGCCCTTCTACGAGCTCTCGCGCTTCAACAACGGATACATGACGTACGCGCTCGGCAGCCAGGACGGCGTCCGCGGCATCCCCGGCCAGCGCTACTACGGCAAAGTGAAGGCGTTCGGCAACTTCGAGGTTCGTTCGGAACTTGCGAACTTTCAGTTGCTCGGCAAGCCGATGGTCCTCGGCGCCGTCGCGTTCTTCGACGGCGGACGCGTCTGGGCGGACACGACGCCCCAGCCGGCTCTCGACGGAACGGGGCTCGGGCTCAAGTACGGGATCGGCGGCGGTTTCCGCCTGCAATCGGGGTCTGCGTTCGTGCTTCGGGGCGACGTCGCGTGGTCACCCGATGCGACGCCGATCGGCGCCTACTTCGCGGTGGGACAGCTCTTCTAGCCGCGCGCTTTAGGCGGCGTAAAGGCTGGTGAGCGAGCTTCGCGCAGGCTAAATACGGCGATCCCGATGGCCCAGCCGCCGAATCCTCCGTCGCCTCCGAACCCGCCCGCGTCGCCGCAGCAGAGAGTCCCCGTCTCCATCCAGGAGGAGATGCGTACGTCCTACCTGGACTACGCGATGAGCGTCATCATCGGGCGCGCCATTCCGGACGTGCGCGACGGCTTGAAGCCGGTGCACCGGCGGATTCTCTATAGCGCGTACGAGCAGGGCCTCCTGCCGACGGCGGGGTACCGGAAGAGCGCCTCCATCGTCGGAGACGTGCTCGCCAAGTACCATCCGCATGGCGACGCCGCGGTCTACGACGCGATGGTCCGGCTCGCGCAGACCTTCTCGCTACGCTACCCGCTCATCGACGGCCAGGGAAACTATGGCTCGATCGACGGCGATCCGGCGGCCGCCTACCGTTACACCGAAGCGCGGCTCACGAAGCTCGCCGTCGAGCTTCTGTCGGACCTCGACAAGGACTGCGTCGATTTCGTCTCCAACTTCGACGACCGCTTGAAGGAGCCGGTCGTCACGCCGGCGCGCGTGCCGAATCTGCTCGTCAACGGCACGAACGGGATCGCCGTGGGGATGGCGACGAACATCCCGCCGCACAACCTCGGCGAAGTCATCGACGCGACGGTGCACCTGATGCGCCACCCGGACGCGTCGATCGACGACATGATCCGCTTCATCCCGGGCCCCGATTTTCCGACCGCGGGGCTCATCTACGGCCGCGCAGGGATCGAGTCGGCATACCGCACGGGACGCGGATCGATCGTCATGCGCGCGCGCCTGTCGGTCGAGAAGTCGCCGGGACGCGGCGAAAAAGAGCAGATCGTCGTCACCGAGATCCCCTACCAGGTCAACAAGGCGCGCGTGGCCGCGCACATCGCGGAGCTCGTGCGGGAGAAGAAGCTCGAGGGCATCGGGGACGTGCGCGACGAGAGCGACCGGGACGGCATCCGCCTCGTCATCGAGCTGAAGAAGGACGTCATCCCCCAGGTGGTCATCAACCACCTCTATCGGCAGACGGACCTGCAAACGAGCTACGGCGTCATCAACCTGGCGATCACGCACGGGCGTCCTGCGATCCTCAACTTGAAGGAGACGCTGGAGGCCTTCATCGCCCACCGGCGCGACGTGGTCGGCCGGCGGACACGCTACGAGCTGCGCCAGGCGGAGAACCAGCGCGAGATCGTCGAAGGCCTCGGCGTCGCGATTACGGACGTGGACCTCGTCGTGCGGACGATCCGCGCCTCGGCAGACTCGGAGTCGGCGCGCGTCGCCCTCATGGCGCTCCCCCTCGCGGGGCTCGAAGCGTTCGTCCGCCGTGCCGGCCGGCCCGAGAGCGAGATCGAAGAGGCCAAAAGGCGTAATCCGTACACGCTCTCCGAGCGGCAGGCGAAGGCCATCCTCGAGATGCGCCTGTCGCGCCTCACGGGTCTCGAGACCGAGAAGCTCGCCGCCGAGTACGGCACCCTCTCCGACACGATCGCGCGCCTGCGCGCGATCCTCGCGGACACCAAGCTGCTCTTCGACGTCATCGTGATGGAGCTCGAGGAGATCCGCGCCAAGTACGCCGACAAGCGCCGCACCGAGATCGTCCCGACCGAGGCCGAGATCACGGAGGAGGATCTCATCCAGGAAGAGGAGATGATCGTCACCATCTCCCACGCCGGCTACA